>CAYPTI010000022.1:0-19260 GCA_964413525.1 uncultured bacterium | reverse complement strand
CGATCTGAGAAGTATGCCGCCGACGGCGTCTGTCTCAGAAGTCCACGTCGAGCACTGTGGCGGTGGATGATTTTGGGACGGGATACTCAAACTTTGACTCCCTGATCAATCTACCGTTTGATATTTTGAAACTTGACCGGAGTTTTATCCAGGGCATTCATGAGAGTTCCCGGAAGAATCGACTGGTGGAGTCCATGGTTCGGCTGGCCGGGGCCCTGAATCTGACCGTCCTCGTGGAAGGGGTGGAACGGGAAGAGGAACGAGCGGTCCTGATCGATCTGGGCTGCTCCCTCTGTCAGGGATTTTATTTTTGCCGCCCGATTCCGAAGGACGAGTTCAAGATCCTTCTCAACCAAACGGGAGGAACCCTGGAGGGCTCCGATGATCCGACGTGACCGCAGGGTTGATCGAATTGAGGGGCTGATTCCCTCTCTCCGAGCCGCTGTCTGAACCCGTATTTTCCCTTCTCGGGAGGAACGCTTAAGGATCGGACAGTCAAATGTGATCCGAAGACCTACCGTGCCGTTTTATCCCACGTCAGCTGTAATAATCCAGCCAGCGTTCCTGGGTGACTTCCATGAACCCGGCCAGGGTGTCGAACAGGGTGTAGCCGATCAGGCCGCTGACGAACAGAACGATCCCCATGATGAGAACGGTTTCCAGGAAGGGAGATCGATGAAAGTAGGCCAGGGCGAAGACCACGGGCAGACAGACCAGGAACGTGGTGGTGAACAGGGCCCAGGCGTGAACCAGGGTTTGGTCCGGCTGGAAGAAGAAGAACGAAGTTTCGGTTAGATCCATCATCGGAAGGGCCGAATCAAGCCAGGGCATCAGCGAGGGGCTCAGTTCGTACAGATCCAGCAGAAGCAAGCCGGGCGCCAGCAGGAAGAAAAACCACCCTCCACGGGTCCAGTTGGTCGGAAAAAAGGAACTTCCGAATCCACGGTTCGTGGTCCTCGCCATCCATACCACCCTTTCAGTTGAATGATATAACTGTATCTAATCACGGAACCTGCATGCCATAAAGAGGTATCGTTCTGACTGGACGGGAAACCTTCCACCGCCGATTGAGGCCGACTCGCACCAACGGAGCTGACCGCATCTTCGTCCGGTCATCCGGAGGAGGGGAGGAAAACGGGTCCTCGCCCATGCGAGAGGTTCCAGAAGGGTCTTGGTCTTGACAACGGTCCGTTCCCCACACAATGTGGGTACGGGTTCGTTTCCGGGTTTGTCAGGATTGATCCGGGTGGTTCGTGAGCCCGACCGGTTGATCGGGATGTCAGCGATTCCCCGATGGAAACCTACCGAGGTAAAACGGGTCCCGAGCCCGGTCAACCAACGGTTTGATGGGTTGGATCGGCTTTCCGCGCATTCGTTTCCGGTGTTGGGTCGGGCGGATGGACCGTCGAGCCGCCGGATGACAACCTCCGCTGAGTTCGTTCTTTCAATCGCGACGCATGGTCCCTGTTTTGCGGATTGATTTTGATTGGTTGGTTTACCCGAAACCCCGGATGGAGTTGGAACCCTGTTTGCCGAAGGAGGTGTTGGCCGGATCCAAAAACTAATTTCTTTGTTCACTGTGTATTGATGTGGAATGAAACAAGATTGTCAGGATTTCTCTTCGAGGAGGAAACTCGATGTTCCGACGTACCTTACCGTTTATATTGACTGCGATCGTTTCGGTCGTACTGGTCGCCTGTGCACCCCTTTCTCAGGATCGTGCGATCGAGCGCTCCCAGGAAATGGTCCCGACTCCGCCTTGGTCCGAAGGGGACGAGCGGGGCATGGCCAACACGCAGGGACAGGGGACCTGGATGCGTTGTGCCCCTCATCTAACCAGCGCTCGCGCCCAGTCCTACGAGCTGGGACATGAACGATCCGAGACGATGCCCCAATCCCCCTTTGCCGAACCGGTCGACTACACCTTTAACCCGCCGTCGGGAGTTCCGTACAGCCGTCACGGATTTCACCACGAACTTACCAGCGGGAGCATCGGCGGGCAGGGAACCCAGTTCGACGCCCTCGGTCACTTCGGGTACCTGCCCGAGATGTGGGACGGCGAGGGCGAGTTTCCCGCCGAGGACCTGATGTACTACGGCGGCTACACCCACGACGAGGTTCAGCCCGGATCCGAAGGTCCCCTTCAACGGCTCGGAATGGAAAACGTTCCCCCGATCGTGACCAGTGCGGTGTTGCTGGACGCTCAGGAGTACGTGGGAGACGGAGAGCCGTTGGAAGACGGAGACATCATCACCCCCGAGGACATTGAAGGCATGCTTGAGGCCCAGGGTCTTGGAGACCGAGGCCTGCTTCCCGGGGATGTACTCTACATCTACACCGGATGGGAACGTCACTGGCAGGACCCGGCCGAAGACAGCATTTACTACACCCAGGGTCCCGGCCTCGCCTACGCATCGGTGGACTACCTGGAGGAGCACGCCATCACACTGGTTGCTCTGGACAACCCCTTCACCGACCCGGCCCCGGAAGGAAAACTCCGAGGTCAGGCCGAGTTGACGGAGGGCATGCCGCAGGATCTGCCGTTTGGCGTTCACCACCACAACCTGACCCAGGCCGGCATCCATCAGATTCAGAACGCCCGGCTTGCCGAGATGGCGGAGGACGAAGTATGGACGTCCTGTACCATGGTCTTTCCTCTGAACGTTCGAGGAGCCGCCCAGTCTCCGGTCCGACCGATCGCGATTGGAGCGCCCGATCAGTCCGGAATGTGAGGGACAGGTTTCCGCTTCGTTTGTGAGATAAATTGGACCGTCAGTAGGCCGGAGGGACTCGTTCCCTCCGGCCTATTTTTTTATGAAGTGGGTTGTTGTTCCCCGAGGTGATTTCGCCTCCCGGATCAAGTTGTTTATCCCGCGTCGGTTCAGGCCGTTCGTGACGGTTGGTGGATCGCGAAGGTTCCAGAGTTGGCGAAATCAAACCCGTTTGAAGACCGAATGTACACACCCTCAGGACACAAACTTAGCTGAATCCTTCCACGATGCTGTACCGTTTTCCGGCCGGGTTTCGTCCAACCCGTCGTACACCGGGTCCTGACGGCGTCGTCCGGGGTGAGCACCTTATTCTCGAATCGGTATCGATGGTTGTTTACGGGTTAGCGCGGGTCGGCGGTTCCCCCGGATGAAGCAAAGGAAAATATCGTCCTGACATCGTCCAACAGAACGTTTGAGGGGCCGTAACGGACCAGGGTTTTCCAAGCTCCCCCGCTTGAGAACCCGTCCGGCGGAATCGGCGAGCAGGAAGGAAAGGGAGGGAGGCCTCAGGCGGGAACCTCCCGGGTGGCCAGGGCTTCCGCCACCAGCTCGGCAATGTCGATAATTTCGATGCTGTCCTCGAAGCCCCCCGTTTTTCGACCGTCCTCGAACATGGTTCCGCACATCGGGCAGGCGATGACGAACTTTTCGATCGCCTGGCCCGCCTCCGTGTCCTCCAGCGCTTCGCGGAGCCGTTCCTCGCTCGGCTTGGGCTCGTCGTCGAAGTCCATCCAGAGTCCGCCGCCCCCGCCTCCGCAGCAGAAGGAACTCGAACGGTTGCGGGGCATTTCGTAGAGCTCACAGCCGGTGGCCCGGATGATGTTCCGGGGGGATTCGTAGACATCGTTAAATCGGCCCAGGTGACAGGGGTCGTGGTAGGTCACCGTGTAGTTCAGTTCATCCCCCGTCAGCGGAAGGCGGTCCTCGTTGAGCAATTCTTCCAGCACCTGGGTGAAGTGATAGGTCGGTTTCTCCTCCCAGTCGAAGTCCGGGTATTCGTTTTGGAAGGTGTTGAAGGCGTGGGGATCGGTGCAGACGATTTTGTCGAATTCAACCGATTCAAAGGATTCGATGTTTTCCTCCACGAGCATCTCGTACAGCCCCTCCTCCCCGACCCGGCGGACGTCGTTTCCGGCGTTTTTTTCGTCCTCGAACAGGATCCCGAAATCGACCTCCGCCTCGTCAAACAGGGTGGCGAGCGATCGGGCGACCTGTTGTTGTCGGTCGTCGTAGCTGGGGTAGTCCCCCACGTACCAGAGAAACTCCACGGATTCCTCCCGGGCGTCCTGGATCTCGAAGTCCAGTTCCTCAACCCAGTCGGCCCGCTTCCGGGCGGATTCCCCGAAGGAGTTGCCCTTCTGAAAAATATCCATCATGACGTCCTGGAGGTTTTCGTTCATCTCCCCGGTTTCCACCAGTCGGCGCTGCATCTCGGTAAACTGGGGAACGTGTTCGATGGCTACCGGGCACGCGTCCATGCAGGCCATGCAGGACAGGCAGGCGTCCATGGTTTCCCGCCGGATGACGCTGGGATCGTCGGCGCCGATAATGGTTAACTCATCGTCGCCGGCCTCGAGGTCATCCCGGTGCTGTTTTAGATCGAGGATGACGTCCCTGGGGTCGAGGGGACGTCCGGCGGAGTTGGCCGGACAGACGGCGGTACACCGGCCGCATTTCGTGCAGGCGTCCAGGTCCAGCTGCTGTTTCCAGGAGAGGTCCTCGATGGACGTGTAGCCGATCTCCTCCGGTGGGGTGTCCTCGGGAACCCGGGTGAGTCGAACCCCCGCCTTTTCATCTTCGAACACGAGGTTCAGCAGGCTGGAGATCATGTGGAACGGTTTGGCAAACGGAAGCCAGGCGATCCAGAGCAGCGCGATGATGGAATGGGACCACCAGGCCGGAGCATACATTGACTGGGCGAGTTCGGGTGTGAACCCGAGGAGGGAGAGCAACGACGCGACGCTCCACCCGACGTAGCTGGTCACCTCAAACGACGGAAACTCGCGGCCGAGGATGCCCAGGCCGGACTGCAGGTATCCGCCCACGGCCAGGACGAAGAACGTCCAGATAAACAGATCGTCCTCAAAACTGGTGTGTTTCCCCCAGACCCGCTCCCGGAGTGGAGAGTAACGGGCGATCAGCGCCATGGTCGTCCCGACCACGAACAGCATTCCCAGTCCGTCGACCAGGATGTTGAAGGTCAGGTAGAAGTCCCCCTGGAAGAACGAGACCCCGAACAGGAGCCGGGCGACGTCCAGCTCCAGGAACAGGATCGTCGTGGCGATAAACAGGACGATAAATCCCCAGGAGATACAGAAATGCATGATGCCGGAGTAGAGGTCCTGGTAGGTGAGGTTCGAGTGGGTGCCCATCGTCTCGAAGGAACGGGTAATCCGCTCGAAGGCGTTTCGGAACCGGGGAAGGGGGTCCTCCTGGCCCTCCCAGTAGACGCGAAATCGTCGGTAAATCCCGTAAAAGAACACCGCCAGAGCCAGAAACGAAAGCAAATAGAAGACAGTAACTCCCGTGTCGCCGATCAACCAGAAGGTGGGACGGGTCACGGCAGCGGGGAGAACAAGGGTCGCCGGGGGGAGAATCGTCGTGCCCATGTTGGATTGGAACCCTTCGTAAAAAATAGAATTCGTCGGCGGATTCTTGATCGACCCAATGTACCTTGTGTTTCCCGGGTCGTAAACGAGCGTTTGAGTGCCGGAGAGAAGGTTGCTCAGCCCGTCGTCGCCCGTGTTTGGCTGCCGAACAGAACTCGGTTCGGGTCCCCTGTTCAAATGCACTCCAGCTTTGAATGACCGTGGGAGTATGGCATATTTTTGGGAGGTATGATCGCGAAGAACGGACGGGAGGAGCGGTCCCGATGAGTGGTGAACGGGAGGTCATGGGAATCGGTCAATCGGTCCTGCCGACGAACTGGACGGCGGTGGGCTGGCTGTGGTTCGCGGTGGGAGTGGTCGGCCTCCTTCTTCATCCGTCCAATTCAGTCATCTTTCTCCCGGTTTTGTTGTTTCCACCCGTCATCCGGTGGTGCAAGAACCGTCCGGCCGGCATTCTCAAGCAGTGGGGCTTCTGCCTGGTGCTGTTTCTGGTCCTGTTTGTTCCGTTTGTTTCCTTTCAGCCGGTTGACCAAATGACTCCTCCCGCGGGAACGACAGCCGGGGAGGTTCATGCAGTCGGGTCCGTCGCACACCGGTGAGCGCGGGGTACTTGTTGGTGGTTTCTTTGGTTGCTTGGAGTATGTCGCTTCGCCGGTCGGAATTCAGTCCGACGGTTTGTGTTGGGACCGACTTCCAGGGGGGCGCGGTCGGCTGTTGAGCGTTCCCCCCGACCTCCGTCGGGAATCGCCTGTTCGTACCGTTTTGGCCGGAAGCGCTGTTTACACCGGTTGGGTTTCAAGTCAGACTGACGGGCCGGT
This sequence comes from uncultured bacterium, assembly GCA_964413525.1. Classification (GTDB taxonomy): domain Bacteria; phylum T1Sed10-126; class T1Sed10-126; order T1Sed10-126; family CAYPTI01; genus CAYPTI01. The sequence continues at coordinate 13,062 of CAYPTI010000022.1, read as the reverse complement.
CACGAGGAGCATTCCTTCCGTTGAGCAGGCTTGACCCGGTCGCCCTTCCGGAGCGGGGGAAGCTGTTCACCCCCCCGTAAGCGATTCGCATGACGAGCGGGAGCCGGTCGGTCAGGGAGAAGACAGTTTTTCCAGGAACGGTGCAGCCCCTCAGTTCGATTTTTCAGGTCATTGGTCGCGGAGGCTTTCTCATGAATCGTGAACAATTTCTGGATTTTCTGGAGGACACCGAAGCGGGGGAGAGGTATGGGCTGGCGACCTTGATCGACACGGTTGGTTATACGCATCGCCTTCCCGGTCAGCGAATTCTGATCGACGAGCAACTCAGGACGTTCGGGAACCTGGTCGGGGGACCGTTGACCGAGAAGCTGCCCGGGGTGGCGAAGGAAGTCCTGGAGTCCGATCAGCCCCGCCGGGTTGAGTTCGATCTGGACAAGGACCGGTGCTGGGAGCTCGGGCTGGGACGAGGCGGAGCGGTCGAGGTGTTCGTTGAGCCGTTCTCCAACGACCAATTGCTTCGTGACTGGGTGGGTGCGTTAAAGGCCGGAAAGAATTCCGTTCTGGCCACCAACGTGGGCCGATCCGACCAGGCCAAGGATTCTCAAACGGGTACCCGGTTGTTGGTTTCGTCCGAGGGAATTCAGCAGGGGTCCCTGGGGAAGGAGAACCTGAACCGGGCGGTGGCGGACCATGTCCTGGAGTTGTTCGACCGGGTCGGGGTAACGTCCAAACTGGAGACCTTCCGGGTCGGGGACGATGAGGTGGACGTGTTTCTTGACACGGCGCTGGGCCGGGATCGGTTGATCCTGTTTGGAGCGGGTCACGACACGATTCCTCTCGTCTCGCTTGCCAACCGGTTGGGATACGACGTGACCGTTGTGGATGAGCGAGCCGCCTTTGCCACGGAGGAACGGTTTCCCAACGCCCGAACCGTCGTCTGTCCCCGGGACGATCTGTCGGCCCACGTCCGGCTGACCCCCCGGACTCTGGTGGTCATCATGTCCCATCGGCTCGAATACGACTGCGCGGCCCTTGGCTATGTTCTTGATTCCCCCGCCCAGTACATCGGGCTTCTGGCCCCGACCTGGCGAGCCGGTGAGATCAAGGAGCGGGTCGACTGTTCCGACGAACAATGGGAGCAGGCGAACCTCCACACCCCGGTCGGACTGGATCTGGGGGCCCGGACGCCGGAGGAGATGGCGGTCAGCATCGCCGGGGAACTGACGGCCTTTAAACGGGATCGGCTGGACCGTTTCCAGGCGTAGGCGGCGGGTTCGTTTCGTTCCGAACCACCCCCCGGTACAATGTACGGTTCGTTTCCGGTCGGGTCGGTTTCTCCGGCCGGGAGGCCAACACCCGAAGCAATCCAATCAGGTTTCAACCTCACCGGGAGTGATTGACCGATCATGATTGTCCATCAACCGCCTGAAAATCGAAACATTCTGCTGGTGGACGGGCGCCGCACACCAACGGGGACTCTGTCCGGAGCGCTGTCCGACTACGAAGCAACCGAGCTGGCCAGCGCCTGTTTGAAGGGACTGGAACAATTCGTCGACCCGGAGGACGTCCAGGAATTGATCCTGGGAAGCGTTCTGCAGGGTGGTCAGGGACAGGCCCCGGCGCGCCAGGCTCTGCTCGGAGCCGGCTGGCCGGACACCATCCCGGCGGTGGCCGTCAACAAGGTCTGCGGCAGCGGAATCAAGTCCGTTCTTCTGGCCGTTCAGGGGATCCTTTCGGGGGCCCTTACGCTGGCGGTGGCCGGCGGAGCGGAATCGATGAGCAACGCCCCTCATATGCTTCCGGATATGCGTACCGGCGTGAAGATGGGGGACGCGTCGTGCCAGGACTCCGCCGTGCACGACGGATTGTGGTGCTCGATCGAACACGAACACATGGGGTTTCCGGCCGAACGGATCGCTGAATCCTACAATTTGACCCGGGAGGAGGTCGATGCGTTCGCCCTTTCAAGCCAGCAGCGGGCCGTCCGGGCGACGGACGAGGGCTGGTTTGACGAGTACAGGGTGGATCTCGACGGCGTGGAGCTGGAATACGACGAACCGGTCCGACCCGAGACCACCCTGGATCAGCTGGGGAAGTTGTCGCCCGCGTTCAGCGAGGACGGGATCGTCACCGCCGGCAACGCACCCGGCTTAAACGATGGGGCGTCCGCCGTGATCGTCGGGGACCGGGAATCCCTGCGGTTGCGAGAAGCACCGGAGACCGTCTTCCGGATCGAGGGGTATTCCGTCGTGGGGGGTCCGCCCGGGGAGCTGTTTGAGCGCCCGGCCGAAGCCTACGAGGTCCTGATGCAGGAACTGGGGTGGGAGGATTCCCAGGTCGACCGGATTGAATTCAACGAAGCCTTCTCCACCCAGGTTCTCGCCAACTGCCGGCGACTCGGCGTGGACCCGGAACGGATCAATCGATGGGGAGGCGCGGTTGCCCTCGGCCATCCCATCGGGATGAGCGGTAACCGGATTGTAATCAGCCTGATGCATCAACTTCGACGGTCCGGCGGTGAGCGCGGGATCGCTTCCATCTGCATGGGCGGCGGGAACGGAATCGCCCTGGCGATCCGCCAGGTTCCGATCTAACTCACCCCCCGAAGGACCCCGACTCCGGCGGTATGAACCCCCTTATTCGGTGAGAACCGCCGTGGCCTCGACCTCCAGCAACAGCCCCGGCAGCGCCAGGTCCTTAACGATGAGGAGGGACTGGGCGGGGTTTTGGTCCGGGAAAAACTCCCCCTGAACCTGACTGTAGCTGATCACCTGATCCCGATCGGTGATGTAGGCTCCCAGTTTAATGACGTCGTCCAGGGAGGCCCCGGCCTCCTGGAGAACGGTTTCCAGGTTTTCGAACGTGAGCCGGGCCTGGGCCACGAAGTCATTTTCGTGAGCCACCTCCCCCTCCGGCGTGGTGGGGGTCTGACCCGAGACCTCAATGACGGCTCCGGGGTTATCGACCCTCCAGGCCTGGGAAAACCCAAACTGATCCTGCCACGACCACGGATTGACGGCTCGTTTGGACATGTTCGATCGACCACCCTTCTCGTGGAGTACGTGAAGCTGGTTAGCCGCTGATGATGTCCCAGAGACCGGACATTCGGCCGGTGGTCAGTTCCTGGGCGGCGAGGTACCCGGAGGTTGCGTTCAGCCCGCCCCCCGGCCAGGTGGACGCACCGCACATGTACAGCTGGTCCACGGGCGTGGAGTAGCTGGACCAGCTCGGGAAGGGCCGGAAGACCCAGTGCTGATCCAGGTGATGGCTCCCCGCCACGCTGTCTCCCCCGATGAGGTTGGGGTTGTCCGATTCCAGGTCGGCCGGGCTGAGCGTGGTGTAGTCGATGATGTTCTCCCGAATGCCCGGGGCGTAGGTCTCGAGCTTGTCGAGGACCCGTTCCTCGAAGGGCCCGATGGCTTCGTCCCACGTGGTGGCATCGATTTCGCCCGCGGCGTCCCCCTCGATCTCCGGGGGAACCGCCCGGACCTGAAGCCAGAGGATGTGTTTTCCCTCCGGGGCCCGGCTCGGGTCGGCCACCGTGGGCTGACCGGCGACCAGCAGGGGGCTGTCGGGAATTAAGCCCGCCATCACCTGCTGGTAGGTTCGGGCCACGTCGTCCACGTAAGGGGCGATGTGGACGTAATTCGAAGTGGTAAATTCCTCGCCCGCCTTCCAGTCGATCGTGTCGTTCAGAGCAAAATGCATCATGACGGTGCCGGGTCCGTAGCGGTAGTTGCGGACCTTCTTCATGAACGAGTCACTCAGGTGCTCCGAATCGACAAGTCCTTCGTAGAGGACCGTGGGGTTGACGTTTCCGATAACGGCCTGATCGGCGGTGTATTCGTGTCCCTCGGCCGTTTTGACCCCCACGGCCTCACCGTCCCGAACCGTGACTTCGGAGACCGGTTCGTTGAGGCTGAGCGTTCCCCCTTCCGCTTCAAGGACATGGACGAGGCCGTCGATGAGGTTCTGGGCCCCCCCGGCGGCCATCGGCATGCCGTTCAGGTGGTTGGCGACGGACTCCAGGAACGGGAACATCGCTCCTCCCGAAACGTCGGGACCGTAGTCGAGGTGGAACCCCCAGGGAATGAGCAGGGATTTCACTTTTTCGTGTTCAAACCAGTCGTCCGTGAACTGCCGGGGGGTTTTGAGGAGCATGGAAAGCAGTTCCATGGTGTTGTCGAACCCGTACTCCCGAACCGTGCTGTAGACGTGTTTGCCGGCTTTCATGGAGGGGACGGGCATCTGGAGCACCGGGAACAGGTGAGGGGCTACCTCGTTGAAGTATTCGACCATCTCCTCCCAGGCATCGGCGTCCGCCTCCGAGTACCGTTCGAACGAGGAACGGTTTTTCTCGGGATCCGTGTAGACGGAAATGCCGTCTCCGTCGGGGTAGACGCTGCCGAACGGATGGTCGGACAGGGCAATGTCGAACCCGTGTTCGTGCATCTCGTCGCCGACTTCCTCGTACACCGGGGAGTCGAGAAACAGGCCGATGTTGGTGGCGTACAGGTCGTGCTTGAACCCCGGTTCCGTGATCTCGGCGGTTTTGCAGGCTCCACCCGGCTGGTCGTTTTTTTCAAGCACCAGGACGTCCCAGCCCTTCCGGGCCAGCATGATCCCGCAGGAAAGTCCGTTGTGACCGGCTCCGATGATAATTGCGTCCGCGTCCGAACTCATGGTTTCACCTCTCGTGGAAGGTAATGATGATCCTGGACTGGGTTCGGTTCAGATCGATGAGAACCACTCGACGGTCTCGTCCAGCATATCCGGGTAGCGGTCGGGTTCCTCCCAGATTTCCTCCGAGAAAATTTCCAGTCCGTAGTGACCCTCGTACCCGAGGGCTTCGAGTTTGCCGATGATGTCCTCGAACGGGACGGCTCCCCGACCGGGAATGGTCCGGTCTTCGAACGAGCGAGTGGGGGTCCTCCAGTCCGAGATCTGGACGCCGAAGATGTTGTCCTTACCGGCCCGTTCCAGCTGGATTTCCCAGGTCCGGTCCCACCAAAAATGGTAGGTGTCAATCATGAGGCCGAGGGCCGGGCTGTCGAATTCCTCCACCAGCTCGATCCCTTCGTCGAGCGAGGTCACGATTGACCATTCGTGGGCGTACATCGGATGGAAGGGTTCCACAGCCAGCTTGATGCCGAGTTCCTCCGCCCGCGGAAGGACCGCTTCCAGCCCCTGCCGGACGATGGTTCGGGCCTCGGCCGGGTGGAATCCGTTCACTCCCCCCACGACCGTCAACACCGTGTCCACGCCCAGTTCCGAGGCCCAGTCGAGGGTTGCTTTTACCTCGTCGATGGCCTCCTGGCGGCCTTCCTCCGTCTCCTTGGTGAACAGTCCGGTGAAGCAAAAATTGGTGGTTTCAAAGGACCGGTTTTCCAGTTCGGCTCGAACGTCCTCGTTGTCCAGTTCCTCCAGCTTAAAATTCCACACGCCGATGGCCTTGATCCCGCGCTCCTCACAGGCGTCCAGATCCTGCTGGAGACTCCATTGCTGAGTAGAAATTTCGCTCAGGGCCAGTCGTCCAACGTCCATTCCGAATGCTCCTTTCCAGATTGATTTGTGAATGAGTGTGATGGAATGTTCGGTTCATAATCTTCATGAGCGGCACAAAATCGAGTCGCTCAGGCTGCTCGTTGAATTCCGCTTTGATGCAAAGCATTCGATTCCCATGCTAAACTCACCACATGGGGTTGTAAAGAAAATGATGTTGACGTGGACCGGACGAAAGAGACGGAAGCGGCGATTCACGCCCTGTGAAGGTGGGACAACCCGATGAGGTCCGAACAGGAGATCCGGGAACAGTATGAATTCCTCAAGGAACAGCTTGAGGACGAGGCGATGAACCACCGTGAGGTTCAGCGGATGTTTACGTTCTACCGCCGTGCCCTCGGCTGGGTGCTGGAGGAGGAACACATCTAGTCCCGATGGACGGGGTCCCGATCGGACCCCGTCCGTCGCGTTTATTCAGGTCGGTCGGGATGATTGATGACCGGCGGTTGGTTGTGGGCCGGCGACATCAACCCCGAGTGGAGTCTGGATGCACACACCAATCGGGACAAAATCACCGATTGCCCGGAGCGGTCCGAACCGGGTCCGGGGGTCAGAGGTTGACGTACTCCCCGTTCCAGTACAGGAGGGGAGGGCGGTCGGACGTCATGATGTCGGTGACTTTAATCACCGTGATGTTGTGGGTGTATCCGTCGTAGATCTGGTCGATCACACCGGTCATCCTCAGGCACACGTCCTCGATCACCGGGAAGCCCTCCTCGCGATGCCACTGGACGTCGCCGGCGAATTTTTCCTTTCCGGAGACGTCCTCCATGCCCGCAAACCGGTTGCCAATGTGCTCCTGACCGGAGGTCAGGACGTGAGCGGCCGTCTCGGTGTCGATGGAATAGGCCGGGGTTCCCTCGTTGTCCCGGTTGATGCAGGTGACCAGGGACGGGGGATCGGCTGAGAGAGAGGTTACGGAGGTGGCCGTGAACCCGGTGGGGTCGTCGTTGTGATCGTACGTGGTGACCACCCAAACGGGCTCGGCCACGTGTCCCATGGCGGAAAAAAACTGGTCCCGGGGGGGTGAATCGGCAGACTCGGTGTTCATGGATGGGTTCCTCACAGAGGAATGACGTTACGGGGTTACGCGGAAGTCTTTTCCTTGATCAGCTTTTCGGCTTCCTCCGCCTCGTAAAGCCACGGATCGAAGTACGGTGCGTCCTTCCAGCCCTTGGCGATTTCGTCCCCGATGGCGGGGCTCTCCACGGCGAACAGTTTAACCACGTGTTCGGGGGGCTTGCCAAGCAAGAGGTTGGTCCAGCGGGTGACGTCCTTGCCGTATTCCTCCCAGTGACGGTCGAAGATGGCCTGCCCGAAGTCCTCGTCCCAGGGGCCGTTGTGGTCCTTCATCATGTCAAACGCGACCCAGGCATGTCGGGTGGCGTTGTTGGAGCCCTGGCCGGTGACCGGGTCGTTGGTGATGGCCGCGTCCCCGAGGGCCATGGCGGTGGTGCCGTTGGGGAGGGTGGTGGTGGGATGCTTGACGCCCGGGGCGAACTTCCCCTGGAGGGTGGCGTTGGCGTCGGTCAGTCGAAATTCGTCCTCCTCGACCGCCTCGGCGAAGAACGGACAGAAATCCTCCCAGAAATCCTTGATGCGGTTCTTCATTTCATCGGGGTTGTTGACCCAGTCCAGGTCGTCAAAAACATCCATCTCCGAGCCCGGGATGGCTTCGTGGACGTAGGTCCAGGCCGGACCCTCCTTGGTGGTGGTCAGCACGGGCATCGGAAAACATTCCCCAAGCCCGGCCAGGATGGTGAAGCAGACCCGGTTGCCGTCAATCATTCCCGGCGACGGATCGGCTCCTCGAAACTGCATCAGGCCAATCTCGCGCATCGGTTCATCGTAGGGGGAGCGTTCCTCGTTTCGTTCAAAAATATCGTTTAAAAATCCCTTCCCGGTCGAGATAACGATGAAGTCATGTTCGTCCTCAAGGTCGGGGAGATCCTCCTCCTGCACTTCCTTGTAGACCAGGTTTCCTCCGATGGCTTTAAAATGCATCATCCAGTTGGCGAACTTAACGCGCTGGTCGACGGACTCCGCGGGGCGGTCGAGATCTCCTTCAAATTCAAAAAAGTTTCCGTCCGGGGTTCGGAGCCGGAACCGGAATCCCTCGATGGGGGGCAACTCGCTTTCCCAGAAGTTCATGTTGAGTTCTCGTTCGACGTCCCGGGCGAGAGGAGTCATCGCCTGGGTGGACGAGATCCGGCCGCAGTAGCGCTCCTCCGGTCGTTCCGAACTGTACAGCGTCACCTTGTGTCCCGCCTTATGCAGCCCCTTCGCAAGCAACAACCCCGACTGTCCCGCACCGATGATCCCGATGTTTCCCATTGACACCAGCTCCCTCGCAATTGATTGGGTAAGAACAAATCAATGAACCAATCTCAACCGTCCGAATACGTCTTTGACTGCTTCCATCCCGGTACGTCAATCTGCGCAGCCACGGAAAGGAAGGCAAAATCCAGTTTAGGTCATGCGAGATTTCCTTGCAAGTTCTACCGGAGGGGCATCATTATTCGTCGGCATTATGGGGTTAAGGGGGGGTTCGACGGGATGGTGGAAAACCGTTTCCCCGGGGCCGGACGACGTACGGCGTCGGTTGAACCAGTCGACGGGGCCGGGCAAGCAGCGGGGTCTTTCGGCGACCAACCGCACCGGATGGAATTGATTTGAATTGACAAAATTCTCCGCCGTTGGTTAATGTGGAGGACGATTCCGGTTGACGGAACCTGTGGTTGAGGGTTTGCGGTCGAATTCATGTGGATCGACAATTTTCCTCGGGAGAATGGAGGCGACGTTCATGGAATCACTGGACGGTAACGTTGCGATCATTACCGGCGCCGCCCGGAGCATCGGAGCGGTCATCGCGGAACATTTTTCCGACCTTGGTTGTCGGGTCACGATTGCTGACATCGATGAGGAAGCCGGCAGCCAGACCGCCGAGGAACTCGGTGAGGACGTGGAGTTTGTCCCGACGGACGTATCCGACCCGGACGACTGTCAGACCGTCGTGGACGAGACGGTCGACCGGTTCGGTGGGGTCGACTACCTCGTTAACAACGCGGTTACCTACGAGGACGGCGGGTTCGACGCCGACCAGGAGACCTGGCTGAACGGGTTCTCGGTGAACACCGTCGGGGGAATACTCATCATGAAGGCATGCCGGCCGATCATGAGGAAACGGGGCGGCGGTTCGGTTGTCTTCATGTCGAGCATCTCCGGACACCGGGCCCAGGAAGGTCGCTGGGTCTACAACGCGACCAAGGCCGCCAACGTTCAAGTGACCCGGTCGGCGGCCCTCGAACTGGCCGACGACGGGATCCGTGTCAACTGCGTGGCCCCCGGCTGGACCTGGTCCGACCCCCTGAATATGCTGGCGGACGGAGACAAGGAGTCCCACAACGAGGAATGGGGGAAATTTCATATGCTGGGTCGCTGTGGGGAACCGGAGGAAGTCGCCCAGGCGGTGGCGTTCCTCTGTTCCGAACAGGCCTCCTTCATCACCGGGTCGGAGCTTCCCGTGGACGGTGGTTATCTGGGCGTGAGCGGGGAAGGTACCGAAGCCGTCGTTGAAATGTAACGGAGTCCGTCCCCAGAATGTTCTTCGTTCCACCGGTTGCCCGTAACGCCTTCCGTGTGGATGGATTGAAAATCTCCGGCAACAGGAACCATAAGCTCATTGTTTGTGAAGGTGATCCGATATGAACGCATCGCCCGCCGGGACCTCCGGAGTTCCGGGGAAGTCAGCCGACTTACTGATTAAGAACGGCACGGTCGTCATTCCGGGGGACGGGACGGTACAGGCCGACGTCGCGATCCGAGACGGAAAAATCCTCTCCCTGGACAGCGGAGACGAGCGGGACGCCCGAGAAACCATCGACGCCACCGGGCTTCACGTGCTGCCCGGGCTGATCGATTCCCACGTTCACCTCGACGTGTTCCACTCCAAGGAGGAGGAGCTTCAGCACGAAACCCATTCGGCCCTCCGGGGCGGGGTGACCACGGTCGGGTCAATGTGCTGGAGCGAGGAAGGGGACTCCCTGCTGGAGACCGCGGAGGAATGGTCAAGGCTTGTCCCCAACCACGGGTGGACGGATTTCTTTCCTCACCTCGTGGTTTCGGAGGAGCAGCACCTGGATCAGATCGAACGCGTGGCCCGGGTGTTCGGGATCACGTCCTTCAAACTTTACACGGCCGGGATCGAGGGGTTTTTCGGCAACGTCCCGGACGGATTCCTGCTGGAGGCGGCGCGCCGGATCCGGAAGCTCGGGGACGGGGCCCGGATGCTGGTCCACTGTGAGAACCAGACCATCAACGACTCCGAGAAGGAGCGAATCGCCGGGGAACACCCGAACGATCTGTCGCTCGCCCAGTGGGAGGAAACCCGGCCGGGATTCGGAGAAGCCGAGGCCATTCATCGGGCCGGTGAGATCGCCCGCGAGGCGGGCGTGCCTATCTATTTCGTTCACGTTACTTCAAAGCGAGGACTGGAGGCGGCCCGGGCGGTGAAACGGAAGCACCCGCAGACCTACGTGGAGACCCTGTGTGATTTTCTTTCGCTGGAGGATTCGTCCTCCCGGGGAGCGGTCCTGAAACAGGTTCCTCCCCTGCGCTCCCGGGAGAGTGTAGACGCCTTGTGGGAAGGATTCCAGCGGGGGAAAGTTGACGTGTTAAGCACCGACCACGTGACCCTGACCCGGGAGGAGAAAAACCTCCATTCCGGAAACATGTGGGAGGTTATGCCCAGCTACCAGAAAATTGAGTACCTGCTTTCCGTTTTGCTTCATTACGGGGTCCACCGGAGAAACGTCCCTCTGGAACGGCTGGTGGACGCGCTGACCCGGAGCCCCGCGCGAATCTTCGGCCTCTATCCCCGGAAGGGATCTCTGCTTCCCGGCACCGACGCCGACCTGTGTCTGGTGGATCTGTCGCTTGAACGGGAGGTCGACGGAAGCGAAAGCCTTTCCATCGGAGATTTTTCCCCCTGGGACGGAGAAACGCTGACCGGCTGGCCCGTGACCACCATCAAGGACGGAACCGTGGTCATTCGCGACCGGGAGCCGGTTACGGATCAGCCGACGGGCCGGTTTCTGGAACGGTCTCCGGATCCTTCCTGAGTTGCCCATCTTGAGCTGGAGGAACCGACGAACATGAGTCAGCAACCCTCAAACGGAGGAGAAACTGGTCCTCGACCGGGGGAGGGCTCCCCGGACCAAGGGGAAGGGTACGAGTACGAGGATCCGGGACAGGATGTCCCGGATCTCCCCGACGTGTGGGGAGTCCGAGGGATCGGGGGGTTTTTTGAGGAGTTTTCCTACGTAACTGCCTTCGCCGGCACGCTGATCATTCTCGCCATTACCCTGCTTATATCGGCCAACGTCATTTCTCGGCGGTTCCTGGGGGGTTCAATCGCCGGCACGATCGAGCTGGTCGAGTACAGTCTGGTCTGGTTGACGTTTCTTGGCGCGGCCTGGATTCTCCGGATTGACGGCCATGTAAAAGTCGACGTGTTGATTATGCTGTTACCCCGGACTCCCCGGAAAATTTTCTGGTGGGTCAGCAATCTCCTCGGACTGACCATCTGTGTGGTCCTGACGTACTACAGCGGAATGGCATCCTACGGGGCGTACGAGACCGGCCGTCTGTTGATCAAACGCCTGGTTCTCCCGTACTGGGCCGTCACGGCCGTGATCCCGGTGGGGTTTGCCATGTTGAGCATCGAGTACGTCCTGATCCTTATCCGGGGTCCCCGGGATAGCTTTCTCACCCGGACGTTGTTCTCATGACGGTCAGCCCCCGATCCGGGGACAGGGGTTCGTAAGCATGGAATGGTGGCTTTTCCTGATCCTCTTCCTGGCGGGGTTAATGTTCCTGCTCGCCCTGGGCATGCCGGTGGCCTTTGCGTTCATGGTCGTGAACGTGATCGCGGCCATGTTGTACATCGGCGTGTCAACCGGTCCGAACATGCTTCAGCGTCAGATGTTTCGTTCCCTGGCCACGTTTACCCTGGCCCCGATCCCGTTCTTTATCTTTATGGGGGAACTGTTCTTCCATTCCGGGATTGCCCAGCAATCCATGAAGACCCTCCGGTTGTTCATGGGGAAGGTGCCGGCCCGGGAGCCCCTCCTGGCCGGCATGGGGGGAACCCTGTTTTCAACCCTGTCCGGTTCCACCATGGCGAATTCGGCCATGCTGGGGGCCGTGCTCGTGCCCGAAATGAGGGAAAAAGGGTATTCGAAGACCATCACCGTTGGACCCATCGTGGCGATTGGCGGTCTGGCGATGATCATTCCCCCAAGTGCCCTGGCTGTACTGCTGGGGAGCGTGGCGGAGATCAACATCGGAGAACTCCTGATCGGGGGGATCCTTCCGGGGCTGCTGATGGCCGTTCTGTACGGGATATACATCGTGGGGCTGGCCGTGATGAGGCCGGAACACGACGTGGACACGGAGGTCCCCTCGACTCCTCTGAGCACCAAGATCATAGCGTTCCTGAGGGACATTTTGCCCATGGGGGGCGTGGTGTTCGTCGTCATCGGGTTCATTTTTCTCGGGATTGCCACCCCGACGGAATCGGCCGCCCTCGGCGCCGTGGCGACGCTTCTGTTGATTGTCTACTACGGGGCCTTTTCCTACGAGGTGCTCCGGCGGGCCCTGTTCGAAACCCTCCGGATCACGGGCATGGTTCTGTTGATTATCGCGGGGTCCATCGGGTTCAGTCAGCTTCTGGCCATCACCGGGGCGAGCCGGGGGCTGGTCCAGGTGGTGGTCGGACTGGATTTATCCATGGTGATGGTTCTGCTGTTGATCCAGCTCGTTGTGCTGTTTCTGGGAGCGTTTATGGATCAGTCGGCCATCATCATGCTGGTATCGCCCATGGTGATGCCGATCGTCAACGCGCTGGGCATGGATCCGATCTGGTTTGGGATCATCTTCCTGCTCAGCCTGGAAATTGGTCTGACGAGTCCTCCGTTCGGGTTGCTGAATTTCGTGATGAAGAGCGTGGTCCCGGATGACATCACGATCGGCGACATCTGGCTGGCCGCCCTTCCCTTCATCGTCTGTGACCTGATCGCAATGGGGTTGTTGATCGGGTTCCCCTCGATCATTACCTGGCTGCCAAATTACATGTAAGGTCCGCCCATTCTTGACATTCCCCCTTCCCATGTTAAAAATACGGATCGCTTTCCCGGCGAGAATGAACGGGACCGATCAGCTGAATGTTCCTTGAAAATCATTTCATCTCCTACCTTTTCGTAAGGATGTGGTTGTCGTGATTCGTGATCATCTTTCCAAGCTCGGCGCGTTATGCGCGGGGTTCTTGTTTATAGTTACTGTGACGTTGGTTGCCCCGGCCGCGAACGCTCAGACTTCTCTCTCCATGGGGAGTTCCTTCCCCCAGGGATTCAACGAGTCCCACAGCATGGAGACGTTCATGGACATCGTGGGGTACGAGTTCCCCAACGAATTCAACATTAACTACGCCGGGGGTCCGGA
>CAYPTI010000021.1:12497-19666 GCA_964413525.1 uncultured bacterium | reverse complement strand
TTCGATCAACTGGACATCGGCCTCTGTATCTCCAGCCGGGACGGAACCATCCTGCATTCCAACCTGACGTTCAATTATCTCACCAAAAAAATTAACGGTGACCTGGTCGGAACGATGATCCAGGACGTAGATCCCCGGTTTCAGGACCGGGATTACGAGGACTTCTGGGAATCGTTAGATCTCGGGGACTATACGACCTGCGAGGTACCCGGGAGTCCGCTCTCCGGATCATCGTTACCGGTGACGTTTGTTGCCTCAAAACTTCATGTCCAGTCAAACCTGTTCCTGATTTCGGTCGCCTACCCCAACCCATTACAAAACCGGACACAGAACGGGAACAACGGGAACGGAAATTCCGCTCTGTCCCCCGATCCCGATTCACCCTTTGAGCTTTCCGACCGAGACGCATTTCTCGAACGGTTGCATCAAAACCTGCGCGAAGCCGGGCACGATGAAACGACCTTCACGCTGGGGGTCCTGTTGTTGAACCGGGAGGGGCAACACCTGCCCGATAAGGAGAGTTTGTTGCCGGGACAGAACTTTTCTCAGCTGATTCTAAACCTCGGACAGTGCCTGCGGAATTCCGACCGCATGACCCTGCTCGATTCAAACGAATTGGGGTTCATGCTCTCCAACACAAACAGCAACCAGACCGTTGCTCTACTGGAAAGAATTCAACAACAGTTTCAAGAATCCCGAGAATCACCGGGAACGAATCAGCAAACTCAGGATCAAACTCTACCGTTGTTTCAACAATCCGTCCCCCCCCTCGAAGAGTCGACACGGCTTCTCGCTCAGGCGGGAATTGCTGAATTCCCCGTGGACGGAAACACACCGGATGACCTCATGAACACGGCTCGAAACAACGCGCAGGTAAAAGAACTTTCGTTTAAGATTTTCGCCTAGGCCCGACATCCTGTAGACCCCGCGCTTTTCAACACTCCCCGATGCTTCATGATCCATGTATTCCCCCATACCTCCAATTTCTGAATACTGGATCAAAGACGGAATTCAGTACTGAGGATCTGGCTTCGGGTACGAACGAGACCTCCACCGGGCCTGGTTTGCAGGCCCGGTAGAGGTTCCCGGTTCTCGTACGACCCCCTGGATCGTACGACTGTGGAGCAAGGAGGGAACGGTTACCGCTTAGTCAACGCCGTGAATTTCAACCCGGCGGTTCTTCTGCCGGCCTTCCGATGTCTCGTTCGTGGCAATGGGCTCAAGTTCGCCCTTGCCCTCAACGGTCATCCGGTCGTGCGAAATGTTCCGGTTGTTGGCAAGGTAATCGGCCACGGCCTGAGCGCGGCGCTCGGAAAGATCCTCATTATAGGACTCCGGGCCGTCACTATCCGTATGGCCTTCAATCCGGATTCGAGTGTCGGGGTGCTCGTGCATCAGGTCCGCTATCCGGTCCAGCTCAGCAATGCCTTCACTCCGGAGTTCGGAGCTGTCAAAATCAAACAGCACATCCGCCGAGAGCACGATCGGCTCCTCGAACGGTTCCGATTCCTCCTCAGCCCGAACGTCGGCCATGGTAGAACAACCGACGATGAAGGCGCCAAACCCGAGGACGAGAGCGAGGGACAGCATCCGAATCCAGGGGACACGTCCTGCGGTGCGACCGGTCGTGGCTTGAAAAGAAAACATCATGAAGACCTCCCAAGAAAGTTAATCCAGCTAAATTCATCCAGCATTCGTTGTACTCAATTCAGATCGTTCTTTATTTCGATTTCTCTTCAGCTTATATAAATCTAGGTTGTTTCGGGTCAGAGGACAAAAGAACAATAGTATTTTCAGAATACTGAAGGTCTTTTAATTCCGACCGGTCGTAGCAGTCGTTGAATCCGTCGTTCGGTCTCCGTATCCGCACTGTGGCCGGTTGACTTCTTCGGTTGGGACTTCGTTCGGTTCCCGGATTCGCCGCGGGGGCGAGATGCCAAAGGCTGAAATATTCTCGCTGGTAACCGGGAATTGGGAGGAGGAAAACCGAGCCAGGAATGCCCCTTACGAATGGACTCTATGGATAACGGACACTCAACGTCGGTATGGTTTCGTGGAGTGAATTTGGTTTGCACGGGAAACCACAGTGTTCGAAATGATTGACGGATACAGAGAACCTTATGGTCTCACCCGATTACAATACCAGACCGGGGAGGTTCGGGTCCTCCAACCATCCGGGATCCTCTAAATGATCTGGATAATCAGAATTACCAGGATTACGACCACCAGCACCGAAATCACCATGTTCCAGTTCATCCCGATCCCTCCTTTCTCATACCGATTGGATGGGGCTTATCGTGCTAAAACCGTGGGACAGGCCCCTCAACCGAAAGGTTGAGGGTCGTTTGCCCTCGGCCGTCTGCTGTTTCGTCGGTCGAAAACAGACGGGTTTGACCGGCCATCATTCCATCAGAAAGGAATCGTCGTTCCCGGGTCCTGGGTTGACGATTCCCCGTCAACCCGATCCCTGATGAAAATTTCCCGGTCGTCACGTCGGGAAGGTAGGGTTGTTTCTTCAGGGTCCTGCCGTCAATCTGACGTACCCGTTGCCGGGTCAATTGGAATGATTGCTCGTATTGGCGAGCAACGTCGCTGTTCGACGAAACGCCGTTTAAGGCCTGACCAAATTCCATCGGAGTCAGGTCGTGGGCGGCCAGGATGTCATCGATGTTCTCGGGTTCAAGCCAGATTTTCGCGCCGACGTCCCCCAGTTCCTCCGCGGTCAGGGCCTCGGATGAGGATGGCGTTGCTACGGTCGAGACGGTCGAGGACGTCGCTTCCGGAGGGTTTCCCTGGCAGGAACTCATGAGTACCACCGGCCCGACAATCACCAGGATTGAAATGATATTGGCGGACCAATTCACGGTTGTCCACTCCCATCCCTTGAACCGGAGGTAGAGTTCTTTTTTCCTGCCGCCTCTCGAATTCCTTCCTCAGGTTCCAGTTCGCCGTTGAATCGTCCGGTCCGTTCTTCCTTCAGGATCGTCTGTCTGCTGATCTCACCAATATGCTAGGCTGTTTTTCGGTTCTGGGGCAAAAGAACAATGGTATCTCAAAAGTACTGCGGGGAATTAATAATCGGAACGTATCTGGTTGAAACCACACCGAATTCCTAAGTACGCATCATCCGTTGAATTTGCAACCAAGTAGTGGAGGGCAATCCGGGCGAAACGACGAACTCCGAGGGCAGGACTACCGTTCCGGTCGCTGGATGACTCACCCCGGACAAGACTGTCAGTCTCAGAGTATTCTTCTTTACCTAATTCCTTTCCTACCTCTTATCGTCTTAGACAGATTACAGAACTGAATGCGGGCGCTCCGGTGAGTCTGTCCGGGATTTCCCAACTACACGGAGCCGGTAGGGTCTTCAACTCCCGGTCGGATAACCCCGTGTTCCCGTCCCCCCTTGCTAACAGGGAGGTGACTTCGATGGTTGCCCTTACCTCAGCCACATCACTTAAAATCGAACTACGAACTTACCCGGTAACCAGGCGGTTGGAGCTGACTTCACTCCGACAGTGTTCCAACCTGGACTCCATCATCCTGAACACTTTTGATGACCTTGAACCCGGCCAGACGATGGTGGTGACCGACATATACAACCCCGGTTGGATTCAGGAATTGCTGGATGACCGCCGGCCCGGGCAGTGTGACGAAGCTTTTTTTCACGCCGACAAACAGGGCCGACAATACGAACTGTTCGTCATTCGCCCGGGCGAACCCAACCGGGACAAGCCCGGTCGGAATGTTCCGGAAAAATTCCAGGGTTGATGTGAATTGTCAATCCGGCCAGGAATTGTGAACCCCTATGGCTGGTCGAGAGGGCACATTACCAGTCAGGCCCGGACGGAGGGGCTAAGCCCGCCTGACGAGGAGAAAGGTCTGCAGTGGGGAGACGAACTCGACAAGCGGGATAGCAAGCTGGCGAAGGCGTTCTATGGAACCTGAGAACAATTGGATCGTCCAGGGCAACCTTACCAGAAAACGGCTTCTTAATCCCCCACCTTCACGGGGATTTTAGTGCCTCTTGAGCTGACCGAATCCGTTCCAATCAATCGGAGCTCGAAAACCATGAGTCAAGCCCGGGAGGATCTAAGGGTTCGCCTTGCACATGGCCTCAATGGTTAGCGGAAACTCAACGTCAGCGTGGTTGGAACGCCGGATTTCAAAAATCCACATCATCCGGTCCTCCGGTTCGTAATCCACCGGGGTCGGGTAGAAGAACAAATCGATTTTCGACGGATTCTCACCGTTACTTTTCAATTCATAATGGACCTTGTGAGTTTCGAAATATACCCGTTTGATGGTCTCGATCATTTCCTCCGGACGAAACTTCACGAACTCCCAGCAGGAAAGTTCCCACAATTTCCGTTCCTTGATTTCGTCCCGTTCGATGCCCGTCAACCGGACAAACGTATCGTTAATGTATACGGGCGTTCCTTCGTCCGTAATGATTCCCATGGCATAGGGCAAACTGTCGAAAATTTGAATATCAAGCGGGTTGTACGGAAGTTCTTCCAGCTCCATGTCCCGGATGTCCTCCCGAATGTCGAGGTGAGCCCGGGACGGACGAAGCAACTTAAGGGGATTCAGGTCCAGGGCGTTGCCCAACCGGATGATGGTCTCAAAGGAAGGGGACGAGGCACCCCGTTCCAACTTCCCGACATACGTCGCATCGTAATTGGCCTCAATGGACAGTTCCGCCTGGGTGAGTCCCCGGTTCAGCCGGAAGGATTTCAGGTTCTCCTGAAAATTCTTCCGGTACTCATCGCCCAGATCCGTCATTAAACCACTCCTTTATCCAGCAAGTTCTGCACGGGGGCACCATCTGATCACATTGAAAAAATTCTCCAATATTTCACCGATGACTGCAAGGATGCTAATTAACCATGTTCGGGCATCATAACCACAAACTGAATCCAGACCTGACATATGGGATTCAGTTTTTCGAAGCGCAAATCGATGCCCAGCTACTGTCCGGGAGCGCCTACGACGAACTGCTAACCACGCGGTTTCACCGATCCGGAGATGGGCCGGGTTTGTTTATTTTTGGGACGAATCCGTCTATTTTGGTAGTAGGTTTGGAAGGACGGTTGGAATGGAATCCTACCCACTCCCTGACAACGAAGACGAACGGCTATCCAGCCTCAAGGAGCTCAATCTCCTCGATACCCCGGCGGAAGAACGGTTTGATCGAATCACTCGCCTGGCCTGTGATGCTCTGGAAGTTAGCTATTCAGCGATCAATCTTGTCGATACTGACCGTCAGTGGGGGAAGTCGACCTGCGGCCTCGAAGAAACCGAGGGACCCCGAGAGCAATCTTTTTGCACCCACGCTATTATGAACGAGTCCACCATGGTCATACCTGACGCCCGGGATGACGATCGGTTTGAGGATAATCCCTTCGTGCTGGACGAACCAAACATCCGATTTTACATGGGTCATCCCATCCACTCTGAAAAGAACCATCGAATCGGCACACTGTGTGTTTTCGATCCGGAACCGAGAAAACCGGACGAAACCCAAAAACGTATTATGCACGACCTGGCTTCAATTGCCGATTCTGAACTTCAACGGAATGAACTGGATGTTGAACGAACGAGGTTACGGGAGAAATTGGAAGAAGCGGAACGGCGCTCAAGAATCGATAAATTAACCAACTTGTGGAATCGTCGAGCGGTGTTTGAGTTGATCGAGGCTGAAATGAACCGATCCAATCGGGACGGATTACCGCTGGGGCTTGCCATGCTGGACCTCGATGACTTCAAATCAGTCAACGACACCTTTGGACATCCGGCCGGCGACGAAGTGTTGAAAGTGACCGCGGAACGGATTCGTCAGTCCACCCGAGAATATGATGTCGTTGGACGCTACGGGGGAGAAGAATTTATTGCTTTGTTTCCCGAAACGGACCGGACGGAGGTCAAACCGGTAGCCGAACGAATTTGTACGACGATCAGGGAAACCGATATCCGGTATGACGATTCCCGGATTAACGTTACCGTAAGCGTCGGAATTTCAGATGTGAAAGCAGCTGAAACGAATCAACCTGACTCCTTGCTTCAAGAGGCCGACCAGGCACTGTATGCAGCGAAGAATTCAGGCAAAGACACGGTTTGTGAGTTCCCGACTGAGGAACTGAGCCGACCAAAATAAAGTTAGGTAGTGAACGGGCCCTTCTAATACAACGATTCTGATGGTTTCCCTGCTGAAGCGTCCGCCGTTCCGCCCCTGACTGGCTTATCAAAAATTCCCCGATCCTGATTTATTCTATCCAAACCAGCGCCCTGCTGTACGTTTCCCGTTTGAGAACGGAGTCTGCGAACCGTTGCGGAAAAGGCATTTCAATTGGGAGTGGTTCCGATGGGCAAAGTGAACGTCGACGAGCTGGACTGGAGCAGCGTGGAGCGGGGGGAAACCCACCTGCGGCGGAAGCAACTCTCCGCTACATCCGGAGGCGAGGACCTCGGGTGCAGCCTGTACGAATTGCCGCCGGGGAAGCGGTCCTGGCCCTTCCACTACCACACCGGCAACGAGGAGGCGATCTTCGTGCTGGAGGGAGAAGGACGCCTCCGACTCGGAGAGGAGGAAACCGGACTCCGGGCCGGTGATTACGTGGCCCTGCCCGGCCGAGAAGATCACGCCCACCGGATCATCAACGACTCAAACGAACCCCTGCGGTACCTGGTAACCTCGACGATGAACGATCCGGACGTGCTCGTGTACCCGGATTCGGACAAGATCGGAGTCTTTACCGGCTCGGCGCCGGGCGCCCACGAGAAACGGATCCTGACGAAGTTCTTCCCCGCCTCAGCCGACGTATCGTACTGGCAGGAGGAGGAAGATTCGTAAATATGACGTCAATTCGAGAAACCAAGGACTGGAACGGACGACAGTACGCCCGAAATTCGTCCGTCCAGTTTGAGCTGGCTCGTGAAGCCATCAGGGATCGCCTGGAGCTGGAGGGAAACGAATCCATCCTCGACGTGGGATGCGGGGACGGTCGGGTCACGGAGCTGCTGGCGAAGCGGCTGCCCGCCGGTGAGGTCCTCGGCATCGACGCCTCCCGATCCATGTTGGATCGGGCCGAAGAACGGGCCGGGAAGCAGGATAACCTCCGGTTCCGGCGGATGGACGCGCTCGCGATGGACTTCGAGGACGAATTCGA
>CAYPTI010000021.1:5183-12397 GCA_964413525.1 uncultured bacterium | reverse complement strand
ACCTCCGGTTCCGGCGGATGGACGCGCTCGCGATGGACTTCGAGGACGAATTCGACCGGATCACGTCCTTCGCGGCCCTGCACTGGATCCCCGACCAAACGACCCTGCTGGAGCGGTTCGCCCGGGGCCTTGTCCCCGGAGGCCGGACGTTCCTCCACTTCGGGGCGGAGGGGAACGTCCAGAACGTACTCGGCGCCACCCGGACCGTGATCGAGCGGGACCCGTGGAGGCAGTGGTTTCGGGGCTATTCCTCTCCCCTGACCTTCCACGGGGAGGAAACCTACCGGGAGCTCGTCCGGAGCTCATCCCTGACGGCCGACCGGATCGACATCCTGACCTTCAACGTCACTCACGAAAGCGTGGACGATCTGTTCGGCTGGATCCGCAGTTCCCTGCCGCACCTGGACGAGGTACCGGAGAATCGGAAGGATGAATTAACCCACCAGGTGGTGGAGGAATTTCTCGAGCGAATCGACCGGACCCGGGGCCCCGTCCCGGTCCGGATGGTTCGGCTTGAGGTGGAGTTACGAAACGAAGCCGGCCGGCCCCCGGGCCGGAGTTAATCCCTCACCCGGTTCATCGCTCAATTCAAGAAGGTTCCTCGAGCAAATCGTGCTTCTCGTGCCACTCCCGGATGGACAAATCCGGGTACGTGCCGAACCGGTTGTCCTCCGGCGAGGCGGGCACCGGGACCCAGTCCGGCTTGTAGTCCAGCATGATGTGATTGCGCTCGGGAGGGGTCGGCAGATCGGTGTCGACCGTCGACGCGAACGGATACACCCACTGCTCGTAGGAGGGGTTGTGAACCCAGAGTCCGGTTCCGCAGTCCGGACAGAACCGGCGGCGGGATTGGCTTAGACCCTCGCCGCCGGACTCGGTGCGATGGGACGGCGCGCGGTAGGTTACCAAATCCACCTCGGTTCGGACGTCCAGGGACTCCACCCGTCCCATAATGTTGATCGCGTATCCCCCGCCGCCGTTGGTCTTCCGACAGATCGAACAGTAGCAGAGCATGTAAGGGTACGGAGTGAGGGACTCAAGCTCGTACGAAACGGTCCCGCAGTAGCAGCTTCCCTCCAGCTTCAAGGCGATTTTTCTCCCGACGATGTAGCTCCCGCCAACGGACTCCCCATCACTGGAATTGGACCTCCCGACCGGAGTGAGATGAAGCCGTACGGGGCCGGATATTCACCCAGGGACCGTTACCGGTCGGCCTCAAGCCCGTCCGAATGGTGGGACAGGGACCGGTTATGGCCTTCGCCTCCGTTGCTCGCGCGGACGGACAAAATCTCCTCGTTCCGGGTTTTCGAAGGGATCGAACTCCGAACCTCCCGAGGGCTGTTCGCCGCCGGGTCCAGGTCCCCCGCCCGGCATCGGGTTGCCTTCCCCCTGACCGCCCATCATCTGGGCCATGGCGGAGAACATGCCGCCTCCACCGGGGCCTCCTCCGCCGCCCATCGGATTGGCTCCACCCTGCATCGGATTGCGTCCTCCCGGTCCGGGTCCGGCCTGCCGGCCCCCGGACCGCGGGTCGGAGGGCCGGGTCGGATCCTCGGTCACGGACACAATGGTCGCCATGTTTTCCTGGACATGGGTGACTTTGCCGGTTCCCTTCACAACTTCCAGCCGACCCAGGGGGTCCTCCGTCTCCGGATCGATGACCTCCTCCTCGCTTTCCTTGTACACCAAGACCTTCATGCCCTCTCGGACACCGTCCCGCGAGCCGCGATTGATCACGAGCGTTCGCCGGTCACGGACCTCGGCCACCGCCCCGGGAAAGGTCCGTTCGTCGGACGAACCATCAGAATCGGCGGTCTGGCCGTCCTGCTGCGTCTCCGTCATCTCCTGATTGTCGCTCATGGGAAATCTCTCCTCAATTCGTTCTGAAGGATCAATCGTACGGGCAAAGTTAGGTGTCAACTTGAACCGTCATAGACCACAAAAAAGGCAACCCTGAATCCATAATTGAAACAAGAATCGGAGGGAGTGTTTAGGTGTCTCCCAGGAACACCCGAACCCTCCCGGGCTTGTGACGAAGTCGGCGGTTGGCTGACCGAACGTGTCGTCGGACCTCACCCCGAAAAACGGTGACCGGGACCGGACGAGGTTCCGATCGGTAGAAGGGGACGGCGGATTTGACGAGCGGGGCCTTCCATGTGGACAATGCCGACCTGAAAACATCGATCAACGGTTTCGGTCCGGCTGCGGACCCCCGCCAGGGACGCGATGGCCAATGAACTACGATGTGCTCGTACTTGGAGCCGGCCTGTCGGGCGGTCTGCCCGCAGCCACGTATCTTCAGAAGGCCGGCTACAACGTCGGTCTCCTCGAACAGGCGGACGAGTGCGGTCAGTTCTTCTCCTCCTATCGACGCCACGGAGTTCTCTTCGATCACTCGCCGGTCAATTTTTCCTGTATGTCTCCGGCGGTTGAGGACCTGGAGCTAACGAAGTTTGGCTACGAGACCCATCCCCCCGAACGGCTGTTTGCCACCCGGGACGGTCAGGGCCGAACGATCGCGTACTACTCCAACCCGGAGCGGACCGCGACCAACCTGGCGACCTATTCCGAATCCGATGCCCGGACCTTCCTGGAACTGCTCCGGCGCCTGGACGACGTGTCGGACGAATTGCTTCAAACCGCTATTTTTACCCCCCGGCCGGACCTGGATCGTGCCTACGAACTGGCGGCGGGGGTGCTCCGGATGAACGCATCAATCCTGAAGAATCGGTCCGGCGTCGACCTGCTGGAAAACCGGTTTGACTCGGAAGCCGTCCGGCTCTCGCTGGCCGCCCTGCCCTCCCTTCAATTGTTCGGAGACATGGCTTCATCCCGGCACGGTGCCCTGACCTGGCTCATGACCTACCTGCTGCGAAGCTGCGTTTCCCCTTCGGGAAACGGTGCTCTGGTGGACTGTCTGGTCGATGCCTTCCAACAGTACGGGGGCGACCTTCGGACCGAGACCCCCGTGGAAGCGATCGGCAACGGGACCGTAACGGCAGCCGGTCGCCAGTACGAGGCTCCCATCATCGTGAGCAACCTCGGACCTCCCCTCACCCATGAGCTGATGGATCGGCCCATGGACCGGTCATGGAGCACCGACAAACGGACCATCATGACCGCCGATGTCGTGCTTGACCGTCCCCTGCGGTGGGAACGGCCCGAACTAAACCGGGCTCCGCGCGTGTACCTGATCTGGGACGACTGGTCGTCGTACAAGGACTGGCTCACGAGCGCTGACCTTAAGACCTTCTACGGTCACCTCGAATTAACGCAATTCAACAACATATACGGCGACAACGACCGCGGTCAGGTCGGTCTCCGGGTCCGGTTCGGTTCCGGACCGTGGCTGGACGGGGCCTGGGGGGATCGGGGCAAAAAACTCAAATCCTGGCTGCTGAACCGGCTGGGGTCAATCGACCGGGAGATCCCGGATCAAATCGTCCGACTTATTCTGTCCACTCCGCGAGACCACTGGCGGACCAACCCGGCCGCCGTTCACGGTAATCCCGTCGGTGGAGATTTTGTGGACGGTCAATGGATGGGGGAACGGTTCGACTACCGGGGTCCCCGGGAGGGGATGTATCTGTCGAACGGGGTCTGGCCTCCCGCCCTCTCCTGGATGGCCGCGGGGTACAACGCGGCTTCGTCCGTTGTTCAGGATGAGGGAGATGGGTTTCCTTCCTGGTGGACCGCGCCCCTCGGATGAACAGGGGCCGCTGATTACGAGTTTTCCCTGGCCGGTTTTTGCTCGGTTAACAGCTCCTCGAATTCGTCTGCGGGCATCGGGGATCCCAGGTTGAACCCCTGGGAAAACTGGCAACCCTCTTTCCTAAGAAACTGTCGAGCGGGGTCGTCCTCCACCCCCTCGGCGATCACCTCGACCTGTTTACGCTCGCAGAGCCCCAGAATGCTGCGAACCATGTCCCGGGCTCCCTTGTCCTCGGGTAAGTCGGTAACGAAGGACCGATCGATCTTAATAAAGTCAACGTCCCACTCGTGGAGATGGGACAGGGACGAGTATCCGGTCCCGAAGTCATCCAGCGCGATCTGAAACCCGGCATCACGCAGTTTTTCCAGCTGTTTTCCCGCCTGTTCAATGTTGGTCAGAAGCCCCTGTTCCGTGACCTCAAGGGTTTGAATGCCGGGCCCTTTGTCGGGGGTCAGCCAGAGGGAATCAACCAGGTCCTCTTCCAGCAGGCTGGCCGGCGACAGGTTGATCGAACAACCCACGGGCAGGCCGTTCAGTTCGTGATCCCACTGTTCGAAGTCCCGGCTCAGGTGATCCTGGAGAAACGTCCGGATGGTGCGAGTCATCGGTCCCCGGTTTAACACTTCGATGAAGGTGCCCGCTTTAAGCAGACCCTCCTCGGGATGATCCCAGCGCAACAACGCTTCCATGCCCGCCAGGTTATCGTTCGGGACCCTCCAGATGGGTTGATAAAAGACCGTCAATTCACCGTTTTCCATGGCCTTCTCCACCCGGAACCTACCAACAAAGGAGGAGGGGACCTGCTCTTGATTGATCGTCTCCCAGCTTATCCCCGACTTCCGTTTGGCCGACCGCATGGCCCATTCCGCCTGATCGATCAGTTCATGCAGGTATTCGTCCTCCGGCCGGTTGTCGGAAGTTACCGAATGCAAGCTCCCCCCCATGCTGACGTTCATCGAGATCGAACGACCCTCGACTTCGAACGGTTCCTGAAACGCCTCACTCACCCTCTCCATGACCGCCTGTCCCTCCGGTTCCCGGGCCAGGTCCTCGCTGACGAGCACAAACTCGTCCCCCCCAACTCTGGCGACGGTGTCGAGGCCACGAACGGTCTGGCTCAGTCGGCGAGCGACCCGCCGGAGAAGCTGGTTTCCAGCCTGATGGCCCATGGCATCGTTGACGGCCTTAAAGTCATCGACGTCCAGGTAGGTGACCATAAAACCGCTTGACCATCGTATGGCCCGCTCCTGGGCCTGCCTGAGACGTTCCAGCAGCAATCGACGGTTGGGAAGGCCGGTCAGATCGTCCCGGACGGCCTGTTCCCGGTGGCTGATGCTCACCCTCCCGGCCACCCCGAGAATGAAGGCAAACAGGACGGGCTGAAAGACCACCAGGCCCCACAGGCTGAGGTAAAGAAACACCCCGTGGGTCGGGCTCAGATCCAGCCAGCCGAAATAAATCAACCCCACGAAAACGATCGGTATGGGGAGGCCGCACAAAAATCCAAACCAGAGGTAGGGATTGGTTACGGGATTGTAGGTTTTCCAGTTCAGGGTGGCCCGAGCCGCCCTCAGGGCAATGGGTTTCCAATCGCCCCCTTCGGCTTCCGGATCGGGTTCGTCCAGATCACTCCTCTCACGGGACGTGGCCGTCGTATCCGACAACGAATTACCTCCTGATCGGGCAGAGATGGCATCGAATGCACCGTTTGAGCCGCGGATCCACCGGGCTGGTTCCAGTGAATATGCCGCCTTCCGGGTTGTCAAAGAAGGAACAAGACACCATTGAACCACGGATGGCCGGGGAATTCGAGAAAGTATCGGGGCTCAACGATCGATTGACGCCCGTGCGGCAAATCTTCTTGGGGTACCAGGTCGATTGTCTCTCGAATGGTGAGGAAACACGGTCTCCAAACGAGTTTGACTTCACCGGCTCCGAAACCAATCGTGGACCATCAACCAGTACAAGAGTACTGAATCGACGCTGGACAGGCATCCTTATCCGGAAGGCGAAATCACTTCAGGGTCGTAAGTCGTACCGTTGGCACCGGTCAGCCTCCGGCGGACCAAAAATGAAGTGCGGAGGCCGATTTTACTCGCAACAATATACTTGATTCCACAGTCTCTCTGTTGTCCAACGGGCCCAGAAAGGAAAAAATAGCGGTTGGATGTCTACTGACCCCGGTTCACGAACGACCTCTGTTCGAAACCCGGGCAACCCAAGAAAGGGAGGCAGTCACGGAACAGGATGTCCTTAATCGACCTGTCTCAACCGCTGGCATCCGGAATCCCGGTCTATCCGGGCGATCCGGAGGTCAGGATCGAACCTCACGCGGACTTCGATTCCGACGGCTACCGGGTCCGTTCGGTTCACCTGGGTACTCACTCGGGCACCCACATCGACGCCCCGAGCCACACGGAAGAGGACGGAGCTGATTTGGACTCCTTCGATCTCGACCGGTTCCGGTTCGAGGCTCGCCTGGTGGACGTCCGGAACGTAGACGCCCGATCACCCATCCCGCCCTCGGTCCTGCCGGAACCCCCTGCCGGGGGTTCATCCCCCGACCTGTACGTCTTCCGGACGGAGTGGTCAGTCCACTGGGGCACGGACCGCTACTACGAGCATCCGTACCTGGCCCCGGATACCGCCCGGAAATGTGCCCGACGTGACGCCGCTGTGGGGATCGACGCACTCAGTCCGGACCCGACTCACATTCTCCGCCAGAGCGAGAAACCCGGCGGCGGGAAGGGACCTGAACTTGATGAGGACTATGGGGTTCCCGCCCACCACATCCTTCTCGGGAAGAAGCTTCCGATCCTGGAAAACCTGCGGAACCTCGACTCGGTGCCGAACCGGTTCCGTCTCCACGCCTATCCCCTCCGACTCAGCGCCGACGCCAGCCCCGTCCGGGCGGTGGCCGAACCCCTACCCGAGCGACAATGAAGTCATCCGGGGAACCGGCATCGGTTCCCGGGGTCACGCCCAATTTTGTGTCAAAATCCGGTCTCCGAACAGGTTTGATTTCGCCGATTCGGACCCAACCACGGATCACCAATCGTCACAAAATTCCTGAATTGACGGGAGGATAATCAACCCTATCCGAGAGGCGGGATCACCCCGAACAAGTGTTTTCCATGTCCCCGAACGGGTGCTTACCATGCCTCCGAACTACACAGGGACACTATTCCTCGCGAGGTAGGAACCCGGGAAAGACGACCGATCCAGGTCGTTCGATGGGGCCTCGGACGTTGACCTGTTGAATTGTCTGGGGTTCCCGAGGCCCGAAAATCGTCTTACTTCGGCGCGGCGACGTAAAGATCGTAATTGTCCGTCCAGGCGACGTGGTTCTCCAGGACGAACTCCGACTCGGTCAGCCAGGTGTCGATCAATTCAGGGGCCAGACGGTGGTCCAGAGGCGGGCCGCTGTCGGTCTCCTCGTGCCTCCACTCCACGATCCCGAGGCGTCCGTCCGGCTTCAGCACGGAACGGATTCGGTTCAACA
>CAYPTI010000021.1:0-5083 GCA_964413525.1 uncultured bacterium | reverse complement strand
TCCACGATCCCGAGGCGTCCGTCCGGCTTCAGCACGGAACGGATTCGGTTCAACATAACCTGCGGATCGGAAAATTCGTGCAGGCTCGACACGATCAGGACCGCGTCGGCGCTGGCCTCGGGGCGCGGAAGTTCATCGGGTTCATTCCGGAGCAGTTCCACGTTGTTCAGCCCTTGTTCGTCAACGTGAATCTCCGCCTGGTCAAGCATGGATTGACTGATGTCCATTCCAATCACCTGGCCGCGGGGTCCAACGACCCGCGAGAGCTCGGGCAAGCAGGCCCCGCTTCCGGTTCCCAGATCGATCAGTTCGTCCCCCGCCTGAACGTCCAGTTCCGTGGCCAGATCCGCCAGCTTCAGGGACTCAAGCCGCTTCGGATCGTGGAATTTATCGGCGTGGTCGGGATCAAACTGATGATGAGCGTGACCCTCCCCGGGCCGGTGGTGGGCGACTTCCTCGGACCGCTCCCGATCGGATTTGTCCGAATTGGACATGAAACACCCTCCCGTCCGTGATTGGACTGCAGACGAATGATAATATCACACCCGGGCGGGCCGACAGTCGGTCCCCCCTCCGACCGGCAACCAACCGTCCGGTCCCGCGTGCCAGCACCATCCCGTCCTGTCCTCAGCTCCCGCTGAACTCGGACTCGTCAGAGCCGTTTTGCGGCGACCGGACGGGTACCTTACCGTGCAGCAAAAGGGGATCTCGATGAACCCGGAATTCATTGAACGCCGCCTGAGCAGGGTCGATGAACGTTTCATCGGCGAACAACAAAGTCTCCGGACCGCCGTGCTGGTCCCCCTGGTCCGAACCAACCGGGACGACTGGAGGGTGTATTTCCAGGAACGGGCCCGGGAACTGGACACCCAGCCGGGGGAGGTCTGTTTTCCCGGCGGCATGGTGGAAAAGAAGGACTCAACCCTCCGGGACGCCGCCGTCCGGGAAACCCACGAAGAAATGGGGGTGCCGGCGGATTCCGTCGACGTCCTCGGGAGCCTGCCTCCCCTGATCATGCCCTGGAGGCTCGTGGTGTACCCTTTCGTCGGAGTCCTGACGGAACCCGGTACCATCTCCACGCGATCGGTCGAGGTCGAACGGATTTTTCATTTCTCGCTGGAAACGCTTCGCCAATCAGAACCCGAAATTCACCGGCTTCCCTTCCGACCCGATCCACCGGAGGAGTTTCCGTTCGAAAAGATTCCCGGGGGACGAAACTACGACTGGGGGAACGCGAGGGTGCCCGAACCGTTCTACGAGCTCGCGGGCGAGACCGTCTGGGGCATTACCGCCCGGATCCTGAAGTTTTTTCTGGAGACCCTGGACTCAGACGAATAAGCCAACCCTCAAACAGGTTTGATTTCGCCGTCCCGGAACCAACCACGGAGAACCAACTTTCAGGAACAACCTGAAACACCGAGGGTTAAATAACCTGATCTCGTTTCAGTTCAAGGGGTATCAACGGGTTTCCGTTCAGCCGGAGGTAGGAAGAAGACGCGACAGGTCGAAGGGAGAATGCCGGAAGAGCCGGTCAGCGAGCTTCGGAAGCTTCCACGGCCAGCTCGGGCTGGAAGGACTCCAGGTGCATGTCAAACATCGGTTCCCGTTCCCAGGAGTCGGGGATCTCGTCCTCCTGCTCGGGGCCGGACAGCAGGTACTCCAGGACATCCTTGGCATCATAATGTGGTTCTTCGATCGAGCCCAGGGGAAGGTTGACCAGCTCGTCGCCCCCCGTGAACAACCGTCCCTCCTCGCCCCACTTCTGCTGCTGACCGAGGCCGATGTTGGCCATCAGGCCGTTGCAGAGACAACCCCGTCCCTCGGTCTCCTCCCGATCGCCCCCCTTGCGTACGTAGGCCTCGACCGGTTCGGACGAACAGCGGGCCTTGAGGCGTCCTTCCTCGTCCAGGTAGGGCTTCTGAAGGTACCCGAGATCACAGATCCGCTGGCGGTTCTGCCGGTTCTCGGGAATCCCCAGCGTTCCGTCCATTTCAACCACCTTGAACGGAAACCCGGTGGGGGAAATCCGTCCGTCAGTCCGGACCGATACGTCGTCCTGATGGATTTTTTGGATCATTTCTCGTTTGTATTCCAGCGGATACCCGGATTCATCGGTTAACGAAAACAAGGATCCAACCTGGATTCCCCGGGCGCCCTTGTCCAGCGCCTCGCGGAGTCCCTCGGGAGACCCGTATCCCCCGGCCAGGAAGTACGGATACCCGAGTTCACGAACCCGTTCCAGGTCGACCTTGTCCTTCTCATCGTAGATCGGGTTGCCCTCCTCGTCGGTTTTCTTGTTTCGCGGAGGAGCGTTGTGGCCCCCGGCCACCGGACCCTCAATGATCCAGCCCGTGATGCAATCGGAGGGCAATTTGTGATCGAGGATCTTGGCCAGCACGTCGGAGGCGATGATCGGGTAAAAATCGGGTTGTTTGCAGACCGGCGGGTTGTCCACGACGATGGAGGGATCAAATTCGTAGTAATAGCTGTCCTCCGGGTCGTCGCACTGGGATTTATCGACCTCGAGCCGGAGCCGGGCCGGTTCGCCGGCCGCCAGCTTCGGAACCTGCTCGGCTTCCTCTTTCGGAATGCCCGCCCCCATGACGATGGCGTCGACGCCGGCCAGCATGGCGCCGTAAAAGGTCGGCAGGGTGAAGCGGGTTAACTCGGCCAGCAGGTTGATGCCGACGATCCCGTCGTGACCGCGCCGGGCCAGCCGGACCTCGCTGTAGGCCGCGGCGGCGAGGATGCGCTGGGACTGTTCGGTGGGGTCGAACCGGTGCATCGGAAGCAGGTTGTAGGGTTCATCCTCGTCCTTGCCCCCGGGGACAAAGAACCGATCCAGAATGTACTTCACGATCTCCTGATCGGGGTAATCCCGCAGAACCTGTCGTCGGTTGGAGGGATCCCCCTCCTGGAGTTCCCGGACCATCACGCCCTCCAGGCTGGTCCCGGAAACGATGCCCACGTGGCCGTACTGGGCCACCGCACTGGCCAGTTGCCAGCTGGAGACGGCAATTCCCATGCCTCCCTGGATGATCGTCGGAGAAGGCATGCGTTCCAGGGTAGACTCGGTCACGGTGGTCCTCCCGCTTGAGCAGGTTCGGATGACTACCAGTGAATAGTACCATAGTTCCGGGTTACCCAAACGTTGATAGTGACGGTTCATCTCAGCCACCGGGACTGATCGACCATGGCGGATCCGGAGACCACCGTGGAAGAAGCCCGTGAGATTACCTTCAACGCGGCCGAACGGCTCCCGGCCCGGAACCTGTCGGTCGAGGACGTCGGGGGCTTCGTGCTGGCTGAGGACGTGACCGCCCAAGCCCCGGTCCAACCCTTCCGTAACGCCGCCATGGACGGGTTTGCCGTCCGCTGGCAGGACGTCCACGAGGACCCCGAACAGCCGCTCGCCATCGCCGGGGAAGTGGCCGCCGGGGAGGTCGGCGAACGGTCGGTCGACCCGGGCGAATGCGTCCGGATCATGACCGGCGCCCCGGTGCCCGAGGGACTGGACACCGTCATCCGACGGGAGGACGCTGAGATCGAAAACGGGACCGTTTCCTTCACACGGCTCCCCTCCCGGGGAAAGGGAGACAACGTCCGCCACCCCGGTGAAGATCTGGAAGAAGGGGAACGGGTCCTCCGGGCCGGACAGATCCTGCGGCCCTACGAAGTGGGCACGGGCATCCTCGCGGGCCGCCGTTCGGTGTCGGTCCACCGGCGGCCGAAAGTCGCCGTGATCTCCACCGGGGACGAGCTGATCGGGACCCCCGGCGCCCCGCTCAAGAAGGGCCAGATCCGGGACATCAACCGGTACACCCTCTCCGAGGCGGCCCGGCAGGCCGGAGCCCGGGTCAACCGGGTCACCTCGCTGCCCGACGACCGGGAGCAGACCCTGAAGGAAATGGAGGCCGTGGTTCAGCACCACGACGTCGTCATGACCTCCGGCGGCATCTCGATGGGAGACTACGACTTCGTGGGAGAAATACTGGACGAACTCAAGCTTGAGTTCGTGTTCCACAAGGTCTGGCAGAAACCCGGCAAGCCGCTCGGGTTCGCCCGCGACGACGACACGCTGTTCTTCGCCCTGCCCGGCAACGTGGTCAGCTCGATGGTCAACTTCGAGCTGTACGTCCGGCCGGTGCTGTTAAAAATGCGTGGCCTGAAGCACCCGAACCGCCACCGCCGGCGGCTCCAACTGGAGGAGGCCGTCGGGGAAAGCGACCGCCGGACCTTCTTTCTGCGGGGTCAGTACGTGGAGTGCTCCCCCGAACCGAACGTCCGGCTCACCGACACCGGCCAGGGAAGCCACGTCATGACTTCCCTGAGCGAAGCCGACTGCCTGATTGAACTGCCCCCGCAAACGAAGACCTCCGCCGGGGACACGGTGACGGTCCACGACCTCCGGCGGCCGGAACCGATCCCGGTATAATCCGGAGGAATCATCCATGGCCTGGTCGGATCGGCTGGTGGCTCGACTTCTCCAGTACCTGCCCGGCCTGGGGGCCTGGTTGACCGGACGCGCGCTTGGCGAGGAACCGCCCGGCTCCCCTCCCAGGCATCCGTTCACTCCCTTTGACCGGACGATCGAGGAGACGTCCCTTCTGCTGATCACCACGGGCGGCGTTCACCTCCCCGATCAGGATCCCTTCGACATGGCGCTCGAGCACGGTGACCCGAGCTACCGCCGGATCCCGCGGGACGCCGAGCGGTTCGAAATTTCCCATGACTACTACGATTCACGGGACGCGGGATCGGACATCAACTGCCTGTTCCCGCTGCCCCTCCTGAACCGGCTGGCCGACCGCGGACTGGTGGGGGAACCGGCCCCGGTCCACCTGAGCCTGATGGGCCACGTCGAGGATCCGGCCCTGCCCCGGCTGGTGGGGGAAACAATCCCCGATCTGGTGCAATTCGTAAAAACAGAAACCGGCCCGCCGGATCTCGTCCTGCTGGCCCCGGCCTGAGGAACCTGCCACCGGACCGGGAGTCTGGTCAGCCGGGCCCTGGAAGTCGAGGGAATCCCCACCGCCAGCGTCTACCTGCTGGAAAACATGATCGAACAGCACCCTTCCCCGCG
>CAYPTI010000020.1:15082-20033 GCA_964413525.1 uncultured bacterium | reverse complement strand
ACGGTCACCAGCGACCGCGAAAGAACGCCAGCACAAGGGCTTCGTGTTGCAACAGCTCGGCAGACGTAACTTCCTCCCCGTCCTGGTTCTCCAGCCGGAAGGACGGGACCGAGTCCCCCGATCCAAGGGCCGCCTCCGGAAGCCCCGATTCCTCCAGCTCCCGGGTTGCGTTTGCCACGACTTCCTGCACCTTTTCGGGGAGCCGTTCCTTGGACTCCTGCTTGATCTGCTTCAGGGTTTCAGCAAGCGACATCGCAATCATCTCCACGTAAGGATATAGGGCCTTCCTGAACAAAAGGGATTCGTAAACGAATCATTTCTCGGTTCCGGGGACAACTCCATTGTAAATCCATCCGAAACCGATGACCAATCCTTTGCGGCTACCGCGGTACGACTGGTTCCGATACCTGACTGACCGACCACCGGCTCGAATTGCTCGAATTAGAGCCTCCGCCGGACAAGGTTGTCTCCGACGAACGAAAACCAACTTCAAAACCAAAGATTTAAAAACTCATCCATCCTGGTCAATCGCTTCCGGACCCGAAGCAAGTTCTCCCGGACTCGTTTATACCGCGGATCGCTCCGGTTCATCTCATCCAAACAGTCCCGGTACAATTCAATCGCCCGTTGATGATCTCCGTGCTCGCTACACAGGGAAGCCAGGTTGTTAAGGACCGGTATGTACTCCGCGTGATCCGGTTCCAGCACGGTCAGGGACGATTCGTACACATCACGGGCCCGGTTCTCGTCCCCCCGGGTACGGTAATGGGACCCCAGGGTCGACAGCATGGGACCGAGGTCGGGATGATCCTCTCCAAACAGTTCTCCGTGAAGCTCAACGGCCCGAACGAACAACCGTTCATACGCCGCTGCCCCCGGACCGTCGGAAAAAGCCGTGGGCGATGTGCGGTTTATAAACTGATCAAAATGTTTCAGAAGACACCGGGTTTCTTCCTCGGACAACTCGTCAACCCGTTCTTCTTCCATCCACTCCCCAAGGCTGAGCAGCATTTCCTCCAGCAGAACCGGAATTTGTTCCTGATGTTCCCGGACCAGGCAGCGGGCGGCCTCCCCGGTTTCCGCGGCTCGGCGGAATCGATACAGCCCGTCCCCTGACGATTCGACGAAGGCCGGGAGGGAACCGGTTCCTTCCAATAGCTCCGTTTTGCCCGCGGGGAGGGTCCAGCCCTCGTACGAGTCCAACCGATTGACCAGATCCATAACATACGGCATCAGGAACCGATCCTCATGAGCTATCCAGCCCGCCAATCCAAGCACCATCCGGGGTCCGGACTCAAGATCCTCGAACCGGGATTCCGTTGAGTCCACCGGCTGACCCGCTTCCTCCTCTTCCCCGGCGTACTGGTTCGTCTCCGATCGCTCCATGAACAGCCTCCCGGTTGACGAGGGTGTCGGAGGTTGATTTCCAGCGTCGGGCGATAGCCCACCGAATGTCCCCGGTCCAATCGTTATCCTAACAGGGACCGTCCCGACTGGCCGGAGGAGTTGCTGGTTCCGGGACGGAGAAATCAAATTGCTTCGGAAACAGCATTTGCCCACAAAAATGGACGGGCCCCCGATTCGAGGGTTACCATGGTTTCGTAAATTGACGTCATTCCTCCTTACATCGTTCTCGTATGGTAGGGACGGAGGCCCGATGAACACACGAACGTCAGAACAACGGTTTTTCCTCCCGACCGGGCTGTCAAAGCTCAGTTCGCCGGAACGGCCTGGTCGCGAACCGGTTTCCGGACAAATCTGGGACCTTCCGGTTCTTCTGTCTTCCGGCGGGGCCGCCCTCGCAGGGGTTGTCGTCCGTGGTCGGTGAAGCCCGGGAGCCCTCCGGTGACCGGGGCCCGCTTTCAGGGGTCACCGTCCTGGACGCCTCCCAGGTTCTCGTCGGACCGTTCTGCACCATGCAGCTGGGCGATCTCGGGGCCGACGTCATCAAGATCGAACGGCCCGGCGTCGGCGATCAGACCCGGGGCTGGAAACCCCCAACATTCGGTCAAGACGGGGAAAGCGCTTACTACGTGAGCGTGAACCGGAACAAACGCTCCGTGGAACTCAACCTTGCCCGTGAAACCGGCCGAAATGTGTTTCGTTCTCTGGCACGAGAAGCGGACGTCCTGGTCGAAAATTTCCGGGTCGGCAAGATGGCCGAGTGGAACCTCGATTACCCGGACCTGGTCGCGGAAAACCCGGGGCTGGTTTACTGCTCGTTGTCCGGTTACGGCGAGTGGGGGCCGGATCGGGACAAGGCCGCCTACGACATCATCATGCAGGCGCGTGGTGGATTAATGAGCATCACCGGGGTCGAAGACGGTGCTCCCGTGAGGGTCGGGGTGGCCCTGGCCGACATCGGGACGGGAATGTACGCCACCCAGGCCATCCTCGGCGCTCTCCTGGAGCGGGAACTCGGGGACGGGGGCGGCCAAAAAATCGACGTTAGCCTGCTGGACAGTCAGGCGGCCTGGATGAGTTACATGGCCACCAACTACTTTGCTTCCGGGGATCCTCCCGGTCGAATGGGAAGCAAACACCCCAACATCGTTCCCTACCAGGCGTTCGAGACCTCCGACGGGTACGTGGTCGTGGCCTGCACGGTGAATTCGTTCTGGGAGAAATTATGCGAGGCGCTGGACCGTCCCGATCTGCTCGAGGACGATCGGTTTCGGGACAACGAACAACGGGTCCGGAACCGGGAGGTCCTGGACGACGCACTCAACAGGGAGTTTGCTCGATTATCCACCGCGGAAGCCCTTGAACGGATGGAGGAGGCCGGGGTTCCCGCCAGTCACGTGAGAAACATGGAGGAACTGTTCGAGGATCCTCAGGTCAACGCGCGGGGCATGCGGGTCACCGTCGACCATCCGACGGCGGGGGAAGTAACTATGCCCGGGTCCCCGATGCATTTTTCCCGAACCCCCGTGACGGTCCGCCGCCACCCCCCGCTCCTGGGGGAGCATACGGAAGAGATCCTCAGGGAGTACGGCTTCGGCACCTCGGAGCTGGATCGACTGAGAGAAACGGGAGCCATTCCCGACTAACCGTATCGAGACGGCAGGTCCGACCGCCCACCTCCATGACGATCAAACGTCGAAACCTGTTCCGGAGAGGTCGCGTCCGCCCTCAGGAACCGTGAACAAGCGTGAGCCCGAACCGTTTCGAATCCCTCAGGTTTCCCACTCCTGTCTCCGGTCGGATGCTTCCTCCCGGTCGATCACCGGGTTGCGAAGCGTGCCCACGTTTTCGACGTAGGCTTCCATCTCGTCCCCGGGCTGAAGGTACCAGGCCTCCGGGTCCTCGCTGAACGCGGCGACGCCCGAGACCGTTCCCGTGGACAGCACGTCCCCGGCACTGTAGCCCATGGAGGCGTAGTGGGAGAGGACCTCGGGGATGGTCACCGACATGTTGCTCGTGTTGGAGTCCTGGCGGAGTTCCCCGTTGACGGACAGCTTCATGTCCAGGTCGTGAACGTCCCCGACCTCGTCCGGGGTCACGATGTGGGGTCCGATGGGACAGAAGGTGTCGATCCCCTTGCAGAGACTGAACACGCCGGATTCCATCTCCCGTTCCTGGATGTCCCGGGCCGTGATGTCGTTAAACACCAGGTAGCCTCCGATGTAGTCCTCCGCTTCCTCGGCGTCGAAGAATTTACCCGACTTCTTCAGCACCACCGCCAGCTCCAGCTCGTAGTCGAGCTCCTGGGTCATGTCGTCGGGGTACACCACCGGATCATCCGGTCCGATGATCGCGTCCACGTTCTGGAAGAACACGATCCAGGGCCGTACCGGGTGGGAAAAATCGGCCTCCTCGGCCTCCTTGTGATGTTCACGGAAATTCCCCGCGGTATGAAAAAATTTCTTCGGCATAATCGGCGGTTTGAGGTCGATTTCGTCCAACTCGAAAACAATCGTCTCCCCCTCGGGTCCGTGAATTCCCTCGCCGGCCTCCCGGACGAAGTCCAGGGCACTCCGGGCGGCGTTCAGGCTCCGGTCCCCTCCTTCGAACAATTCTCGCATGGTGGTGGGAACTCGAGAGTTTGCCGTCCGGTAAAAGGAGTCCTCATCCAGTTCATCCCGGCAGTACCGGGCATAGGCGGCGTTGAGATCCACCACCCGGTCCTCGTCCAGGCGGGCTCCCGTCCGCGGTTGGTTGGGAGACGGTTCAAACGTGACCAGTTTCATGATCGATCATCCTTACGTTGAGGTATACTCGTCAGATTCGGTTGAACTCTTCAACCATCCTTGGATTCTTCGCAAAGTCCGGGATCCGGGAAACCCGAACCCCGGAGCGATCGGTACGACGGTCCGAACCGGTTCGGGGAACGACCACAAACCGAGTGGAATGAGGTTCCGGTCCGCAGTGAATACGTTCCCCGGTACGGACGGTCCCGAGTAACTCCACCGTCCAGGGATCCGTCCGATCGGGTTCCGACTCCTTGAAGGAAACGCCCCCCGACAAACAAACCGGTTGAGTCAGGAACGGACCCCGCAGATGTCCGCCGCCGCGAGGGCGTAGATTTTGGACATGTTCACGAGGGTTTCGATCTCCATCAGTTCCCCGTCGTCTCCCCGTAACCCGCTGGAGGGTCCGTAGTTGACCGTCTCGATGCCGTAGCGGGTCAACACCGAGGCGTCGGACGACCAGACCACGGTGTCCCGCTCCGGGGGTTCGCCCATGACCGCCTCGTGCGTGGTGTCGATGGTCTGGATCATCTCGTGGTCCTCGCTGATCTCGGCCCCGGGCCTGGACACGTACGTGCCGTACTCCAGGTCGTACTCCGGATAGGCCTCCCGCAGCTCCAGAACCTTGTGTTTCAACTCATTTTTCGCTTCCGACATCTTCATGGTGGGGGGAACCCGGATGTCGAGGTACAGGTCGGTCCGGTGAGGGGTCCGGCTGGCCCGCCAGGCGTGGCCGCCCTTGATGCCACCCAGGTTGATAA
>CAYPTI010000020.1:0-14982 GCA_964413525.1 uncultured bacterium | reverse complement strand
GGGGTCCGGCTGGCCCGCCAGGCGTGGCCGCCCTTGATGCCACCCAGGTTGATAACCCCCTCCTTGTTCCCGTAGCTGGCTTTTGACTTCCATTCCTCCATCCAGTCGTTGATGTGATCGATGATGTTGTTCATCCGGCGGATGGAATTTTCCTCCTCCCGGCCGCCGGAAAACCCCGCGTGCATGTAGGGACCGTGGGTGGTAATGCTGGCCCACAGGGCACCGTAGGTTCCGGGAACGACCTGCATGTCGGTGGGTTCGCCGAGGATGCACATGTCGGCCACGACGCCATGGCAGACCAGGTAGTGACTGCCCACCCCATACCCCCGGTACTGGCTGCCGCTGAATTCGTCACCCCACTGGGCTTTCTCAATCTCCCCGGCGACAGCCGCGATCAACACGTCCCCGTTCAGTTCAACCCCGGCCTCCATCAGGGCCTTCAGCGCGTGCGTGTAGCAGACCAGGGCTCCCTTCATGTTGTAAATTCCAAGCCCGTAGATGATTCCGTCCTTCACCACCGGGGTGGGCTTATAACCGATCCCGGTCAGGTGTTCTTCCTCCCCGGTGTAGGACGTGTCCATGTGGCCGTTGAACATCAGATCCTTTCCCCGGCCCATTCCCTCCCGGCGGCCGACGACGTTCGGCCGGTTTTCCTCCACCTGCTGCCAGGTCACGGAGAGCCCCATGTCCTTGAACGTTTGCTGCATGTATCTGCCCATTTCCTGCTCGTTGCCTGTGGGACTCGAGATGTCGATCACGTCCCTGGACATCTCCACGATCGACTCCTCGTCCACGGCCGACACAATTCGCTCTTCTAAACCGGATTCCATCGATTCAGTCCTCCTCAGGGTTGCATCGTTGATCATCAGGATTCACTTCGCTCATCTCGGTCAGTGCTCCCTCCGGGGGGATCGTCTTCCCGAGGAAACCATCCTAATGGTATCGGTCACACGGGAGAGGGTACCATGGTTCGTTACGGTTGGCCGACGTTTCTCCCGGTTCCGTTCAGAGGGACCGGACCAACAACGTTCAGCTAAGCGGACGGACTCTCCGTACCGGAACTCCTTCCGGAACCGGGAAGTCCGC
Organism: uncultured bacterium; assembly: GCA_964413525.1. GTDB lineage: Bacteria > T1Sed10-126 > T1Sed10-126 > T1Sed10-126 > CAYPTI01 > CAYPTI01. Next base: position 13,896 of record CAYPTI010000020.1, on the reverse strand, counting down.
GGGGCGGAAACACAACCGGATTTCGATAGGCTTTCGTTCCCGGTTCCCTAGCGGCGAAAATCGTCCGGGAAGGGACACAGCTTCTCCGTGCCGTCCTCCTGCACCAGGTAGCTGTCCTCGACCCGAAGTCCGCCCCCGCCTTCCCAGTACACCCCCGGTTCGATCGACAGGACCATGTTCGATTCCAGTTGTCCGTCCCCTTTCTGGTGGGGCCAGGGCGGTTCGTGGATCCGGGCGCCGATTCCGTGGACCACCGGATGGGAGGGCTGGCCGGGGTAGCCGGCCTCATCGATCCGTTCCCGCATCATCTCGTCGAGCCGGGCCATGGACGCGCCGGCCCGGGCGTACTCGGCGGCTTCCCTCTGAATGTCCAGCAGCGTGTCCAGCAGATCGCAGTATTCCTGCCGGGGGTTCTCCCCGGGAACCAGGTTCCGGGTCAGGTCGGTCCAGTACCCGTCAATCCCACACCAGAATTCACACAGGGTGGGTTCGTTCTCCTGGATCGGGTTGTCGTGGGTCTGGGTGAACGTGGCAATCCCGGGTCCGGACCACACGAGAGCGAACCCTCGCGCCATCTGGATCCGGTCGTCGTATCCGATCCCGTGGTTCGACACGTAGCCCTCCAGCATGGCGGCCACGTCACTTTCCTTCATCTCCCCGGGCACCAGGTTGTCCCGGGCGTGCTCCAGGGCGTCGGTGGCCAGTTCGTTGGCGAACCGCATCCGCTGCAGTTCCTGCTCGGTCTTGATCATTCGTAACTCCCCGAGCAGGGCGGTTGCGTCGACGACCTCGTCCGCCGCTTCCCGGAAGGACGTAAAGTATTCCTCGTAGTACACGGTCGGTTCCCCGACCATGCGGTCATGAAGCTGGGAGGACTGGGAGAGTTCGACTCCGACGGTCCCGTCGAGTCCCCGTTCCTTCAGCGTCTGAATGGCGGCCTCCCGGGACCGGACGTGGGGCGGTCGCGGATCGTCCGGATTGTAGGGGAGAAAGGTAGGAAGATCCTCGGTCCAGACCGTCTCCTTTGCCTCCTCGAGCTGAGGTTCGATGACGTGAAGGGTCGTGGGTCCCTCGGCGGGGAACACCGCCATGCTGTACCCTTTCATGGGCCAGTAGTTGGTCAGGTACAGCACGTTGTCCGGAGCCCGGACGACCAACGCGTCGATGCCGCGCTCCTTCATGGCCTCTCGAACCCGCTCGAGTTTCTCCGTATCTTCAGGATAATTCATGACGATAACCCCATTCTCATAGATTGAAGGGTTTATTTATTGTTCGAGGTTCCCGGCTTGTTCCTTCCCTTCATAAATCATGCATCGTTTCCTGCTCCCACTCCCAGCTGTCCTCCTTGCCCTTAATCAACCGAAACAGAGCCGTGTGGAGGGGGGCTTCGATCCCGGCGTCGCGGGCTTTTTTCGCAATAGCTCCGCTTAAAAACTCGTTTTCGGTTTTGTACCGGTTCGACACGTCGTACAGCATCGAGGGGGGATGGCTGGTCTGGGCCCCCTTCTTGTTCATCTCCCAGGGGTCGTCGTGCAGCTCAATCCCCAGTTCGTTGGCCACGTGTTTTCCCTCGTCAACGAGGTCCTTTAACAGGTGACCCAGGCCGGAAAACTCGTCCCGGTCCGCAAAATGGGGCGCATGGGGAAGTTCGGTGAGGGCGGAGACCGAGTTCACCGAGGCGTTAAAGATCAACTTGGACCACTGGGCCGGACGGGCGTCCCGCAGAGCCTCGACTTTCAGTCCGCTTCGTTCGATCAACTCAGCAGCCGTTTCCACCCACTCGTACGGGGTCTCCGAGGGTTCGTAGGGTCCCATCCAGGAGGCCTCCACCAGCTCGTATTCCACGTGGGTGTCGGTGTGCCGGGTTCCGCTCATGAACGTCGTCCCCCGGATGACATACCCCTCGGTGTGGTCAAAAATAATTTCTTCGGCCCCGAGACCGTTTTCCGACGAATAGACGGCTCCGTCGTTGAACTTGTCCGCAACCGGAGGGAAAGCGTTCCCCGTCTGAGTTGCCTTGGTGGCGACGATTCCCAGGTCGCAGTCGGGAAATTCCTCGGGATCGTTGGTGGCGTTAAGGGACGATTGGAAGGAGGCGGACCCGGAGACGGTTAACCCGTCCCGGTTCAGGGCGGCGGCATGTTCGTCCCGCCGAACGAAGGCCCAAACCTCGACCTCCCGGGCCAGGTGGGCCGCGTACAGGCTTCCGATGGCCCCACACCCCACCACCCCCACTCGATCAATGTTCATCCGTTCAGCGGACCGCCCGGCGAATCAACGGCGGGAACGGAATCAGAACGGGTCCCGGGTGGCAGGAGGAGATCATGGGCTTGTGGGCGTCCGCCTCTAGGACGGCTGTCGGGTGACGTTTACCACGTCGTCCCAGGACGAGACGTCCTCGTTGACCAGTTCGTGGAGTTCACTCGAGGAGTAGAAGGATTCCGTAATCGCGATGTCCTCCTCGACCAGGGCGTCCTGAAGGGCGGCCGAGATGGTGTGGAAGGGGGTTCCTCCACCCTCTCCCATGCCCTTGGCCCCGTTGAAGGAGAACGGTGAAGGACTCTCCTGGTGCTCGAACTTCAGATCGGGCATGTTCATCGCCGTGATGGGAGCGAAGTCACTGAACGTACTGGTCACGAGGTTGCCGGTCTCGTCGTACTTGCAGCGTTCCATCAGCGATCCCCCGATTCCGTGGGCCGTGCCTCCGTGGACCTGACCCTCGACGATCATCGGGTTGATCACGTTGCCGCAATCATCGATGCAGACATAATCGAGAATCTGCGGATTGTAGGTCTCCTGATCGATCTCGATGACCGCGATGTGAAGCTGCGAGGCGTAGGTCAGGGTCAGGTTCCCGGTTTGTTCCTCCAGGTCCACTTCCCCGAAATCGGGTTTGTAGACGTGGCGGCAGTTCAGCGACACGTCGTCAAGGTGCTCGGGAATGTCGGCGTTGTTGGAATTCACCATGTTGGCCAGCTGCCAGAACGGAATGGAATTGTCCCCGTCCTTGGTCTGCACGCAGGGACCCTGATCCCCGACCCCGAGCTCCAGATCGGTCTCGGCCTCCTGCAGGGCGAAGGCCCCCAGTCGGATCAATTCGTCCTTCAACTTCTGGGTGGCCCCGTGGACGGCGGAGAGACCGGAAACCGCGAACTGGCTCGCGTAGGAACCGGAGTGACCGGTGTGGGTGTTGCGGTCGCTGTCGAACCCGGTCCGGACCTCAATCATGTCGGGATGCAGATTCAGCTCATCGGCCACCTGCTGGGAAGCCGTGGTTTCGTGGCCCTGTCCGGTCGGGGTGGCCCCCGAGGACACGACGATCGAACCGTCCAGTTCAAGGTGAACGTTGGCCGCCTCCGAGTTGCCGGAAAACGGATTGTGGGGGTTGACGATCTTGGACTGGCTGAAGTTGTTGGTGCCGGAGTCCAGGGTCGTCCCAATGCCGATCCCCAGCCAGCGACCCTCCTCACGGGCTTCCTGCTGTTTCTGCTTCCACTCGTCCCAGCCGATCTGATCCTTGGCTTTATCCAGCATGGAGTGGAAGTCCCCGGAGTCGTAAATGCACTTGTTGGGCGTCTCCCAGGGGAATTCTTCGGCCTTGATGTAGTTGCGTTCCCGGATGGTGTCGGGATCGATCCCGAGCTCGTGACCGCAGATGTCGATCACTCGCTCCAGGAACCACAGGTGCTGCAGGCGGGAGTATCCCCGGACGGGGGAAGTCGGACACTTGTTCGTCGTGATCTGACTGAAATCGACCCGAAGGTTCTGGAACCGGTAGGTCGCCGGGGTCACCTGGGCCCAGATGATCGCTCCAAGGGGTTCGTACCGCAGGTAAGCGCCGGCGTCATCGATCGCCCGGGTATCCACGGCGGTGATCACGCCGTCCTCGTCCAGGGCCACGCGAGTGTTCCTGAAGGTCCGTTCGTTGGACTGGCCGCTGGCCTGCAGGTGTTCCGACCGGGTTTCGATCCACTTGACGGGTTGCCCGCCACACTTCTTGGAAGCGTAGGCGGCCAGGGCCATGTAGGGGTAGTTGTTAATTTTCACCCCGAAGGAGCCGCCGGAATCCTTCGTCTCGCAGTGGATCTTGTCGGTGCCCACCCCGAGCCCGGCCCCGATCATCGTCATCGCGATGGACGGGAAGTTGTTGTTGGTGCGGTAATGGATATCGCCGTAGGGTTCCCACTCCGCGACGCAGCCGTTGTTCTCGAGGGGAGCGGCGGTAAACCGGTGCATGTAGAGCTTGTCAATTTCAACCACGTGGGCGGCCTCCTCAAAGGCCTCATCCACGTCCCCCCATTCGAATTCGTCGTGGTACGCCTCGTTGGTTCCGACCGTGTCCTCGTGAACGATGGAATGGTCTTCGAGGGCCTCTTCGGAATCAATGACCGGATCCAGCACATCGTAGTCCACGTCCACCAGGTCGGCGACGTCCTCAATAGCGAGCCGGGAATTCGTCACCAGAGCCACCACGGGTTCCCCCTGGTAGCGAACCTTGTTGATGGCCATCGGATAGTCCGCGAGGTTGCCTCCGGGTTCCGGGCCGATCTGGATGTAGGGGTTCATGTTTTCTTCGATCTCGTCGCCGGTGATCACACACTCCACGTCCGGGTGATCCTCGGCCCGGGAGGTATCGATATTTTCAATCGTGGCGTGAGCATAGGGAGACCGGACGAGGGCGAGGTACCCCATGTTGACCCGTTTCTCATCGTCGACGAAATCTCCGTGCCCCGTGATTAACCGTTTGTCCTCTTCCCGTACAACGGATTGACCTACCCATGATTCCTGCTCGGGCGCGTCCGTGCTCACGGTAATCTCCTCCAGAAGTCTATGAAGCGATTAAATAATCAAATTGAACGTCAAGTTGCGCCGATCATCCGGGTTGCCTCCCGAACGGTCGTCCGTTAACCCTCCATCGCGTTCTGCAGGCTGTCGATCGCCTTTTGAATGTTTTTCTGAGCCAGCGGCTTCAGCAGTCCGCCGGCCACGGAGACAATCCGTCCCGAAACCTCGGGATTGCCCTCCCAGATCACGCGGGTTCCGCCGCCGGCCGTTTCCTCGAGCGAGAACCCGGCGTGCAGGTCCACCGAACCGCCCACCACGCTGCCGGTTCCTTCAAACACGGCCCGTTCGGGAGGATTATCCTCCACCAACTCCATGTCCACGGTGGCCGTCCCCTGAATGTGGGAAACCCCCACCTTCACCTTGACGGTAAACGAGCCGTCCTCGTGAACGTCCAGGTCCTGAAAATCCGGCAACAGCGGGGCAAATTCCTCGGGATCGGTCAGAAAGGCGTAGACTTCGTCCCGAGAACGGTCGACTTCAAAATCTCCCTCAAACTCAAGCGCCATTTGATGACTCTCCTTCGGTGACTGCGTGAATCGCTTTCACGACGTTTTGATATCCGGTGCAACGACAGACGTTACCAGAAATGGCCTTCTTAATTTCATCCCGGGACGCATCGGGTTTTGACTCCATGAGGGCGTATCCGGTCATCAACAACCCCGGGGTGCAGTACCCACACTGAAGGCCGTGGTTCTCCGAAAAGGATTGCTGCAGGGCGTGGACTTCTCCGTCGGCGTCAGCGGCCAATCCTTCCACCGTCATGATTTCGGCCTGATGAGCCTGAGCTCCGAACACCGTACAGCTCTTGACCGGCTTGCCGTCCATCAGGACCGTACAGGCTCCGCAGTAGGAACTCTCGCATCCGACGTGGGGGCCGGTTAAGTTGAGTTCTTCGCGGAGCATCTCCACGAGCAACATGCGGGGTTCGACTTCGAGTTCTTCCTCGCTTCCGTTGACGGTTAGTTCGACATCGACCGTGGGGGCTTCTTTAGTTGTTGAGGGCATAGATATGACTGACCTCCGGGGATTCACCACGGCTCCGTTTCAGCGCAATGTTGAGAGCCTTCTTGGTGAGGGAATGGACTAGATCCTTTTTGTATTCGACTGAACCGCGTTCGTCGGGCTGGGGGTCGGCCGCATCGCGGGCCGCGTCGGCCGCCGTCTCAATCACGCTGTCGGTCACCGAACTCCCCCTGAGTTCATCCTCCGCTTCCGTGGCCTGAATGGTCGTCAACCCCACGCATCCCAGGGAGACGCCGGCCTCGCGACACTGGCCGTCCTCCATGGTCAGCCGGGCCGCCACGCTGGCGGAAGCATAAACCTGAGGACTCCGTTTGTAGGCAACGAAGGTTCCGCCCGTGTTCTCGGGAGGGAGGTCAACAATCACTTCGGTGATCATTTCCGCCGGGCCAAGGGCGGTCGTGAAGGCGTCCTCGTAAAAATCCTCCAGGTCGATGGTCCGTTCGCCGTCCGGACCCATGCACTTCAGTTTGGTGTCGAGGGTCAGCAGGGTGGCGGCCCAGTCCCCGCTGGGGTCGGCCTCGGCAATCGACCCTCCGATGGTTCCCATGTTTCGAATCTGGTCGTCCGCGATCCCCCCCGCGCAGTCAACGAGCATCGGCAGAGCCCCGGCCACCTTGTCGGAGTGAGCCGCGTCGTTGTGACGGGTCTTAGCCCCAAACCTCAGGGTGCCGTTCTCGTCCGAGATGTACGAGAGACCGGGAATAAAGTTGATGTCGACCAGAGCGGAGGGTTTCGACATCCGGAGTTTGAGCAGCGGAATTAAGCTCTGGCCGCCGGCGAGAAGCTGAACGTCCCCGTCCCCTTCATCAAGCAAGGAAACGGCTTCGGTTACGGAAGTAGCACGATAGTAATCAAACGAAGCTGGATACATGGCTCATGCCTACGCCTTCCTTACGGGAATGGTTTGTCAACCGAATCCAATTCGTCTTATCGGATTTTCGTTTGATTGAGTTGGCCGCTGCACTCCCTTCCGAATCATCCCTCCAGAACGGAAAGTTAAGAACGAAAAATGATTTGATCTCAGGACGATCCGTCGTGTCCCAAAGCTATCGGATTCAATCCCGATGTCAAGTTCTTTTTTTGGTTTCGGAACCGTCAGAAACCAAAGTCCGACCGGTCGCGCCCCCCGAAACGAACCGGTCATCTACCCGGCTCGACCGGGGGAACGCGGCGACGGACTAAACGTGGGGCAGAACCTTCTCTCCGAAGATGCGCGCCTGCTCGGGACGGTTGTCTCCCCAGATCTCCAGCAGGATGTGGGTGCATCCCGCGTCCTTGAATTCCTTGATGCGGTCAATGCACTCGGTGGGGGTCCCGGCGATCGGGGAAACCTTCTCGAGCACGCTGTCGGTCACGGCTTCGGCCGCCGCCTTGCGGCCCCCACGTTCCATGGCCTCCGCGATCGGTTCGATCTCGTCAAAGGTCAGGCCCGCGTTCTCCAGGATCTTGTCGGCGGAGCCGCGGATGTTTTGAACCTTGTTGGCCAGGTACATCGAGGCCATCTCGCGAGCTCCCTGTTTGCCCTTGTCCGAATCCGTCTCATGCACGCTGCCCACGATCACCGACCCCAGGTCGACGTCCTCGGGATCCTTGCCGCCTTCCCGGGCTCCCTCCTCAAGGTTCCCCCGGGAGTACTCCACGAATCCGGGCGTGGTAATGCTGGCCGTGAGCAGACCGTCCGTGATTTCGCCGGCCATTTTCTGCAGGACCGGTCCCGTGGCTCCGAAATAGAGCGGAACCTCTCGAGCCCCGCACTCGGTGTCGTCCCGAAGCGGGGGCAACTCGGCGGTGAAGGCTTCGCCGGAATAATCCACGTTCTCCCCGGCCAGAACCGACTCGATAATCTCGACGGCCTCCCGCATAGTGGTCGCCGGCGAGGCGGTGATCCCCGTCTCCCCCTCGCCCGCGTGTTTCATGAAGATCTTCGACGCTCCCAGACCGAGCAGAAACCGTCCGTCGGCGTAGTCCTGAAGCACCCGGGCTTCCATCGCCAGCTGTACCGGGTGCCGGGTGTAGGGCGAAACGATCCCCCAGCCGATGTTAATGTTTTCGGTCTCCTTGGCACAGAGGGCGGACGCGGAGGTCGACGACCGGGCTTCAAACGAATGTTTGCGCCACCAGGGATAGGCCTCGGCGAGCCAGAAACTGTCAAACCCTGCCTCGTCACACGCGACCGCCATCTCCACGGTCTCTTCCACCGGCTCCATGCTTAACTGCAGAACACCAACTTGGAACGGAACACTCATGGTTGGATCCTCCCGATCAAAAATTGATTATCCAGGCGCTTCATCAGGCAATCGTCTGAGGTTCTCATTCACCCGGACGGGGTCCGGCGAACGGACCCGAGACCGGAACTGCCCGAAAAAATAAGTACAACAGAAATTGGACGGAAAACAAACTAAATCAGAACGCGGTTCTCGGGCTCACGGATCGGTCCAGGAATGCTCAATCCCCTTGATCAAACACCACATGGCCCGGTTGTACGGGGTCTCGACCCCGGCTTCCTCGCCCTTCTCCACGATGGCCCCGTTCATGAAATCAACCTCGGTCTCTCGTTCGGCCAGGACGTCCTGAAGCATGCTGGACTTGTGTTCACCGGGAGCCTCGGCCCCCTGTCTGACCAGATCCCTCGGGTCGCCGTCCAGCTCGATGCCCAGCTCGTGAGCTACGGCTTCCCCTTCCCGGATCAACAGTTCGAACAGGTCGCCGGTCGGTTCAAAGTACGTCCCGGCGGCGTGGTGCAACCGGGTCAGGGCTCCCACCGGGTTCGTGGACGCGTTAAAGATCAGTTTGCTCCATTGTGAACCGCGGGCGTCCTCCTCGGCGATCGTGTTCATTCCTCCGCGCGTGACGGCGTCCGCCAGCTCGGTGACCTTCTCCATCGGGGTCTCGGTCGGTTCGTAAGGCCCCATCCAGGTGTCGCCCTCAATCTCAAACTCGACGTGACCCGGTTCGGGCACGCTCCCCGCCGGAAAGGTGGTTCCCCGGATGGCGTACTTCACGTACCGGGCGATGATCTCCTCGTTGCCGAGGCCGTTCTGGACCGAACAGACCGCGCTGTCCCCGTCAAAGACCTCCTGGGTGTCCTCGATGGCCGCCTCGGTGTGGATGGACTTGGTGGCGACGATTCCGTAATCGCAGGTTGGAAAGTCGGACGGGTCGGTGCTCGCCTCGATGTCGGAGGTGAACTCCGCCTGGCCGGTCAACCGCAGGCCGTGCCGGTTGATCGCGTCGACGTGGTCCTGCCAGACGTCGTAGGCGTAAACCTCCACGTCGTCCACCTGACCGAGGTGAGCCGCAAACAAGCTCCCGATCGCACCGCATCCCACCACACAGATCCTCATCCCAACCACCTCGTTGCCGGTATCGTTCGGCTCCCATGAATTGGTTCTCGTCCCTCAAATCCTCCGGCCACCAGGCACGGAGGAAGTCCACCTCGCCGGGAAGGCCCGAACCATCTCCCGGCGGTGGTCATTCGCCCAGCACCGACGCCCGGGTTTCGGTCCCGTCGAACAGCCGCCAGGGGACCTCCGACAGGTTTTCCCCTTCTTCCTCACCGACCCGGAAGGTGTCCTGGGCGTAGAGACAGATCTCGCCGTCCTCGTCCACCACCTGCGGATGGAAGGAAAGAATCATGTTCTCCTCCAGCACGGTGTCCTCGTTCTCCCCGATGGCGGGGTCCTCGATCATGGTCGTCCCGATCCCGTGGCCGGACAGGTGACCCAGCTTGAGGCCGTGACCTTCGAAAATGCGATTAAACGCATTGTGCACGTCGCTGGCCCGGTTGCCGGCCTTCAGGTTCCGGCGAGCGGCGTCCAGGGCCTCGGGGTAGATATCGGCCATGGTCCGGGTGGGACCGGACAGCTCGTGCCGGGTGATGACCCGCGAGAATTCCGTCCAGTAGCCCTCCCGGTCGGTTACCTCCAGTGAATACATCAGCAGATCCTCGTCCTGAATAATCCGGTCGCCGGGGAGTTTAAAGTGTGCCTCGGCTTCCCCTTCGGTCCCGGAGAGGATGATGTTCATGATCCGCGGTCCGGAGCCTCCCCGGGTGAACGTCTCGACACAGGGGGCCATGACCTCCTCCTCGGATTTGCCCGGTTCGAAGGCGTCCATGATGGACCAGAACCCCTCCTGAATAAGGTCCATGCTTTCCCGCACCCGCGTCAGTTCCCAGTCACTCTTCACCGCCCGGGTCATGTCGAATTCGTGGTTGAAGTCGATCAGGTCAAAGTCGGCACCCTGAAGGGCCCGGTAATCCTCCACCGTCATGATGTTGTCGAGCCCGTAGACCGCCACGTTGCTCCAGCCCTGTTCCTCGCCGTACTCCCGGAACCATTCCCCCGGCACCTCCGGCCAGATCTGATCCTGAATCCAGGGTTTCTTTTTGTCCCCGATCCAGCGGGCTTCGGCCGGGAAGACCAGTTTTTCTCCTCCGTTCTTCTCGATCAGTCCGTACACGTACCGGTGGACGATCTCGAATCCGGAAACGTACCGGACGGCTCCTTCAAACCCCGTGTACTGGTTGCTGCACACGATCAGGGCGTCCATGTCGTGTTCGTCCAGACTCGATCGAATGGCTTTGTAGCGGCGGGATACTTCTTCTTCCGGTACCATGAATTATCACCTTTGGTAGAAGTAAGGTTCGATTGTTCAGGACTTCGTCCGGCGGTGGTTACGGTTGTCCATCAACCGGCCAGCTCAAAAAACGACCCACCATCATCGATCAAACAGACTCGTCTGTAAAGTCATACCGGACCGGAACGAAGTATCGGGCCCAAACGAACGTCAACGACGCCGGGACGGTCCCGGTTATCCCTCGTAGGCGCGCAGTCCGGTAATTTCCTCCCCCAGAATCAGGGTGTGGATGTCGTGGGTTCCCTCATAAGTGTAGACGGTTTCCATGTTGCAGAGGTGACGCATGGGGGAATAATCCCCGGTGATGCCGTTGCCACCGAGCATCTCCCGGGCCACCCGGGTCTGCTCCCGGGCCATGCGGCAATTGTTCCGCTTGGCCATGCTGACCTGCTGGGGAGTGAGGTCCCCGCGTTCCTTCAGTTCGGCCAGCCGAAAGGAAAGCAGCTGACCCAGCGTGATCTGGGTCTCCATCTCGGCCAGCTTGCGCTGTTGAAGCTGGAACCCGGCGATCTTCCGACCCCACTGGACCCGTTCCTTCGCGTATTCGAGGGCCTCCTCCATGGAGTCCCGGGCGGCCCCCACGGCTCCAAACACGATTCCGAACCGGGCCTGGGTCAGGCATGAGAGGGGGCCCTTCATGCCCTTTACCCCCGGCAGCATGTGGTCCGCCGGAACGTGGACGTTGCTTAATTCAATGGTACCCGTCACGCTGGCGCGGAGAGAAAGCTTGTCCTCCAGTTTGTTGGTCGTGACGCCGTCGGCGTCGGACGGGACGATGAACCCCCGGATGGTCCCGTCGTCCGAGGCGTCCTGCGCCCAGACGATGCAGATGTCGGAGACCGGTGAATTAGTGATCCAGGTTTTGTTCCCGTTCAGGACGTATTCATCGCCCTGTTTTCGAGCGGTGGTTTCCATGCCGCTGGGCTGGGACCCGTACTCCGGTTCGGTCAATCCGAAACAACCCACGATCTCCCCTTCGGCCATCGGTTCCAGGTAGGTCTCCCTGTGTTCGTCCGACCCGTAGGCATAGATGGGATACATGCTGAGGGCGCCCTGGACGCTGGCCATCGAGCGAAGTCCGCTGTCGCCCGCTTCCAGTTCCTGCATCATCAACCCGTAGGCCCGCTCGCTGACGCCGGGAAGGCCGTAGTCGTTCAGGTTGGGGGCGTAGAACCCGAGTTCCCCAAATTTGGTGATCAACTCCTCGGGAAAGACACCCTCCTGGTACCAGTCGTTGATTTCGGGCTTGAGTTCGTTCTGAACGAAGTCCCGAACCGTGTCCCGGATCATGCGCTCCTCTTCGGTCAGATCGGATTCCAGATCCATAAAGTCAGTCATGGGTGAACTCGTCCCTTGCCTTGAATTTGGTTCGCTTGTCCGGTGTTTTCATCATAACGCATCCTCGAGAAACGACATCGATGGTCGGGACATCACTTCAGGGCTTCAATGAGTTCCGGCACGACCTCAAACAGGTCCCCCACGATGCCGTAATCGGCGATGTCAAAGATGGGTGCGTCGGGGTCGGTGTTGATGGCAATGATGGTTTCGCTTCCCTTCATCCCGGCCACGTGCTGAACCGCCCCGGATATCCCAATGGCGAGATACACCGTGGGGGTTACGGTGGCCCCACTCTGACCGACCTGGCGGTGGTCGGGAAGCCAGTCGTTATCGACCAGGGGACGGGAGGCTCCGAGGGCGGCGCCGGAAACCTCGACTAACTCCTGGATCAGGTCCAGGTTATCCTCTTCTTCAATTCCCCGTCCGATGCTGATTATAAAATCCTCCTCCGACAGATCCACGTCACCCTTTTCGGGCACGTCAAATCCGGTGACCTCGCTCCGGATGGCATCCGAATCCACGGTGGCTTCAAACGACGTTATTTCCGCCTCGCCTGCCGATTCGGCGGGTTCCCATGTATTGGGACGGATGGTTACCACGTTCGGTTGCTCGTCCACGACTACTTCCGCCGACACCTTGGCCCCGTACAGCTGCCGGTCGATCCGGAGCGGTTCCCCGGGGCTGAGAGAGATGGCGTCCGTCACCAGCGGCAGATCCAGTTCGGCCGCGAGCACGGGCGCGTAATCAAGACCAATCACGCTGTGGGGAACCAGCACCAGGTCCGGACCCACTTCCCGGTACAGTTGTTCCAGAACCTGAACGTACACGTCGTGGTTGAACTCCTCCCCCCGGTCCACGGTGTAAATTTGATCGACCCCCTCCAGGTTGAGCCGGTCGGCAAACCGATGCGTTTCCCCGCCGATTACCGCAACGTGAACCCGATCGTCGGGATCCGGACAGCTCTCCCGAGCGGCGGTGATCAGTTCGAAACTCACGTCCCTCAGTTTCCCCTGCCTGTGTTCCGCTACGGCCAGCACGTCACTCATGTCAGGTCCTCCAATACATCAATGGGGTTCGGTGTTGCCGGATCAGGAACGTCATTGGTTAATGACCCCCAAATCATCAAGGGTGTCGACCAGCTGAGCGGCCTGCTCGGCCGCGGAACCCTCAAACAGCTTCGTTTCCGTCTCGGTCTCGGGTTCCCGGAGGTCGTTCAACCGGACGGAGGACTCCAGGGCCCCGGAGTCCAGCCCGAGATCCCCAAGCCCCAGCACGGTTAATTCCTTGCTGCGGGCCTGACGGATGCCCCGGAGACTCGCATAGCGGGGCTGGTTCAGTCCGGTCTGGATCGTCAGGACGGCCGGGATTTCGATCCGGGTCACTTCGTCCACCCCTCCCTCGAGTTCCCGGTGGACGTTCAGCATCCGGTCGGACGGATCCACGTCGAGCCGGTTCACCACCGCCGACCAGCCGTAATCCAGCTGCTGAGCCAGGGTCAGGCCGGTGGCACTCATCAGATCGTCATGGGCCATCACGCCCGTCAGGATCAGATCCGGGTCCTCCTGCCGGGCTACGGCCCCCAGAAGCCGGGCCGTAACCCGAGGGTCCAGGGTGATCGATCCGGCCAGTTCCTCGTCCCAGATCCGGACGGCCCGATCGGCTCCCTTGGCCAGGGCCATCCGGATGGTTTCCTCCGACCGTTCCGGGCCAACCGTCACACAGAATACCTCATCGACCGGATCAAGGTTCTCCTTCATTTGAACGGCTTCCTCAAGCGCGTACTCGTCCCACTCGTTCAATTGATATTCAAAAAATTTGTCGTCGATCCGCGTTCCCTCGATCGCAAAATCATCTTCAAGTTCGGCTACTTCCTTGACCGTCACCATGACCTTCATCGGGGTGGTCCTCCAAACTCGAGGTAAGGACTGTTCTGTCTCTCATGGTTTCGTCCGTAATTCGTTCCGTCAGCGGAATCGTGTGCTGCCGACCCGGTAGGATAACGAACCGGTGGCGGGTCAGGAACCCGGCCCCCCGGAGAGTTGCCGCACCGAC
>CAYPTI010000019.1:0-20382 GCA_964413525.1 uncultured bacterium | reverse complement strand
GGTGCCGTGGAGCCGCCAAGACCGAGGACGCGTTGCAGGGCTGCGGTCAGGATGGTGATCGCCGGTTCCTGAGCCTCCCGGACGGACTCGGGCGAGCCGTCCCGCACGGAGTCGGAGATCACTCGCAGCCCGGCCCAGTACTCCGGACGGGTGAACTCCTCCGTATCAAGGTGGGAAAGGATCCACCCGGTTTCCATGTCCACCGCCGGGGCGCCGGTTTGATCGTACAGCTCGGTTCGCCGGGCCGGTTCAAGAATCGGTTCGTCCGTCGACAGAAGAGGACCGCTCCGGAACCGGTTGGTCCGCAGATCGGACGTGCCCTCGTACAGTTCGTCGGCGGGAATTTCTTCCAGCGTCTTTTCCCCCAGCCACCGCATGATTTCCGGATCCGGCTGGTGCCAGTTCGGTCGGGAGGATTGCAGGGATTTTGAGGCGGAAACCATGTACAGGGTGCCGGCACGAAGCTCCTCACTGAGGGCGCCGGCGGTGCCGGCGATGATGACCAGGTCGCATTCCAGGAGCGGTCTGATTTTCCGGAGGGTGGTTCGAACCCGGTCGGGACCGGGTTCGACGTGGGTCACCCGAACCAGGTGGTCCGGACGTTGCCAGGTCCACACCGGATGGTTCTGGAGAAGACCCCGGTCGGGAGCCGGCTCCAGCGAACGCAGGGGACCGTGTTCGGCCTCCCGTCCGGTCAGCAGAAGGATCCGGGCCGACCGATCGGGAGGTTCGGCCGGATCCCCGTTGTCAGGGGGCACCGTCGCTGCGCGTTCGGGTCGGAGCCGGTCGGGGGGAGTGACGCTCCAGGAATCGTTCCATTCGATTCATGGCGGTCCGAAGCTGTTCGATGCCGGACGCGTACGAAAGTCGGACGCTGGATTCACCGCCGGGACCGAAGGCGGTTCCCGGCACAACGGCGACTCGCTCCTCTTCCAGCAACTCCCGGCAGAACCGGGGGGACTCCATGCCGCTGGATTCAATGGAGGGGAAGGCGTAGAAGGCTCCCTCCGGTTTGGAACAGGGGAGCCCCATCTCGTTGAGCCGGCGGACGATTACGTCCCGCCGTTCCCGGTAGGCGTCCCGCATCGACGCGACGGCCTGCTCGCCGTGCCGGAGGGCTTCGATGGCCGCGAACTGGCCCGTGGTGGGAGCCGACAGCATGGAATACTGGTGAATTTTCGTCATGGCTCCGATCCATTCGGGCGGTCCGCAGGCGAACCCGATCCGGAGTCCGGTCATGGCGTGAGATTTGGACAACCCGTTCAGGTAAATCGTTCGTTCCTTCATTCCGTCCAGCGAGGGGAAGGCCACGTGGTCCCCCCCGTAGGTTAATTCTCCGTAAATTTCGTCGGATACCACGATCAGATCCAGCCGCCGGGCGGTTTCGGCCAGCCGGGCGAGATCCTCCCGATCGTAGGTAACCCCGGTGGGGTTCGACGGGTAGTTGAGGACCAGAAGTTTGGTCGAGGAGGTCGCGTGCCGTTCCAGCAGCTCAGGAGTTACCCGGTGATTGGTTTCCCGGGAGGTGGGAAGATAGGTTACCTGACCCCCGGCCAGGGTCGTCATCGGTTGATAGGACACGTAGCACGGGGTGGGGACGAGGACCTCGTCCTCGGGGTTCAACATGGCCCTCATGGCCAGATCCGTTGCTTCGCTAACCCCGGTGGTGATCAGAATTTCGTCCTCCGGGTCGTAGGTGATCCCGTACCGGTCCGCCACCCATTCGGCGACGGTCTCCCTGGCTTCCGGCATCCCGAGGTTGGAGGTGTAGTTCGTGTAGCCGTCCTCAAGGGACTGGATGGCGGCCTTCCGGACGTGCCAGGGGGTGGCAAAATCCGGTTCCCCCACTCCCAGGGAGATTACGTCCTCCATCCCCATAACCAGGTCGAAGAAGTCCCGGATCCCGGAGGGTTGGAGGTCCGACACCTGCCGGTTGATTTCGGTCATAGCGAGATCGAAAGCCTCCGGTCCGGGCCGGACCCGTCCAACCGGAGTCCCTGTTCCTTGTAGGTCTTCAACCGGAAGTGTGAGACCGTGGACGTCACGTGGGGGTTCGGGGCCAGCTCCCTGGCTACAAAGTCGGAGACCTGGTTGAGGTCCTCTCCCCGGACGGTGACGAGGAAATCAAAATCGCCGGAGCAAAGATAACATTCCCGGACTTCGGGGTGATTCGAGATGTCGCCGGCAATCGATTCGAATCCGGTGTCCGGTTGAGGGGAAACGGAAATCTCGATGATGGCCAGGATCGGAGCCTCGTCCTGATCCATTTTTTCGGTGTTCAGGATCGTCCGGTACCCGGCGATGACTCCCTTCTCCTCGTAAGACTCGATCCGTTCCCGGATTTTCTCGGGAGATTCGTTGAGCTGGTCGGCCAGTTCCTCAAGGTTGGCCCGGGGGTTTTCCTCCAGCAGTTCAAGCAATCGGTCCATTAGGATTCCTCATTCCGTTGGATGGTTTCTTCCTTCACGGTGGCGATGTAGGGGAGGTTCCGGTAACGCTGGGCGTAGTCAAGTCCGTATCCCACGAGAAATTTGTCCGGCACTTCAAACCCGCTGTAGTCGACGTCCACCTCGACTTCCCGTCGATAGGGTTTATCCAGCAGCACACACGTCGTGATGCTCCGGGGATCCCGGGCCTGAAGGTACCCCATCAGGTAGTTGAGGGTCAGGCCGGTGTCGACGATGTCCTCGACCAGCAGGACGTTGCGTCCCTCGATGTCCTCGGACAGGTCCTTGATGACCCGGACCACCCCGCTGGTTTCGGAGGTTTTTCCGTAACTGTCGCAGGCCATGAAATCCAGCTCAATCGGAAGATCAAGCTGCCGCATCAAATCGCTGATAAACACGATGCAGCCCCGGAGAACCCCGATCATCAGGAGGTTGTCCCCCTCGTCGCCCTGGAACCTCCGGGTGAGTTCCTCCCCGAACTGACTGACCTGGCGTTGAATCTCCTGCTCCGTGATCAGGATTTCATCGATGTCTTGGGAAAGGTCCATGGAATTTCTCCGTTTCGTTGGGATGGGGAAGCGGTCTCGCGTGTCGGTCGGGTGCGGTTGGCCCTCCAGTCGTTCGAGTCGCCGGACCGGTCCGGCGACGAAAACGCGGAGAAGTATACCGTCGTCAGGGGGACCCGTACAATTTTACGGTTTCCCCTTCGTAGCCTGAAAAGACGGCCCGGTTGACGACCTCGAGTTCAACCCGTTGGGTGCCAGCGGTCTCCTACCATCCTTCTCGGGAGGCCGCTCTCCCGAATCAGGCGGAAATCACGTCGGCGTCCGCCCAGAGGGAGTCCAAATCATAGTATTCACGTTTGGCGCTTGAGAAAAGATGGACCATGACGTCCCCGTAGTCCGTGAGCAACCATTCTTCCTCCGGGGTTCCTTCCCGACCCACCAGGGTCCGCTGGTCCCCGAGGTCGACGGAGGATTTGACTTCCCGGTGAAGAAGCTTCAGATGGGGACGGGAGTCCCCCGTGGCAAGGACAAAAAAATCGGTCACGTCCAGAGCGTCACGGACGTCGAGAACGACCACGTTTCTACCCTTGTTGTCCCGCAGGACCTCAGCGAGGGTCCGGGCGAATGCTTCCGACGAAGAGGTGTCCTTCAGGGGTTCAGTCAAAATCCTTCTCCTTCCATTCGTTCCACCGCGTCCTGTCCAAGAATAATGGTCACGTCCACCATAACGTCCTCATTCAGGTTCGTGTCGATCCGACCCAGCCCGAGGAGGTTCTTGATCCGGTAAGCCGACTGCGGGTTGCCGCTGCGATCCACGACCCGGGTCACTTCGTAGTTGAAGTGGTCGGCATTATCGACCTCCACCACGTCAATGTCGCTGTAGGGCTGAAGGAATTCCCTCACGGATCCCGCGAGTCCGCTTACCCCCGCTCCGTTTAACAGCTGAACCCGGATAAGTTCCTGAGGTTCGGATTCGGCAATAATTTTCTGCAGGGGCCGGGGGAACATCTGGTGAAACCGGCTGGCTTCCAGCAGTCCCTCGCCGTCGAGTCCCGTTTGCTCCCGGGCCGCCAGAAATTTGATGTCGGAGGATTCCAGGTCGGCCAGAGCCCTCGTGAGGGTGACCCATTCGTCCGGCCGGACGTTCGTCGACAGCAGACCCTGGACATCGGTTTGGAACCGTTCATCCTCCAGAAGCTCGTCCTCCTGGTTCAGCCGCTCGACGAGCCCCATGAGGAGAGTTTTGTTTCGGAACCGCAGTCCCTGGAGGCCGTGTTCCTGGAAGGCTTCGGACTGGTATTCAACCGCCAGAGCTCCGTCCATCCAGCGGTCCTCGGGAACGCCGGAGTCGTTCTCCGAGGGCAGGGTTTGACCCAGTTCGATCCGGGTTCCCCCGATCAGATCGACGAGGTCCTTGAGCTGATCCCTGGACAGAGACACCCAGAACGGAATCGAAACCTCCAGGGCCTGTTCGAGTTCGTCCCGCAGCTCGGCGGGCGTCAGTTCACGGTGAAGTTCACCCAGGGAGCGGATCTCGTAGAGGTATTCCGAGGAAAGTTTTCCCCGGGGCGGCACGTAGATCCCCACCAGGTTCTCCGAGATCGGTTCGAAGCTGAACAGGTACGCTCCGTCGAGTTGATCGTCCGATTCTAGCAGGACGACCCACTGGAACCGGGACTCCTCCTCCAGGGAGGATTCCACCCGGTTCCCTCCCGAATACGACAGCGGCCTCCAGTCGGTCTGAAGGTAAACCCCCCCGACCATGAGGAACACGATCGCGACCAGCAAGCCGACGATCACACTTTTCAGGCGCAAAGCTGGTTGTAGGCCTCCACGGAACGGGGGTGAATCAAGCTCTGACGGCGGAGACAATTCTCGAGTTTGAATTCCAGGGTTTTTCTGGCCAGGACCTCAAGCGGGAGTTCACCGATGTCCTGACGAAGGTCAATGGAGGCCTGGAACTCCCGCCCGGGTTCCGTGAAATCGGCCACCAGCAGGGCGAGAAGAGTAAAATCGGCGTCCGGGTGACCGGTGGAATGTTCCGCCACGGCGAACAGGACCTGTTCGGGGGGCTCGGGACGAAGGTCCGTCCGGCAGAAGTGCGCTCCGGCCGGACCGTGCCAGAGGGATGAGAGCTGTTCCTCGATGGGGTCCAGATCTCCCCGGTAATCGCGGGCTCGACGTTGCTGTTCCCCCCAGGAGAGTCCCTTTCCGATGTCGTGAAGCAGGGCCGCCCGCCGGAGAGGTTCCGGGGGGAGGTTGTACTGTTCGGCAAGTTCACCGGCTGTATCCACCACTCGTTTCGTGTGGGCCCACCGGTCCTCCGGGAGCATATTCCGGACCCGCCGGGTCTCCCGGGACTCGATCTCCTTCATTCTGAATCCTCGCCTCTGTACAGGTTTTGATCCTCAATCCACTCCCGAACCGCCCGGGGCACAAAGGCTCCGTAGGGTTCCCGGTCCCGGCACCGGCGGCGAATGTCTGACGACGAAATATCTACCCGGGGACTCTCCAGTACCCGAACGTGGTCCCTGACGGGATCGGGGACGGACGACCGGGAATGTTCGGGTCGCTTCAGCCCGACGACGGTTGCCAGGGTAACCAGCTCCTCCCAGCGGTGCCATTGATCGAGTTCCTTGATGCTGTCCATGCCCGCCAGGAAGTACAACTCGGCGTCGTCCGTCCGGTTCTCCCGGTACTCGTGGAGGGTTTCAACCGTATAGGAGGGAGGTTCCCGATCGAGTTCGATGCGGGAGACCCGAAAGGAGGGGAAGGAGTCCAGGGCGTGGTCCAGCATGGTGAGTCGTTCCTCAGGCTCGGCGACCGGCGGGGGTTTGTGGGGAGGAACCCGGGTGGGAACAAAATCAATTCGATCCAGCGACAGGTCCCGCTGGGCCTCCTGAGCGATGATCAGGTGTCCGTGGTGAATCGGATCGAACGTTCCCCCGAGGAGCCCGAGACGAAGCGTCATCCAGGGTCAGCTTCGAACCTGGCCGCTGCCGTAGATGACGTACTTGGGAATGGTTAGTTCCCGCAGTCCCATGGGACCCCGCGCGTGGAGCCGTTCGGTGCTGATCCCGATTTCTGCTCCCAGACCGAACTCGTACCCATCCGTGAACCGCGTGGAGGCGTTCACGTAGACCGCCGCCGAATCCACCTCGTTCAGAAACCGTTCCGCCTCGGAGTAGTTTTCGGTCACGATGGCGTCGGAGTGGTTGGAACCGTACCGGTGCAGGTGATCCAGGGCCCCGTCCAGCCCGTCAACAAGCCGGACGCTGAGCACCAGGTCCAGGTATTCCCGATCCCAGTCGGATTCGTCCGCCGGCACCAGCTCGAGTTCCGGCTGCTCTCGAACCCGTTCCCGGAGGTCCGGTCCCGCACGCAATTCCACGTCCCGTTCCCGGAGGTCCCCGAGGATCGAGCGAATGACCTCGTCGTCCAGCTCCCGGTCCAGGAGGAGGGTCTCCATCGCGTTGCAGACGGAGGTCCGCTGAGTTTTGGCGTTGAGGCAGATCGAGCGGGCCATCTCCGGATCGGCTTCCCTCGAAACGTAGGTGTGGCAGACCCCCTTGTGATGTTTGATCACCGGGATGGTCGATTGTTCGGCCACCGCTTCGATGAGCCCTTCCCCACCACGGGGGATCACCACGTCGATGGACTCGTCCAGCTTCAACATCTGGTTCACCAGGGAGCGGTCCTGATCCCGGAGGATCTGGACCGTGCCTTCGGGAAGGACGCCTTCGGTCGCCTCCTGGAGGAGATCCACCAGCAGGTAATTCGAATGACGGGCCTCGGAGCCGCCTCGAAGCAGGGTGGCGTTGCCGGCTTTCAGACAGAGAACCGAAGCGTCGACGGTAACGTTCGGCCGGGATTCGTAGATCAGGGCGATGACCCCGAGGGGGACCCGCTGACGGCCAATTTTGAGTCCGTTGGGACGCCGGGTCAGGGAGTCAATTTCTCCCACCGGATCCGGCAGCTCCCGAACCTGACGGATCCCGTCAATCATGCCGTCGATCCGGTCCGGGGTCAGCCGGAGGCGATCCAGGAGCGCTTCCGACAGTCCCTCCCGGCGACCCGTTTCCAGATCCTTCTTGTTGGCTTCGATGATGGAACTTCGCCGTTCGTCCAGGAGCCGGGCAATTCGATCCAGGGCTTCGTTTTTCTCCCGGGAGGGCAGGGAAGCCAATTCCCGGGCGGCTTCGTCGGCCCGGCGAGCAAGGTCGGCGGGGGACATTTTTACCTCAGTCGTCATGGAAGACCACCATGTTGTCTCGATGGATAATTTCGTCGAAATCGTGATACCCGAGAATATCAAAAATTTCGTCCGTTTGACATCCTTTAATCCGGTTCACTTCCTGCGGGTTGTAGTTGGACATCCCGCGGGCGAACTCCCGTTCGTCCTCGTCAAGGATCCGGACGGCGTCCCCCCGTTCAAACCGACCTTCGGCATCGATGACCCCGGAGGGAAGGAGACTGGTGCCCCGTTCCCGGATGGCTTCGGCCGCCCCCCGGTCCACCTGAATGGTCCCCTTCGGAAGCAGGTGGTAGCCAATCCAGCGTTTCCTCCCCCGCACGGCTTCCTCCCCTTCATGGGGTTTGAACAGGGTTCCGATGGTTTCTCCGCCCAGGATCCGCGGAAGCACGTCGTCGGAATGTCCGGACGCCACCACCATGGGGGTGCCGGACTGAACCAGGGTCTCGGCCGCCTGAACTTTGGTGGTCATGCCTCCGACCGTCGATTGGCGGTCCCCGCTGGGCCCGGCGATCCGATGAATCGAATCGTCGATGTTCCGGACCACGTCGATCGGGTCCGGATCGGTCTCGGGATCGTTCGGGAACAGCCCTCGTACGTCGCTGAGGATGATCAGCAGATCGGCATCCACCAGCGTGGTCACCATGGAGGCCAGGGTGTCGTTGTCTCCGAACTGGATCTCGTCCGTCGCCACGGTGTCGTTTTCGTTGACGATCGGGATGACTCCGTCCCGGATCATCCAGTTCAGCGTGTTGGAGGCGTTGAGGTAACTTTCCCGGTTGTCGATGTCCTGCTGGGTCAGCAGCACCTGCCCGGTGTTGAGCCCGTGCCGGTTGAACAGTTCATCGTAGTACTTCATCAGGTGAGGCTGGCCGATGGAGGCGATGGATTGTTTTTCCGGCAGGGTGACGGGACGGTTTGATCGGCCCAGTTTCTTCATCCCGAAGAAAATGGCTCCGCTGGTCACCAGGACCGTCTCCCGGCCGCCCGTCTGGAGGTTGGCGATCTGCTTCACCAGGCCGGGAACGGGGGATTCGTCCCCGCCGAGAAGGCTGGATCCGATTTTGACGACCAATCGGTGGGTGCTGGATAATTCGTCTCGGTTCATGGTAATCCGCTGTCCTTTTTGTCAGGGTTCGGCTGATTCTGCGGCTTCCGGTATGCCGGCGTCCGGTCCGCTACAGGGTATAAATTCTGACAGAAAATACGACGGAGATCTTGTTCGGCCAGCCGAAAAGCCAATCAATGCCAGCCCGTCCCGTTCAACCGGTGTATTCGAACTCCCGGTCACCAACCCGAACCGTGTCCCCCGGCCTGCACCCGGCCTGCTCGAGTTCCTTGTGGAGCCCGAGGCTCATCAGCCGGTCCCGAACGTAGGCGAGAGCGTCCGGGTTCCCGAGATCGAACCGCTGCAGCAGGGACTCGACCTCGTCGCCCTGAAGCATAAACACATCGCCCCGTTGAAACACCCGGATCGGGGTTGTCTGTTCCATTTCCACCAGTCGTTCCTCCGGCCCCTCCGCCTCGTCTTCGGCGTCCGAACGGGTCCGGACCCGCCGGATCAGTTCCCGTTTCAATTCCTCCAGTCCCTCCCCGGTGCGGGCCGAACCAACCATCAGGGGTTCCGCTTCCGGGGGGAGTTCTTCCTTCACCAGGTCCACCCACTCGTCATCGACCCGATCAACCTTGTTCAGCAGCACAAGCGAGGGTTTGTCGGCCATCCGGTCGGAGTGAGCTTCGATCTCGGCCCGAACGATCCGGTATTCCTGAATCGGATCGTCCGCCTCCAGGTTCACGACGTGAAGCAGCATGGCGGTGCGGTCGGCGTGTTTGAGAAATTGCAGGCCCAGCCCGGCGCCCCGGTGGGCGTTTTCGATCAGGCCGGGGACGTCACACAGGGTCGCCCGCCGGTGATCCACCTGGAGGACCCCCAGGTTCGGCGTGGTGGTGGTGAAGGGGTGCTGACCGATCTCGGGCCGAGCGTTGGTCAGGCTTGAAAGCAGGGTGGACTTTCCCGCGTTCGGGGCTCCAATGATTCCAACATCGGCCAGCAGACGCAGTTCAAGCCGGACGGTCCGGCGTTCCCCCGGAACCCCCCGTTCGTGAAACCGGGGGAGCTGACGCTGGCTGTTGGCGAAACACCGGTTCCCCCGTCCTCCCGAACCACCTTCGGCGACGGTCACCCGATCCCCCGGGTCCTTCAGGTCGGCCAGCCGGCGGTCGCTTTCGACATCAACGACCAGCGTACCCGGCGGGACCCGGACTTCGGTCGGCTCCCCGGCGGCCCCGTTTCGGCGGTTGGGTCCCCCGGATTTTCCGTCCCCGGCGACGATCGTCTGGTTGTCCTGCAGGTGGGCAAGGGTCTCGAGCCGTTCGTCGGCCCGGATGATAACGTCCCCTCCGTCGCCCCCGTCGCCTCCGTCGGGTCCGCCGTGGGGCTGATGGGGCTGACGTAAAAACGAGGTGCAACCGTCGCCCCCGCGGCCTCCACGAACCGTCAGGGTCGCTTCATCGACGAAGGAACGGGGCATGGTCGCTGAGGGAAGGGGAGGGGATCAGGCGGGGGAGGCCTGTACGGCGCTGTCGTAGGCCTGCATGGCCTGACGATTGTCTTCGGTCAAAATGCTGATGTATTTGCGCCCGGAACGTTTCCGGGTGAACACAACGGTCCCGTTCTCCTTGGCGAACAGCGTGTCGTCGCTGCCGATACCGACGTTGAGACCGGGGTGGTACTTGGTACCACGCTGGCGGACCAGAATGCTGCCGGCCGGTACCTCTTCGCCGCCGAAAGCTTTTACCCCAAGCCGCTTGGAGATCGAATCGCGACCGTTCTTCGTATGTCCCTGGCTTGCTTTGGTTGCCAACGTCGCCACCTCCTTCCGGATATGCTTGGATCGAGGGTTAAACTGGGGATCGGTCCGAATCCCCGGTCTCCGAACCCTACCGGTGGACCGGGGTTCAACGATCAGGAACCGGGCGGCTCGATCGCCTCAACAACAAGTCGGGTTAAATCGTCCCGGTGGCCGAGTTTTCGTCGGTGCCCGTGCCGTCGTTTGTAGTCAAACACGGTGATTTTGTCGCCGCGGTAATGTTCGGCGACCCGGGTTCGGACCCGGGCTCCCTCAACGGTCGGCTCACCGACGTGGACCTCGTCTTCATCCCGGTACAAACGGACATCGTCGAGGACGAGTTCCTCTCCTTCGTCCGCGTCCCGGCGAAAGACCGTAAATTCGGCGTCCGGCTCCACCCGGTACTGATGACTTCCAATCGCAATCACGGCATACATATACACTCACTCCCAAAAGCAATAGGATATCTTCGGTCGTCCGCGGGGTCAACGGAAATTCCCGTGAACGGTTCGGACGATCGATGGGGAGGGCCCTGAGAACGGTCATCCACCGAGGAGGGGACATCGTTGGTTGATTCTCCCGCTCTTTGTAGTGTGAGGGGTTCCCGGTGGTCAGCGGATCGGGGTTGATGGTGCTTCAAGGGAGGTTACCACGGTGATGCCTCGGTACGGCGGGATTATCGTACTCGTCTTCGTGCTGGTGCCGTCCATCCTGCAGGCCGAACCGATCGTCCTTGAACAGGCCGATTCGATGGACTGGGATCGGGAGCAGGGAATCCTCGAGGCGGTCGGGAACGTTGAGGTCCGGATGAATGATCGACGGCTCCGGGCCAGCCGGGTCCGCTACAATCAGTCCGAGGACGTCGTCGAAGCCTTCGGGGACGTGACCATGACCGGTCCGGAGATCGACCGGGTGACCGGGGAATACCTCCGGTATAACCGTGAAACCGGGGCCGTGCAGGCCGACCGGACCCGCGGCGAGATGGCTCCCTGGTTGTTTGAGGCCCGGGAACTGGAACGGTCCTCCCCGGACCGCTGGAGCGCCCGGCACGTGGGCCTGACGACCTGCACCCTGGAGGGGAATGATTTCGACATTGAGGCGTCGGAGATCGTGGTGTACCCGGGAGACCGCATCGTCGCCCGTCACGCCGTGGTCTGGATCGGTCCGATACCCGTCTTTTACAGCCCCTGGCTCCGGGTTGACCTGAGGGACGGATTGTCGCGCTGGCAATTTCGACCGGGCTACAGTTCCCGCGACGGAGCCACCATGGAAATCAATTACCATTATCTGATGGAACGGGACGAACAACCCGTAACCGGGGCCATTTACACGGATTTTCGTCAGAAGGTCCTGCCGGGGATCGGCGCCGACGTCGAATACGACGAACCGGGACAGCACGCCTACCTGTATTACTTCCTGACCCGACGAAAACCGCTGGTTCTGGACGAGGACGGAGACGAGGAACGGGGCGAGGACCGGATCCGGATGTCACGGCTGCGGTCCGATGTGGATTACCGGTTTGACGACACGAACTGGCTGGTTCAGGGCAGTGCCGATTGGGTTAACTTCTCTCGGTTCGATCAGCAGTTCACCCGCAACCTCGACGACCGGTTTCAGACCGACCGCCGGTTCCGCGGTTCCTTGCTGCATCGGGGGGTGAACACCATTTTTCGGACGGATTTCCGTCGCACCGATCGAGTTCCGGGGGCCGGAGATGCCGACGGGTTTGTTCAACAGGACGGAGTGCTTCCCCGGGTGAGCCTGGACGAATTTTCCCGGCCCTTCCTGGGATTTGTCCTTCAGACCAGCCTCTCCGGTGAGCGGCGGTTCATACGCGGTGAGGACGAACATCGGAACGCGGGTGAACTCCGGCATACATGGAACCGGACGCTGTACTCTTCCGGGATCCTTGGTTCTTCGATCACCCTCGGGTACCGGCAGCAGTTCGAAGAACAGCCTGGGGACGACCGCACCTCCATTGGCTCGGGAATCGCTGAGGTTCGCGGCCAGTTCCGGTTGACGGACGGCCTTCACTGGAGTCTCTCCCATCGGCTGGAGGAACGGTTCAACCGGCGGGACGAACAACCCCTGATCCTGTTTGATGACGATCCGTTCGCCGATACGGGACCGGAACGGATTGAATCCGGCGGTCGGCTGACCAACCGGTTGACGACCTCGCTTGATTGGATCGGGCGGTACGGCTGGTTCCGGCTGGCTCACACGCGCGATTTCCGGCGAGCCGAACAGGTCGATCTGGATTGGGAGCAGCGCTCCTTCACCCGGGCCAGCTTCGGGGGGATCCGGTGGGGCCCGGTGACCCTGTTCGGGGAGACCCTCTGGAACTGGGAGGAAGAGGAACCGGGGCAGGTTTCCTCCGGCCTTCACTGGTCCCCGCGAACGGGGTTCGATTTTGAACTGGGTTACGCCTGGAACCGCCGGGAAGACGGCTCGGCCGCCGAACAGGGGACCACGGACCTGCGCTGGGAGATCACGGAGGATTTGTCCCTCACCCAGCGAAACCGGTACGATTTCGATCGGTCGCTTCTGGAGGAAACCCGGGTGGGGATCCGGCGAGAGTTTTCCTGCTGGACCGTCGAGGCTCAGTACCGGCACCGGGAGGACCGGGACCGGGAAATCTGGGTTGGTCTGTCCCTGACGGATCTTCCCTCGGCCCAGCTGGGGGTCGAAACCCACATGGCTTCCCGGCAGACGAACACGACGGACCCCGGCCGGCTCGCGGCGGGATCGTCGCCGGGTTGTTTCTCAGGATGAGGTTGCGCGAACGGTCCCGAACCATACACTTACATCCGTGAATTCCGATCAACGTACGGTGGTAGCTCGCGAGCAGTCGAAGGTCCGTTGAACCCGCGGAAAGGATCGAATTCATGATCTTCGGACGCAAGGAATCCCGCGTGAAGGAAACCATCAGCCAGCACCTGGAGGAAGTTCAGAGCTGTCTCCGGGTGTTTAAGGACATGATGGACGCCTACCTGGATGGGAACGAATTTGAAGAACTGTCCTACCAGGTTCACGAACGAGAACACGACGCCGACAAGATCCGCCGGGAGATCGAGCGGGAAATCTACGAGGGAGCCTTTTTGCCGCTGTTCCGGGAAGATTACATCACGCTGGTGGAATTAATTGACAAGGTGGCCAACCGGGCCGAGACCGTCAGCGACATCGTCGCCCAGCAACACCCTCACATTCCCGAAGAAATGCGCCCCGGCCTCAAGAAGATGACCGCCACCGTTCTGGAATGTTTTGATCCCCTGGTCGGGATCATCGAGGCGTTCGACTCGGATTGGGAGGAAGCCAGCCGGCTGGCCCGCGAGGTCGAGGAACTGGAGCAGACCGTCGACCAGCATGAATGGAACATGATCAAGGAGTTGTTCGAACGGGAGGACATGGAGCTGGCGGAGAAGTTACTGGCCCGCGATTTAATCCACTTTACCGCCTCCATTTCGGACCGGATGGAGGATGCCTCCGACCGAATCGACATCATGCTGGTCAAACGGAAGGCCTGACCGGAGTCGATCCGGACCGGTTCGATTTATCATTGTTTTTCGAGTCGCCATAAGAGAAATCCGCCCACGACGCCGGCCGTCAGGTTGGGCATCCAGGCCACCAGTTCCGGCATCAGGCCCATCCCGGACATCAGCGGCTCCCCCAGGGCGTAGATGAGGTAGTAGACAAACACCACCCCGAGGGTCATGGCGAACCCCAGGGAGGCTCCGCTTTTTCGGGCCAGCATGCCCAGCGGAGCGGCCACCCAGATGAGGAAGAAGCAGGCCAGCGGGAAGGCCAGGGTCCGGTGGATCGACAGAAGGATCTCCCGGTCGTCTTCGTCCGGGGCTGACTGCTCGAACCGGAGCCTTTCGTACCGGTTCCCCAGTTCGACGAGCGACAGCTGGCCGACCTCCCGCTCCACGTCGGCTTCCTGACGAGTCCATTCCATCTCCAGAACCTGACGTTGAAAATCCAGGATTCGATAATCCCCGGTCGCTCCTTCATGGACCGTCCCGTCGGTTAATTCAAGCCGAAACGACCCCGGCTCCGAGTCCAGCCAGCGACCGGCCTGACTGTGGACGTACCGGGGGCGTTCGCCCCGTTCGTCGATGATGTGAATTCCGTTCATATCCCGGCCATCAACCCGTTCGGCATAGATGGTGAACGGTCCGACGGTCTGGTAGGTGTTGGGACGAATCAGGTCGGCCGGGTTCTCGACTTCGAGGGCCGCGAGCTGACGCTCGCGGAGTTCGGCCAGATGAGGAATACCCCATTGCTGGAGCCCGAGCAACCCAATTGTGAGGGCCATTCCGAGCAGGAGGACCGGAACCAGGAGGCGGGGCAGGGAGTATCCGGCCAGACGCATGGCTTCCAGTTCATGGTTGGCCGCCATCCGTCCGTAGACCATCAGGACGGCGAACACCAGGGCCATGGGAACGCTCAGGGGGAGGGTTTCGGGAAGGCCCAGGGTCAGCAGACGAGTCACGTCCAGCAGGGGAAGGCCCCGGTTGACGATCAGGTCGGTGAGGTCAAACAGCTGCTGGAACAGCATCAGGAAGGTGAACAGGGCAATCCCCAGGACCAGCGGAAGGGATAGCTCGCGAAGCAGGTAGCGGGTAAGAAGGTTCAGGAGAAGCGGACTACTCCCGGTAATGTTGACTGCAGAGTTCGTCCAGCTCGGTTTCCGGGTCGTCGATGAGGTCGGGAGTCAGTTCAAGCCGATCGAGGTCGATGATGTTGAGGACGTGATGGAGGGAAGCGAACCGGTCTTTGAAGAAGGGGAAGGGAAGCCGGTCGGCCTCGGCTGCCCGGCGAATGATTTCCTCCCGGGCCTGATCGGTCAGGTCCAGTTCCACCCCGTACTTGCCGAATTCCTCCTCCAGGCGCTGATCGAAGTCAAGGTCCATCAGCAGCCGGTAGAGTTCCCGCCGAGGGTTTTCCACGGTTTCCCGGGTGATTTCAAGTTCCCGGCAACCCCGGTCGGGCAGTTCGTGCATAAATTCGAACAGGGTGTTTTCCAGTACGGTGGTGAGGGCCCGCGCTCCCAGGTCCATCGACGCCGCCCGGCGAGCGATCGCCCGGAGACCTTCCTCGGTGACGGAAAGCGTGATGTCGTAGGATTCAAAATCCTGCCGGTACTGGCGGAGAATGGAACTGCGTGATTCCGTCAGGATCCGGTACAGGTGATCCTCGTCCAGATCGTGCAGACAGGTCCGAACGGGAAGCCGTCCGACGAACTCGGCCTCGAGTCCGTAGTTGATCAGATCGTCGCCGGCGACGTTCCGGAGCAGTTTCACGTTCCGTTCCGAATCGACGTCGACGGTGAACCCGACTCCTCCGTGTTCGAGCCGCCGTCCCACGATTTCTTCCAGCCCCGGGAAGGCCCCGCTCACGATGAACAGGATGTTGCGAGTGTTGAGGGTTTCCCGGTCCATCCCGCCGCCGCCGAACATCTGCTGCATCCCCTGCATCATGGACATGGGGTTGGAGGGATCGACGAGCTTGACCTCGGTTTCCTCGAGCAATTTCAGCAGGTTGGATTGAACGTCCTGGCCGGAGACGTCCCGTCCTCCGTCGGAACGATCGCTGGTGATTTTGTCAATTTCGTCCAGGAATACGATCCCGTGTTCGGCCTTGTTCAGGTTGTCGTCGGCCCGCTGGGTCAGTTCCCGAACCAGGGACGAAACGTTTTTTCCCACGTACCCCGTCCCGCTGAACTTGGTGGCGTCCGCCTTGACGAAGGGGACCCCGATGAAGTCGGCAAGCACCTCGACCAGGTGGGTCTTGCCCACGCCGGTGTTGCCGATCATAAGGATGTTTTTTTTCTGGTAGTATTCCTCCGAGCCCTTCCGTTCCCGGTAGTGGTAGCAGACGGCGTTGGCGAGCCGTTTTTTGGCTTCGTCCTGACCGATGACGTAGCGGTCCAGGTGGCTACGAATTTGACGGGGGTTGTAGTCGAAGTTCAGGCTCCAGTCGTCGGCCTCCTCCTCGCGGCCCGGTTCAGTTCCGGCGGACTGAGGCTCGGCCCGGCGTGGACCGGCTCCGGGCCGGGCGTCGATGGACTGGCCGTACTTGTCCTTGAAGGACTGGAGGATTTCCTGCAGGTCCTCGAAGGGATTGTCGGGGTCCTGGCCGTTCAACATCGGATTACGAGGTTTCCTCGAGCTCGTCGAGGGACAACTGGAACCCGATCTGTTCCCGGCTCAGTTCAATGTTGACCTCGGCCCGGTCCTGCATCCAGTCGAGCCAGGCTTCCCGGTAGTCCCGCACGTGTTGCTGACGGAGGCGATTCACCCAGGTCTGGCGGGTTTCTTGCGGGATGCTTTCGATGTCCGGAGAACGTTGGTCCTCGACGTAAAAGAGGTGGAACCCGGATTCGGACTCGGCGACCTCACGGAGTCCGGTCCCGTTTTCCTCCGGAAACAGGGCCCGCCGGACGGCGGGGTAAATGAGCTGATCCTCGGCGATTTCGTCCGCCCAGGATCCGGCGTGGGAGTGCCGGTTCAGAACCAGGTACCGTTTGGGAAGCCAGCCGTAATCCCCGTTCTGTTCGGCGGTGGGGCTGTGGGAGTTAGTCGGGGCCAGTTCCCGAAGGGCGGCCAGGGGATCGGAGTTTGTACGGATCTGTTCGTGAAGGTCCCGGGCTTCCTCCCGGGCCCGCTGCCAGTGGCGGTCGGAGAGCAGTTCGTCCTGGATTTCCCCGCGGACCTCCTGCAGGGGACGACGTTCCTGGTCGGGTCCTTCTTCCAGGTAGAAGTAATGGAACCCCTCGTCGCTGCGGACCATGGAGGTGTGGTACCCGGGTTCGGCGTCAAACACCCGTCGGGCTTCCTGGTTGGGGAGATCGTCCGGTTCGATCCAGCCAAGGTCTCCCCCCTGTTCCGCCAGCTCCGGATCGACGTTGTATTCCCGGGCCAGTTCCGTAAACGGAGTATTGCCCTGGAGCTCCCGGTTGATGACTTCCATGGTATCTTCCAGTTCCTGGAAGGACTGCTCGGGGTTCTCGGCGTCCCGGGGGTTGCCCAGGAAAATTTCCCGGACCCGGGCCTCGGGTTCGGTCAGGAACCGGTCCTCGTAGGAGTCGTAATACTGTTGAATTTCGTCCTCGCCGATGAATTCCCGGGGATTGAGGTAAATGCCCCAGACGCGGGCTTCCCGGATGCCGCCGGCGAACTGATATTCCAACAGGCTTCGCCGGGGGATCTGTTCACGGAGCCACTGCTGCTGGGACATCGATTCAAGTTGCCGGCGGGTCTGTTCGAGTAAATTCTGGCGTCGGCTGTCCGAAAGCTGGGCGAGAAGGGAATCGAGCCGATCCGGGTTGAACTCCTCCGGACCCATGATCTGCATGGCCAGGAGCGTCTCCGCCTGGTCCTGATCGGCCTCGTATCCCTCCGACAGGGCCTGCTGCTGGAGCAACGTCTCGCGAACCATCTGGCGGAAGACCTCCTGCCGGATCTCCTGAAGCTGTTCTCCGGAGGGCTGGCCTTCGAGTTCCTGGGCAAGTTGCCGGCGTTGCTGGGACACTCGTTCCTGAAAATTGTTGTAGCCGATGGAGACTCCGTTTACGGTGGCAAGGGCGGGGTCCTGGGTCAGGCCGCCTTCAAAGGCTCCCATCCCCATGATGGCAAACATCCAGATGACGAAGGCGATCGCCGTGAACCATACGAAGACCGCCATGTTGTTTCGGATCCAGTTCACGGAGAAGTCCCTTTCCTGAGTGGGTTGAATTCAAACTATAACTATACCGTGATCAGGGTGACCTTGCGAAGAATTTCCTGTTGCGGATACACTTTAGGTTACGATACATGCTGGTCGAATGCATCCGAGATGGAAAGGACACCGTGGTGTTTTATGGACCGAATTCGTCGGACGGAATTTGAGACGGGGAATCGGACCGGATGATTTCCTGGGTGAAGGACGGAAACGGCCGGTTCGTCGCAGCGGGGTTGATCGTGCTGATGCTGGGGTTTGGGTACCTGGCTGTCGCGGCCGAAGAATCCGCCGAGAACGAACGGTTCGATCCGGAGGCCTTCCGACAGCTTCAGGGGGAGCTGGCCGACGACCCGTACGACGGCCCCCTGCTGCTTCGAACGGCTCGTCACGGGGTCGAAATGATCCGCCATCATCGCCGGGATCCGGAGATGAACCTCGAGGACCCCCGGGGAGTGCTTCTGACTTCGCTTGAAGCCTACCGTCGATTGGACTCGTCCCCACGGTGGAATTTTTCAGCCCGGGATCAGTTTAATGCGGCGTACCTGTACCATCAGCTCGGTCAACTGGACCCCGATTTCAACTACCTCCCGCGGGCGCGTGATATAGCCCTGCAATCCTACGAACGGGGCTATCGGTCCGAGGAACTCACCACTCTGCTCGGGAACCTTCACGTCGAGCTGGGAGAACACGAACGGGCGCTGGATTTCTACCGGTCGCTCGGAACCTCCGTCAACGACCCGGTCATCCTGTTCAACAAGGCCTGGACCCATCGGTCGCTCGGCAACCTCGAGCAGGCCAACGAACTACTGGTCCGGGTT
The DNA here is from genome assembly GCA_964413525.1 of uncultured bacterium. Taxonomy (GTDB): domain Bacteria; phylum T1Sed10-126; class T1Sed10-126; order T1Sed10-126; family CAYPTI01; genus CAYPTI01. The sequence goes on along the minus strand of CAYPTI010000019.1, from coordinate 1,788 downwards.
TATGATATGGTTCAGGAACAGCCGGATCGGTACGGGGAATTGCTCTGGAACGTTCGGGAGGCCAGCCTGGCCCTCCGGCTGGATCAGGAAAATCACGAGCAGGTGCTGGCCGTGTTACGGGATCATCCGGAGTGGTTGGAACGACCCAGCATGCAGGTCCTCAAGGCCCGGGCTCTCATTCAGGGCGGTCGAACGGATCATGCCCGGCAGCAGCTTGAGGAGCTGATCGACGTGGAACCGGTTGCCCGGACCGCCCGGCTTTTGCTGGAGAACCTTGATGAAACGACCTGACGGGAGTTGATGGATTTGATTCAACCCTTTGAATTCATTCACGGACTGTTTTCAAACGACATGGGAATCGACCTGGGAACGGCCAACACCCTCGTCCACGTGAAGGGACGCGGCGTGGTGCTCCGGGAGCCCTCCATCGTGGCGCTCGACACCAACAGCGGCGATATTCTGGCGGTGGGGAACGATGCCAAGGACATGGTCGGGCGGACCCCGGCCCGGATCAAAGCGGTGCGGCCGCTTCGGGACGGAGTCATCGCCGATTTTGACGCAACCGAAAAGATGATTCGGTACTTCATCAACAAAGTACACAACCGCCGGAAGTTCGTGAGTCCCCGCATGGTGATCGGGGTGCCGACCGGAGTCACGGAGGTTGAAAAACGGGCCGTGACGGAATCCGGGGAGCAGGCCGGCGCCCGGGAGATCCACATCATCGAGGAACCCATCGCCGCGGCGATCGGAGCCAGGATGCCGGTCAACGAGGCGGCCGGGAGCATGGTGGTCGACATCGGCGGAGGCACCACGGAGGTGGCCGTTATCTCCATGGGGGGGATGGTGGTTTCTCGATCGGTTCGGGTCGGCGGTGATGAGATGGACGTGTCCATCGTGGAGTACCTCCGCGAGACCTACGACATCATCGTGGGGGAACGAACCAGCGAGCAGGTGAAGATGGAAGTGGGTTCCGCGTACCCGGACGAGCAGTACGACGAGCTGGAGTTCGAAATCAAGGGACGTCACATCGGCAACGGACTTCCCGAAAGCCTGACCGTGAGCGGGGACGAAATTCGTGATTCCATGAAGGATCCCATCGACCGGATTGTCCGCAGCGTCAAGGAAACCCTGGAGGAGACCCCCCCCGAACTGTCGGCCGATATCACCGAGCGAGGCATCCTGATGACGGGGGGCGGTTCGCTGCTTCGCGGGATCGATCGGCTGATCGCCGAGGAAACCGGTTTGCCGGTAAGCATTGCCGACGACCCCCTGACCTCCGTTGTGGAAGGAACCGGCATGTATCTCCAGGAAACCAAGCGGTTGAACGGTAACCTGCGATGAGCCGGTCGTGACTCGTCCGGTTTTTCTCCCGTACCGATTTTCCTAGGAGTAAGAAACGGTGACACGTGAAGGGATGGCCTTTGTCGGATATTTCCTTCTGGTTTCCTTGCTCCTCCTCACCCAGGTAACCGGCGCCCCCGCGCCCTCCGCCCTTACGGTGCTCAAACCCCTTCAGGCGGGGATATCCGGCGTCCAGACCGTCCGTCAGGATCTGGTGAGCTGGTTCACCGACCGCCGGTCGATGAGGGATCGACTCGAATCCCTTCAGCGGGTGGAACAGAGGAACCGGCGGCTGGAGTCCCGGCTCCGGCGGCTTGAACGGACGAATCAGCAACTCCGGGATCAGCTGGATCTCGTTGAACCCGCCGAACGGGATTTTACTCTGGTTGAAGTCGTTCAGCAGGACCTGGGTCCCTGGCAGAACCAGGTTCGGGTGGCCCTTCCCGA
>CAYPTI010000018.1:7833-21017 GCA_964413525.1 uncultured bacterium | reverse complement strand
TACAACATCGGGGGTTCCACCACCGGCCCGGCCTTCGGTCCGGCCATCGGGGCCGACGCGATCTCGAAGACCACGGCGGCCGCCCTGATGAGCGGGTTCTTCTTCCTCGGCGCCTGGACCCTCGGTCACCGGGTCGTGGACACCCTCGGGACGGATCTGGTGATCGACCAATCCGTTTTCACGCTCCGGGCCAGCCTGGCCGTGCTGTTCTTCATCGGCTTCGCTCTGTTCTGCGGCAACGTGTTCGGCGTTCCCGCCTCGACCTCCATGACGGCCGTGGGAGCCATCGCCGGGCTCGGGCTGGCCGGGGACGCCCTTAACTGGGCGGTCATGGGGGAGATCGTGATCTGGTGGATCGTGGCGCCGGCCATCGGGTTCTGGATTTCGCTGATCGTGGGACGGTATTTTTACGCCTACCTGCACCGGCTGATCGCCATGGAACGAAGCAGCACCGGGCCGATCTCCGTCCGGTACCGCCGGGGATTCCCTGTACCGTCGATCAACCCCGAGGCCACGACGAAGGAAGTCCTCGGAGTGTTTATCGTCGTGCTCATCGGGTGCCTGATGGCCTACAGCTCGGGGGCCTCCAACATCGCCAACGCGGTGGCTCCCCTGGTGGGCAGCGGCGACCTGGAAATGACCACCGCCCTCCTGCTGGGATCCGCGGCGGTCGGGATCGGAACCTTCACCATCGCTCGAAAGACCCTGGAGACCATGGGAAACGATTTAACGGATCTGCCCCTTACGGCGGCCGTCGTGGTGGCCACCATCAGCGCGGGACTGGTTATCTTTCTCTCCGCCATCGGGATCCCGGCCAGCTTCGTCGTCGTGGCCACGCTCTGCATTATCGGACTGGGATGGGGGCGGGCCACTCGACCGGTCACCCTCACGGGTGCCGTGACGGGAGGACAGTCCGGCTCCCTGTCGATCGACGCGCTTACAATTGACGAACCCGGAGAGGATGTACCGGCCATCGGGGAAGAAACGGTTTCGGAGGTTCCGGCCGCGGCGGAGCTGTTCCAACCGGGTACGACGGGCCGCGTCATCCTGATGCAGAACCTGGTGCCCGTGATCGCCACCGTCTGTTCCTACGTCGCCTTCCGGTACCTGCCGTTCTTTGGACTGTGAACCCCGAAACCCCGGCTAAGAAAGATATCTTTTCCTGTGTACCAACAATTCCCTCACTTCGTTCTTGTCCAGCCGATGTCTGGATTCCGGGGTGAGAAGCTCAACCTCCGGTGAGCTTCTCGAAAGCCGTTCGGAAACCGTTGGAACACAACGATTGGGTCATGTGATCCTCTAAATCACACCGCGGTGTGATTGAACAAGGGTCATCAACGCCACGGCGGCGGTTTCGGCCCGCAGATTCTCGGCCTTCAGCCCCACGGGTCGGACCCCGGACTCAAGAAGCCGGTCCCGTTCCTCCGCGGTAAAGCCCCCCTCCGGGCCGACGAACACACCGGTGGACGTGCCGTCGTCCGACAGAACCGCCGGCACGGGTTCTCCCTCCACGTCGCCCACCAGCAGGTCGTCCATGGTCGACGATAGATCGTTGATCGTCTCTTCCAGGGAACAGGGGAGTCGAATCTCCGGCAGGGTGTCCCGGCGGACGATCCGGGCCGAGTCCACGGCGATTTTTTTCCAGCGGCGGAGCTGTTTTTCGGGGTTGTTCGGGGCCCGGACGGTCCGTTTGCTGAGCACGGGAACGAACGCGGTCACCCCAAGCTCCGTGCCGAGTTTTACGCTCTGTTCGAACTTCTTCTTCCGGGTGAGGGCCTGGGCGAGGACGAACTCGTGAGCGGGCGGGCGAACCGGTCGGGTATCGTCCACGCCGAGAGTCAACGGATCGAGGTTCAGGATCTCGGCCTGACCCACCCGGTCCGGACCGGCCAGCTCCACTTCGTCCCCCTCCCCGAGTCGGCGGACCGTCGTCACGTAATGGGTCCAGAATTCATCCTCCACCGGACAACTCCGTCCGGAACGGACGGGACGATCCACGTAGATCCGGATCACCAACCTACTCCATTCCTCCCGGACCGGATCGAACCTCGGTCAGGAACCACCCATCACGTCAAACAGCTGGCCGAACAGGCCGCGGGAGGGTTCCTGGACCTCCTCCCCCCGGATGTCGGCCCACTCGTCGAGCAGGTCCCGTTCCTCGGCGGAGAGTTCGGTGGGGGTGACCACTTGAACCCGGACGTGCAGATCCCCCCGTCCGGGACCGCGTAGTTCGGGGACTCCCTTGCCCTCGATCACGAAAACTTCCCCACTCTGGGTTCCCGGATCCACCTCGAGGGCGGCGGTTTCCCCCTCCTCCAGCAGCGGCACCTCGACCTCTCCCCCGAGGGCGGCCTGGAGGAAGCTGATCGGGATTTCCGTGTACAGGCGGCTGCCCTTCCGCTTGAACCGATCGTGTTCCCGAACCGTGATCTCCAGGTAGAGATCGCCGGGACCCGCCTCTCCGGGTTCCCCCCGATTGTCGATCCGGATCCGGTGACCGTCGTCCACCCCGGGCGGGATCTCGGTTTCAATGGTCTGTTCCCGACGAACCCAGCCGCGGCCGTCACAATCCGAGCAGGGATCCGTCAGGACCGAACCCTGGCCTCCGCAGTCCGGGCAGGTCTCGGTCAGGGTGAAAAACCCCTGGGATCGGGATACCTTGCCCCGGCCGTCACAGGTCCGGCAACGTTCCCGTCCGTCGTCGGACAGGGTGCCCTCCCCGTCGCAGGATTCGCAGGAGGTTTTCTTGTCGACCGTGAAGGTTTTCTCGGTTCCAAAAGCCGCTTCCTCAAGGTCCAGCTCCACGGCCATCTTCAGGTCGCGACCGGTCCGGTTGCGCCGCCGGCGCCGTCCCCGGCCGCCGGAACCACGTCCCCCCATGCCCCCGAACAGATCCCCGAACCCCATGTCGTTGAGCAGGTCGGCGATGCTGGAGTACTGGCGGCTCGAACGCTGCCGCGAGGCGGCTCCCTGAACTCCTTCCTTGCCGAACCGATCGTATCGTTCCCGCATTTCCTCGTCGCTGAGAACCTCGTAGGCTTCCGCGATCTCCTTGAAGACTTCCTCCGCGTCGGGATCGTCGGATCGGTCCGGGTGATGTTCCTGGGCTTTCTGTTTGAAGGCCTTTTTGATCTCGCGCTGGGAGGCGTCCTTCGAAACCCCGAGAACGTCGTAATAATCGTCGGAATCAGAAGCCATGAACATCACCTTAACCGGAAAAAGTACTGTAATTTGAGACAATTATCCCCGGACCATTTTTACACACGGGACCAAGTGGGACCAGTCCCGTCGCAACCATTGTAAACGGACCGCACGCCGACACGAAAAGGGCTCTCCCGGCCGACTGGATCCAACAAAAAAGGCGGGGTGAGTTGATTCCTCACCCCGCCTTCCGTGGACCGTCAATGCTTACAGCGTCATGCCGGGTCGCGAGTTACTCGTCCTCGTCGACGACCTCGTAATCGGCGTCCTCGACGTCCTCGCTGGCCCCGGTGGCTCCGGCCGACCCGGCCGCGGCGCCGGCACCCGCCGGCCCGGCGGCTCCGGCTTCCTCGGCCTGCTGTTCGTACAGCTTCTGGCTGAGGGCCTGGGAAACCTGGGTCAGTTCCTCCATGGCCGAGCGAATCTCGTCGGCCTCCTCGGCCGACTCGGCGACCTCCTCGAGCTTCTCGATGGCCGCTTCGATCTCCTCGGTTTCGGACTCGTCCAGTTCGTCCCCGTGTTCCTCGATGAGGTCCCGGGTCTGGTAGACGAGCTGATCGGCTTCGTTGCGAGCTTCGATGAGCTCCTTGCGCTTCCGATCCTCCTCGGCGTGCTGCTCGGCCTCGTCCTTCATGTTCTCGATCTCGTCCTCGGACAGGTTGGTCGAACCGGTGATCTCAATCTCCTGCTTCTTGCCGGTTCCCTGGTCCTCGGCCGAGACGTTGAGGATGCCGTTGGAGTCGATGTCGAAGGTGACCTCGATCTGAGGCGTTCCCCGCGGCGCCGGAGGAATGTCGGTCAGGTGGAACCGTCCCAGCGACTTGTTGTGCTGGGCCAGGTCCCGTTCTCCCTGCAGGACGTGAATCTCCACCTGATCCTGGTTGTCCTCGGCGGTGGTGAAGATCTCCGATTTGCGGGTCGGAATGGTGGTGTTCTTCTCGATCAGCTTGGTGAACACTCCCCCCTGAGTTTCGACGCCGAGGGAAAGCGGCGTCACGTCCAGCAGCAGGATGTCGTCCACGTCACCGCCCAGCACACCGGCCTGAACAGCGGCGCCCACGGCGACCACTTCGTCCGGGTTCACGGTCTTGTCGGCGGCCCTGCCGAAGAAGTCCTCCACGGCGTCCACCACCGCGGGTACACGGGTGGAACCGCCCACGAGGAGGACCTCGCTGATCTCGTCGACGGACAGGTCCGCCTCCCCGATGACGTCCTCACAGATCCCGATCGTTTTGTCGACGTACTCCTGGATCATGTCCTCAAAGGTCGCCCGGTTGAGGTCCAGGTCCAGGTGCTTGGGACCGGTGTCGGTGGCGGTCACGAAGGGCAGGTTGATGTTGGTCTTCTGGGCGGAGGAGAGCTCAACTTTGGCCTCCTCGGCCGCGTCACGGAGCCGCTGGAGGGCCATCTCGTCCTCCCGCAGGTCGATGCCCTGGTCCTGTTTGAACTCGTCGGCCATCCAGTCAATGATCTCCTGATCGAAGTCGTCTCCACCGAGCTGGGTGTCCCCCTTGGTGGACATGACCTCGACGACCCCGTCGCCGATGTCCAGGATGGAGATGTCGAAAGTTCCTCCCCCCAGATCGTAGACGGCAACCTTCTGTTCCCGTTCGTCGTCCAGTCCGTAGGCCAGCGCGGCCGCGGTCGGTTCGTTGATGATCCGTTCCACGGTCAGGCCGGCGATCTGACCGGCGTCCTTGGTGGCCTGGCGCTGGGCGTCGTTGAAGTACGCCGGAACCGTGATGACGGCCCGGTTCACCTCTCGTCCCAGGTAGTCCTCGGCGTCCTTCTTCAGTTTCTGGAGGATGAAGGCGCTGATCTGCTCCGGGGTGTAGGTGTCGCCCTGAAGCTCCACCGTGTGGTCCTCGCCCATGTGGCGCTTGATGGACTGAACGGTGTTTTCGCTGTTGGTCACGGCCTGACGTTTCGCCGGGTCCCCGACCAGTTTTTCACCGTCGTCGCTGAAGGCGACCACGGACGGAGTGGTGTTCTTCCCCTCCGAGTTTTGAATGACCTTCGGCTCACCGCCCTCGTAGACGGCCACCACGCTGTTGGTGGTTCCGAGGTCGATCCCGACGATGGGACCTTCGGCCTCTGAAGCCTCTCCGTTGGTTTGGGATTCCTGTTCAACCATTGAAGCACACCTCCAAGAAAATTAACCTGCTGTCAGCAATTCATCGCTCGAACTTGTCGGTTCGGTTTCATAACTATTATAAATTACTCATTCCTCAGTTTGGTTTTCTTCTTCCTCCGAGATTGACTCGTCGCCGTGAGCGGGAATGCCGACCTTGACCGACGCCGGTCGAAGCACCCGGTCATGGTGAGTGTAACCCTCCGTGAATACTTCCAGGACCTGTTTTTCGTCCAGGTCCTCCCGCGGTTCCTGCATCATGGCGTCATGGCGGTGGGGATCGAACCGGTCCCCCTCGGCCTCCATCGATTCAACGTCGTGTTTGCGGAGAACCTCGTACAGCTGTTTCTGGATCATCTCGATCCCCTGGCGTACGTCGTCGCTTTCGATCTCCATCGAGTCCAGGGCCCGGTCGAAGTTGTCCACCACCTCGAGCAGATCCCTCAGCACGCCCTGACCCGAGTACTTGCGAAGCTTCTGTTCCTCTTCCCGTTTCCGTTTCCGCAGGTTGTCCAGGTCGGCCGTCTTCCGGAGGATCTCCTCCTCAAGTTCATCACGCTCGGCCTGAAGGGACTCCCACTCGTCCACGTTCACTTCCATTACGCTCTCCTCCCGGTCCTCAGTCAACTCCTCCGACTCGGCCCCGGAGGAGGGTTCCTCCCGGGATTCAGCCGAATTCGTCTCGGTCTGTTGTTCGCTCACAGCAAAACCTCCTGGGTTTGATTCGTGTTCACACAAGTCCTCCCGAACGAAGAATCAACCGTACACAGATGCTGAGACGGGAACGGAATTGGGTCCACTATCTCCTAAACCCGATCCAGATGAAAAACATTCCATAAAAATGTCGGGAAGACGCCCGTCGGGAAAGAATGAAGCCCGCTGCTCCAGAATGTATTCCCCCCCCAATTCAATCCCTGTATTGTCGGATGGAACGGCGGTGCTCCTCAAGGGTCTTGCTGAAAGCGTGGGACCCGTCCCCCCGGGCGAAGAAATACAGGTAGGAGACATCCGCCGGAGCCACCGCCGCTTCGAGGGACCGGCGACCCGGGTTGCTGATGGCCCCGGGGGGCAGTCCCCGGTTACGGTAGGTATTGTACGGGGATTCAACCTCAAGATCCGTCCAGGTCAGGGGACGGGAAAAGTCCCGGTAAGCGTACAGAACGGTCGGGTCGGCCTGCAGGTTCATTCCCCGGTCCAGGCGCTCGTGAAACACGGCGCTGATCGTGGGCAGTTCCTTGTCCAGGGTGCCCTCCCGTTCGATGATTGATGCCAGACGCACGGCCTCGTCCAGGGTGAGTCCCTGTTCTTCGGCCCGGCGTTCCAGTTCCATCCAGTTCGCAACTTCGTAAAACCGATCAACCAGCCGGGACAACACGTCCTCGGGCGTCGAAGCCAGCGAAATGCGGTAGGTGTCGGGAAACAGGTACCCTTCCAGGGTCGGGCCGGGAACCCCCACCCTCTCCAGAAACTCCTCGTCCGCGTGGAACCGCTGGAAGTCCTCCGGTTCGTAATCAAGTTGCTCAGCGAGCTCCCCGTACACCCGCCAGGAGGGCCAGCCTTCAAGAATCCGGACCCGCCGTGTCTGAGAATGGCCCGAGGTCAACCGCCGGACCAGCTGGCGCCGGGTCAGGGGTGGATTCAACCGGAACCGGCCGACCTTCAGGTCCCGTTCAGCCCGCATGATCCAAAGGGCCCACCGGAACTCCTCCACGTCCGTGAGCACGCCCCGTTGCTGAAGCACCCGACCGATGTCCCGCCCCGACATCCCGGGTTTAATTTCGGCGTAGACGGACTCCTGCAGCCGAACCGGCCGGTCCAGCCAGTAGGTCACCCCTCCGAACCCGGCCACGATCAGGAAGACCCCCGCCCCGATCAGGAACAGAGGAACATGCTTCCAGTTCACGAGTCGTTCATCCGGCGGCGGTTCAGGAACTGTTCGAGAATGAGGGCGGCCGCCTGGTCGTCCCCGGCGGCCTCCGGATCCTCCCGGAGCCGGCGGAGGGTCTCGGCCATGGAGGTGGTGTAACGCTCGGAAATCGTTTCGTAGGCGATCCCCAGCGGTTCAACCTCGGTCCGGAGGAACCGGTCGACCTGGCGCGTCCGTTCGTTCTCGTCGGTCTTCAGCGGATCGGGGTACCCGACGACCAGCAGCTCCACGTCCCGCTCCGCGAGGAGTTCCTCCAGCACCCCGGACAGGGATTCTTCATCCCGATCGACGATCCGGAGCGGCGTGGCGAGGGTTCCGGTTTCGTCCGTGAGGGCCAGTCCGACGCGCCGGACCCCCGGATCAATCCCCAGCAGCCGACCCAAGGACGGACTCCAGCCGGTCTTCAAACATCTGCCTGAGGTCGTCGATCCGATCCACCCGGGATCCGCCGGCCTGGGCGAAGTCCGACCGGCCGCCTCCGCCGCCGCCGATCACGTCCCCGAGGTCCCGAATCCACTCGCCGGCGTCGACCACGTCCGTCAGTCCGTCGGTGACCCCCAGCAGAAGCTGAACGGCTCCGTCGGAACGGTTGATGAACAGCACCACGCCCTCGTCGAGCCGCTGCTTGACCCGGTCCAGGGTCTGCTTCAGGGCATCCTGATCGAAATTGTCGAATTCCTCCAGCAGAACCTGGGCCGGGCCGACCTTCCGGGCCCGATCGAGCAGTTCTTCGGCGCCGGTAGAACTCTGCTGGTGACGGAGCTGTTCGATGCGGTCCTCGTATTCGTCGATGGTTTCGCGCATGGATCGGAGCCGGTCCTCCAGCTCCCGGGGACTCTGGACTCCGGCCTGCTTCGTTATCTTTTCAAGCTGATCTCGAAGACGACTTAACTGTTGGTAAGCCCGCTCTCCGGCCCGAGCCTCGATCCGGCGAACCCCCGCCGACACGGCGGTTTCGTTCGTGATGGTAAACAGACCCAGTTCGCCGGTGTTGTCCAGGTGGGTCCCGCCGCACAGTTCGACGCTCACGTCCCCCATCTCCACCACCCGGACCTCTTCCCCGTAGTGTTCCCCGAAGAAGGCCAGCGCCCCCCGCTCATCGGCCTCCCGGCGGGACATTTCCTCCGCCCGCACGGGCAATTCGTCGTAGATCCATTCGTTCACCTGTTCTTCAACGTCTTTCAGCTCATCGTCGGTGAGTCCCCGGGTAAGCGTGAAGTCGAACCGCAGGTGGTCGGGGTCGACGAGGCTGCCGTCCTGCATCACCTCGTCTCCGACTTCTCGACGAAGCGCCGCCTGCAGCAGGTGGGTGGCCGTGTGATGACGCATGGTGGGCCGTCGGTGCTCCCGTTTGACCTCTGCCTCCACCGTATCCCCGAGCTTGATGCCCGCGGTGGCCGTCCCCTCGTGAAGGATCAGCCCCTGCCGTTGTTGGGTGTCCTTGACCTCAAACCCGTTGATCGACCCCCGATCCCCGACCTGCCCGCCCCCTTCGGGGTAGAAGGGAGTTCGATCCAGTACCACGACTCCCTGGGCCTCCGGAGGAAGCTCCTCCACCGACTCGCCCTCCTCGTCAAACAGCCCCACGACCTCCGCCTCGTCCGTCAACCGATCGTATCCGGTGAACTCGGTTTCATCTTCTGCAAGTGCCATCAATTTAATTCCATCAAAAATTTTATCCGTCTTTTCCTCCAGCGAACTACTTTCCCGTCGATGACGTTCGCGAGCTTCCTCCACTTCCCCCTCGTCGAAGTCGAGTCCCTCCTCCCGCAGCAGATCGCGGGTCATCTCCACCGGGAACCCGTGAGTCTCGTACAGTTCAAAGACTTCCTCCCCGGGCATGGTTTCCCGGTCCTCCTCCTTCAGCCGCTCGATCCGCTGCTCCAGTTCGCTCAACCCCCGGTCGATGGTGCGCAGGAATTGTTCCTCCTCGTTCTTGAGCCGCTGCCTGATCAGGTCCTCCTGTTCGTGAAGCTCCGGGTAGGCCTCCCCCATGACCTCCTGCACCGTGGACACCAGGTCCTGGAGGAACACGTCCCTGATATCCAGGTCCCGACCGCGAAGCACCGCCCGCCGGATCAACCGCCGCAGTACGTAGCCGCGCCCCTCGTTGCCCGGCACCAGTCCCTCGGCCAGCAGAAAACAAACGGACCGCAGGTGATCCGCCACCACCCGCAGGGAAGCGCGCTGTCGAGGGGCAAGGTCGGTACCGTCGAGCTCCGCCCGGGATCGGATCGATTCCATCAGGGGCTGGAACAGATCCGTCTCGAACGGACCGGGAACCCCCTGCAGGACGCTGGCCACCCGCTCCAGGCCCATGCCCGTGTCGATGCAGGGATCGGGCAGCGGCTCCAGGTCCCCGGACCCGGACCGGTTGTACTGCATGAACACGAGGTTCCACAGCTCCACCATCCGGTCGTCGCCGGAGAGGATGGCTTCTCGAACCGATCCGGGGTCCCCGTCGACGGACTCCCGGTCGTAGTGAATCTCGCTGCAGGGACCGCAGGGACCGGTCTCCCCCATGGCCCAGAAGTTTTCCTTGCTTCCCAGCTCCAGAATTCGCTCCGCGGGCACCCCCACGGCCTCTCGCCAGAGATCGAAACTTTCCTCGTCCCGGGGAAGTTCCTCCTCCCCCTGAAAGACCGTAATCCAGAGCCGATCCGGGTCGACGTCCAACCGCTCGGTCAGAAATTCCCAGCCAAACTCAATCGCACCCGCTTTGAAGTAGTCGCCGAAACTGAAGTTGCCCAGCATCTCGAAGAAGGTCAGGTGCCGGTCGGTCCGGCCGACCTCCTCGATGTCGGTGGTCCGCAGGCACTTCTGGGAGCTGGTCAGCCGAGGGTGAGGCGGGGTTTCCTCCCCCAGGAAGTAGGGCTTGAAGGGAACCATGCCGGCGATCGTGAACAGTAGATCCGGATCGGAGGGAAGCAGGGGATCGCTGTCCACAACGCGGTGGTCCTGCTCCCGGAAATAGTCCAGAAACCGGCGGCGGATTTCATCGGCCTTCATCGGAACCAACATCCTTCGTTTACGTGAAGTAGCCAAACGTACAGTGTAAATTTTTTGTCCGGATTAAAAAATAACCGCCCGCCGGACCGGACGATGGGGGCACCGCCGTACCCCCGTCCTAACACATTTCAACCGGCTGTCTGCTGAGTCGTATCCATCACCCGACCGGATAACGGATCGCAGAAACATGCGATCCGAACAGTTCGTGCAACAAAAATGGTTCGGTAATCATACTAGCATCCTGGCCCGAAAGGCATTCTCCATTCCGACTTTACGGTACGACGAGTGCTACGGGAAAGGAGCCGTGATCCGTTTCCGGCGGTTTTTTGTATTTTCCGAAGCCGGGTTTGGAGCTTGAATCGGAAAATACAAACCTCGGAGTGGGCTGCTGCCCACGAGAATGAGTCAGAAATGGATCACGGCTCCTTTGAGATAACACCGCAGTCTTACCGCATAAAAGTCGAACCAGTTTGCTCAGGAATTCGATGTCTGATCCGATTCAAAGCTCTGCTTCAGCTCCTCGATCATTGCCTCCAGGGCCCGGGCCCGGTGACTGACGGTTCGTTTGACGTCGGATCCCAGTTCGCCGAAGGTCCGGAACTCCCGCTCCTCGACCTCGAAGATCGGGTCGTAGCCGAAGCCCCGGTCCCCGCGGGGTTCCTCCGCGATCCGTCCCTCACAGACTCCCCGGGTGCCGAACCGTACCTCGTCTTCATCCACCAGCACCATCTCACACACGAACCGGGCGGTCCGCTCCTCCCCCGACGCCTCCTCCAATCGTTCGAGCAGAAGTCGATTCCGTTCGTTCGCGGTGACGTCGCCGGCCCAGCGATCGGAGTACACCCCGGGTTCACCGCCCAGTGCATCGACCTCCAGGCCGGAATCATCGGCCAGGGACGGCAGGCGGCTCTTCTCAAACCCCTCCCGGGCCTTGATGGCGGCGTTCTCCCGGTAGGTGTCCCCGGACTCGGGCCGATCCAGAGCGATCCCCTCTTCTTCGAGGGACGTCACGGGGAGTCCCAGGGGTTCCAGTTCCCCGGCCATTTCCCGGTACTTACCGAGGTTGGAGGTCGCGATCAGGAGCCGTTCAATCACGGTAGTTCTCCAGAATCTCCTCCTGTTGTCCCTGCAATTCCTGGATGCCCTTCCAGGCCCGGTCGACCATGGTCCGGTGTTCCTGGCGGGTGAAGGTGGCTTCCTCGCCGGAGGACTGAATTTCCACCAGATCTCCCGAACCGGTCATGACGATGTTGGCGTCCACCGAAGCCCGGTTGTCCTCCTCGTAGCAGAGGTCCAGCATGATCTCGTCGTCGACCTTGCCGACGCTGACGGCGGCGAGGCTGTCCTTGATGGGGTTTTCGTCGATCCGGTCCTTCCTCAGCAGGTGGTGGATGGCCATCTCCATGGCCACGTAGCCGCCCGTGATCGAGGCGGTCCGGGTTCCGCCGTCGGCCTGCAGGACGTCGCAGTCCACCCAGATGGTCCGCTGGCCCAGGGGTTTCAGTTCCACCACCGCCCGCAGAGAGCGGCCGATGAGTCGCTGAATCTCATGGGTCCTGCCCTTCCGTTTCCCCCTCACCACCTCCCGGAGCTGTCGGTGGGGAGCCGAACGGGGAAGCATGCTGTACTCGGCGGTGATCCAGCCCTGGCCGGTGTCGGCCAGGTGCCGGGGCTGCGATTCCCGAACCGAGGCGTTGCACAGTACCCGGGTCCGGCCGGTGGAAATCAGCACCGATCCCTCGGGGTAAATAATAAATTCCGGATCCATCTCCACCGGTCGCAGTTCGTCGTTTTCTCGTCCGTCAGGTCTCATGCGGGTGTCCTCCACTCGGCGCGGTCCATGCCGCGCCGATCGATGATGGTCAAACCTGTCACATCTGTTTCGACGCCCGAATCCCAGTTAGCGAATTAGCGACATTCGAGCGGTTCGGATGGATCGACGTTCGTCCGGATCGACCGGTTGGGTCAGACCCGGTGATTCAGCCGGATTCGGAGGGATTCACCGTCCGGTCCCAGGTCTCCGAGACCTCCTCGGGCGGCGGAGCTTCATAGGTGACATCCTCCCCGGACCCGGGGTGGGAGACGGTGATCGATTCCGCGTGCAGCATCAGACGGCCGGAGGTCATGGTGCCGTACTTCTCGTCTCCCAGCACGGGATGCCCCAGGTACCGGGCGTGAACCCGGATCTGATGGGTCCGGCCGGTCTTCGGGCGGCACCAGGCGGCGGTTCGGTAATCGTGGCGGGCCACCACGTCGACCAGCGTTTCGGCCTGTTTGCCGGCGGGATCGGCCTTCCGAAGCAAGTAATTGTCCGGGTGGCGGCCGATGGGAACCCGAACCCGGACCCGTTCGTCCTCTAATTCCCCTTCCAGGACGGTGCGATATTTCTTCCGGACGGTTCGGTTAGCAAACTGCTTCTTAAGGGTATCGTACGCCTGCTGGGTTCGGGCGATCAGCATGATCCCGGTGGTCTCCCGGTCCAGCCGGTGAACCATCCCCGCCCGGTGGGACTCCCCCACTTCGGACAGGTCCGGGTAATGGTACAGCAATCGATTTGCCAGGGTGCCCCCGGGATGTCCCCCGGCCGGATGGACCACCAAATCGCGGGGTTTGTTGATGACGATCAGGTGGTCGTCCTCGTGCACGACCGGGACCTCGCCGGGTTCGGGGTGAGCCCGGTCGGGATCAAACTGCTGTTCGGGAAATTCAACCCGGGCCACGTCCCCGGCTTCGACGGCGTGGCTCTTGTCGTTGATTTGCTCCCCGTCCACCCGGACTCTTCCCTCGCGGATCCAGCCCTGGATGGTGGTGCGGGAGTACTGAAGCTGGCCGGCGAGAGCACGGTCAACCCGTCCGTCCGTCCGCAGTTCAAATTCGCTCACGGGTGTCTTATCCACGGGTTGTCGTCTCCTCCAA
>CAYPTI010000018.1:0-7733 GCA_964413525.1 uncultured bacterium | reverse complement strand
GAGACCAGTCCGGCCACCACAACGAACAGCCAGGTCTGGCCGGGCAGAATGCCCCAGGCGGCGCCCGGGTTGGTGACGTAATGAAGGCGCAGGAAGTCCCACCGGGCGATCAGGGTTACGCCCCCCGGGGACGACGGAAACCGGGCTTCCACCAGGAGCTTGGTAACCTGATCGAGCAGGAAAACGGCCCCGGCGAGAAAATATAGCCACGCCAGGGTCCACGTGCGGGAACTCACCCGCTCTCACCGGTTCCGGCAAGCTCCAGGTCCTCCACCAGCACGTCGAAGCACCGGTCGCAGAGGGCATCTCCCTCGATCGTGTCGCGTTCCCGGACCGTGGGGCGAAACCGCCAGCACCGGTCGCACTTCTCGTGCTCCGTGGGTTCCACGGTCACGGAATCTTCCTCTCCTTCGTCCAGCACCACCTCGGACACGATGAACCACTCCTCGAGGACCTCCCGGTGCCGGTTGAGGATCCCGCTCCGGCCCGGGGCCGAGATCGTGACCCTCGCCTCGTCGGAGGCGTCCAGGTCCTCGGCCTCCTCGATGGCCTTCATGACGTCGGCTCGGATCTCTCTCAGAGCCCGAAAATCCTCCGTCAGGGAGGAATCAATCCACCCGGCCGGGGGATCGGGCCAGTCCTCCAGGTGAACCGAGGAGGTGCCGGGGACGTAATCCCAGACCTCGTCGGCCGTGAAGCTGAGGACCGGGGCCAACAACCGGGCCAGCATGCTCATTCCATGGTGGATGACCGTCTGGGCGGAGCGGCGGTCGGAGGAATCCGGCCCGGCACAGTAGAGCCGGTCCTTGGCGATGTTGAGGTACAGGGCCGAGGCCTCTCCGGCGCAGAAGTTGTTGATCTCCTGCATGGCCTGGTGGAACTGGCGGCGCTGGTAGGCTTCGGTCACCCGGCTGACCAGACCGCACAGCTCACTCAAAAACCAGCGGTCGATCGGGTGGAGACGGTCGGGCCGGACCTCGTCCTGGTCGGCGGAGTACCCGTCGAAATCCTGCAGGTTGCCAAGAAAAAATTTGAACGTGTTGCGGAACCGCCGGTAGCGGTCCACCACCTGATCCAGGAGATCGTCGCTGATCGGCATGTCCTCGTAGAAATTTTCCCCCGCCACCCAGAGCCGCAGGATGTCGGCTCCGTTTTCCTCGATGATCTCATGCGGGGAGACGACGTTGCCAAGGGATTTGCTCATCTTGCGCCCGTCCTCGTCCACCGTGAATCCGTTGGTGATGCATTCCTTATAGGGTGACTCCCCGTCCAGGGCAACGGCGGTGATCATGGAGACCTGGAACCAACCGCGGTGCTGGTCGGTGCCCTCCAGGTACACGTTCGCGGGCCACTCCAGGTCGTCGTCCTGCTGGAGAACAGCCCGATGACTGACCCCGGAATCGAACCAGACGTCCAGGATGTCGTCCCCCCGGCGGAAGGTATCTCCCCCGCACTCGGGACAGGTGTAGCCGTCCGGCAGAAAGGGGTGGGCTCCTTCCTGAAACCAGGTGTCCAGTCCCCGGATCCTCACGTTGCGGGCGAGGTTGGCGATAACCTCCGGCTCCAGCACCACTTCCTGGCAGTCCTCGCAGGTGATTTCCGGAATCGGGACGCCCCAGTCGCGCTGCCGGGACAGACACCAGTCGGGTCGTTCCTCCACCATGGACCGGAACCGGTCCTCCCCCCAGTCCGGACGCCAGCGGACGTCCGACACGGCCTGGAGAATTCGACCTCTCAGGTCCCGGTGATCGACGTCCAAAAACCACTGCGGGGTGGCCCGGAAGATCACCGGGTTCTTGCAGCGCCAGCAGTGCGGATAGGAGTGTTCGATCGGTTCGGTATAAAACAGCGAACCGTCCGCTTCCATTCGATCGACCAGTTCCCGGTTGGCGTCGAAGACGTGGGTCCCCTGGAGGTCCCGGAAATCGGCGGTGAATTTTCCCTGTCGATTGACGGGGGACAGCACGGGAAGGTCTCGTTCCTGGCCGATGGCGAAGTCTTCCTGACCGTGGCCGGGAGCGATGTGAACGCATCCGGTGCCCTGTTCGAGGGTCACCAGTTCGTCGGTGATAACCGTTGAGGCCCGGTCCTCGACGAACGGATGGGAACAGACCAGTCCCTCCAGTTCCTCCCCCGAGATGGTCTGCAGGACGTCGACGTCGGCGGTCGACCAGCCCTTCCGGTCGACCGTGGGTGCCAGCAACCGTTCCGCCAGCAGGTGGACGTCGCCGTCAGGGTCCCGGAATTCCACGTAGGAGAGGTCCGGGTGGACCGCGATGGCCACGTTGGCGGGCAACGTCCAGGGGGTGGTCGTCCAGATCATGACCTGAGCGTCCTCGGACTTAAGCCGACGGGGCTGATCCTCCAGAACGGGGAAGTCGACGTAGACGGCGGGAGAGGTTTTGTCGGCGTATTCGACCTCGGCCTCGGCCAGCGCCGTCTGGCAGTCCCAGCACCAGTGGACCGGCTTGAGCTGCCGGTAGACGTAGCCTTCCTCGACCAGTTCCTGAAGACTTTCGAGAACCTCCGCCACGTAGTCCTCGTTCAGCGTCAGGTAGGGGTCGTCCCACCGGCCGGTGACCCCGAGTCGCTTGAACTGATCCCGCTGCTGATCGACGTACTCAAGGGCGAATTCCCTGCAGGCCCGGCGGACCGCCAGGGTTCCCTCCTCCATGAGCTCGGGGTTCTCCGAGGTCACCACGTGTTCGATTGGCAGCCCGTGGCAGTCCCAGCCGGGACGGTAGGGGGACCGGCGTCCCTGCATCGTGTGGTATTTCACAAGAATGTCCTTGAGAATTTTGTTCAGGGCGGTCCCCAGGTGAACGTCGCCGTTCGCGTAGGGAGGGCCGTCGTGAAGGACGAACGGCTCGCCGTCCTCGCGGCGTTCCTCCATTTGCTCGGCCAGGTTCATCTCCTCCCACCGTTCGAGCCGGTTCGGTTCGTTCTCACTCAACCCGGCACGCATGGAGAAGTCGGTGTCCGGCAGATTAATGGTTTCGGAGTAATTCATCGAGAAACCTCACTTCGTCAGGCAAAGGATGGACAAACGTATGTTCGTATACGGTTCCGGAAGCAGAGAAGTCATTCCATCAGTCCCCCGGGAACGATCGGGTCCAAGTCGGGACGGAGGAGTGGTTTCCTGCAACCCCATGATTATAGGCAACCGGAATCGGTCGGTGGAGGGACCTTCTTTATCGGAACCGGTGGGACCGCTCACCAGGGGACCGTGTCGAGGACTGGTCTCGGATCATGCGGTGCGGGAACCAAGTCTCCGGACCCGTTGCTCAACGGATGCTTAAAGGGAAGGAATTGCCGAATAAATTATTCTTAACCGACGGCCTCCGAATCGTCTTCGGACCCGGGTTCCGGGGGGGCATCGGGCTCCTCGGCCGCGTCTCTCCAGCGGGCCAGAGATCCGGCGAGACGAATGAACTCCTCGGCCCGGGACTGGAACGCGGCCAGTTCCTGCGCCGAGGTCCGGACCCGTCGGAGGCGGGAGGCCAGGGACTCAATGGACTCGGCGGAAACGGAACCAGACCCCCGGGTGATCCGGAAGTCGGACGATTCAAGTTCCCGTTTGAGCCGGGATTGAAGCCGGGAGGTTCGAAGGGATTCCCGCAGAGTATTCAACCGTTCCGACAGACCCGAAAGTTCCCGGCTCAGGGGATCCAGTTCCTCCCGTAAATCGTTCCAATCCGTGGTTTGTCTCCGGAGGTTCTCGGCCTCCTGCGGCAGAGACTCAACGGGAAACTTCCGGAACAGGTCCGCCATGTCCTCCAGCAGGCTATTTGCTTGAGCGATCGTCTCCCCGATTTTGCTGTCAAACTCACGGAGTTGAGTGATCGTCCGGTCAAGCTGTTCAATCCGATCCTCCTCGACCGGATTGTCAATCTCGCCGGCCACCGAACGACTCAACGTGCCGGCCAGCTCGTCCAGGGGCTCTCCATCTTTCTGAACCTCCGGCGGGTCCAGCCGCTCGAAGGAATCCAGTACCTCGTCCAGTCGCTGGACCACGGCTTCTTCCCCGGAATCGGGGACATGGGACAGCAGGTCGTCGGCCCGATCCATGAAGTTCAACAGGACGGATTTTAACTTCTCCTGGTTCTCTCGTGCTTCCTGAAGAGCCTGGCTCAGGTGAGCAAAGGCTGTGGACACGGAGTCCACCCGGTCGAGATCGTCCGTTTCGGATTCCAGGGAGGTCAGGTACCGGTAGGTCAGCAGGTACAGATACGCGTAGGTCAGTCCCCCGGCGAGTAACCCTCCCCCTCCTCCCAGCAGCATCGCCCAGACGGGACCTTCGAGAACCGGGAGCCCACCGACGCGCGTTCCGTAGTCCACCCCGAGCCCCAGAACCATCCCGACCAGCACGGCCAGGGCGATGACCCCCAGAAAGTGTCGGAACCGAAACGGCGGCGACGTGTTCATCCCTTGGAACCGATCGCTTCCCGCAGCATCTCGTTGGCCTGCTGGGGGTTGGCCTGCCCCTCCGTCTTCTGCATTACCTGTCCGACGAGGAATCCAACGGCCTGATCCTTGCCCGACCGCACGTCCTCGACGGCCTCCTCATTTTCCTCGATCACTTCCTCGATCACACCCTCCAGAGCAGAGTCGTCCGAAATCTGCCGCAGGTTCATCTCCTCGATCAGTTCGGCCGGATCGCGGGGTTCCTCGACCAGGGCCTCGATCAACGCCGAGGCCCCGTTGCTGCTGACCACGTCCTCCTCGTACATCCGGGCGACTTCCGCCAGGTATTCAGCGGGAAGGTCGAGATCCTCGACCTCCAGGGTGTGCTCGTTCATTTCGCGGCGAAGATCGGTGATCATGAGGTTGGCCACGGTCCGGGCGGATCCGCCGTCCTCGACCGCTGCTTCAAACAGATCCGCCATGGCTCGCGTCCCGGTGAGCGTCTCCGCATCGTCCCGGCTCAGGCCGTGCTCGTCAATCAATCGGTCCAGCCGGACCCCGGGCATCTCCGGCAGGTCGGATTCGACATCCTGAATCCACTCCGCATCGATGGTCAGCGGAACCAGGTCCGGTTCGGGAAAGTACCGGTAATCGTGGGCTTCCTCCTTGGTCCGCATGGGTCGGGTTTCCCGTTCGTCCTCGTCCCAGAGCCGGGTCCCCTGCTGGACTTCGCCCCCCCGATCGATCAACTTGCCCTGGCGTCGACTCTCGTATTCCAGCGCCTGACGAACCCCCCGGAAACTGTTCATGTTCTTGACCTCCGTCTTGGTACCCAGGGACCCGTCCTCGTTCCGGATGGACAGGTTGGCGTCGCAGCGGAGGCTTCCCTCCTCCATGTTGCAGTCGCTGATCCCGATGTACTCCATCCGTTTCTTCAGCGTCCGCAGGTAGGCCACGGCGGCCGCCGGTTCCTCGATGTTCGGGTGAGAAACAATTTCGATCAGCGGGGTTCCGGCCCGGTTGTAGTCCACGTAGGATTCCCGACCCACGTCGGAGTGGATCAGCTTCCCGGCGTCCTCCTCCATGTGAACCCGCTCCACCCCGACCGTCTGGGAGCCGTCCTCCCACTCGACCTGAAGTTCCCCCTCCTCGGCCAGCGGCATGTCGTACTGACTGATCTGGTACGCCTTCGGGAGGTCCGGGTAGTAGTAATTTTTTCGGTCGAACTTGGTCCGATCCCGGATCGTGCAGTTCAGTGCCGAGGCCGCCCGCATTCCGAACTCCACCGCCCGCTCGTTGATTACCGGAAGCACCCCCGGAAGCCCCATGCAGACCGGACAGGTGTTGGCGTTCGGATCGGCCCCGAACTCGGTGGAACAGCGGCAGAACATCTTGGAGTTGGTCTTCAGCTGAACGTGGACCTCGAGCCCGATGACGACGTTTTCGTAACTCACACCGCATCACCTCCGTGGGATGCCACGGCCGGGGGCTGCTGGGGTCTCGTCCCGGTACCGTTCTCCAGCAGGTTCGCCGCCCGAAAGAGGTTCCGTTCCTCCAGATTCGGGGCCAGCAGCTGGGTCCCGATGGGGAGATCGTCCTCGTCGATCCCGGTCGGCACCGAGACGGCCGGGATCCCGGCCAGGTTGGCCGAGATCGTGCAGATGTCACTCAGGTACATCTGGACCGGATCGTCGGTCTTCTCCCCAATGGGAAAGGCGGTCGTCGGCGACGTCGGCGTGAGCAACAGATCGTGTTCCTCAAACGCCTCGTCAAAATCCCGCTTGATCAACGTCCGGACCTTCTGGGCCTTCCCGTAGTAGGCCTCGTAATAGCCGCTGGAAAGCACGAAAGTCCCCAGCATGATCCGGCGCTTGACCTCCTCCCCGAATCCCTCGGCCCGGGTCTGGCGGTACATGTCCACCAGGTCGTCGAACTCCTCGGCCCGGTGGCCGTAGCGGACCCCGTCGTAGCGGGCCAAATTGCTGCTGGCCTCGGCGGTACACAGGATGTAGTAGACCGAGATGGCGTAGTCCGTGTGGGGCAGGGAACATTCTTCCACCGAGTGCCCGGCGTCGCGCAGGACGTTGAGCTGGGCTTCGACGTTGTCCCGGACCGCCGGCTCGATTCCGTCGCCGAAATACTCCTCCGGCACCCCGATGTTCAGGGAGTCCGGGAGATCCCGGAGATCCTCGTCGTAGGCGGGCACCGGTTCGTCGAGGCTCGTGCTGTCGGCCGGGTCCTTGCCTGAGATAACTCTTGTCAGCAGAGCGGCGCCCTCGGCCGTGCCCGCGAAGGGCCCGATCTGATCGAGGCTGGAGGCGAAGGCCACCAGCCCGTAGCGGCTCACCCGTCCGTAGGTCGGTTTGACCCCGTGGACCCCGCACAGCGAGGCCGGCTGCCGGACGGACCCTCCGGTGTCGGATCCCAGGGCTCCGGGCACCATGCGGGCGGCCACCGCGGCAGCGGATCCGCCGCTGGAGCCGCCGGGCACCCGGTCCAGGTCGTGGGGATTGCGAGTGGTCCCGAAGGCGCTGTTCTCGGTGGAGGACCCCATGGCGAATTCGTCCAGGTTGGTCCGCCCCACCAGAACGGCCCCTTCGTCCAGCAGGTTTTGTACAGCCGTTGCGGTATAGGGAGTGACGTGATCGGATAAAATTTTCGAAGCGCAGCGGACCTCCTGGCCTTCGACGCAGAGGTTGTCCTTGATCGCGATGGGAATCCCGGACAGCAGCCCGTCGTCGTCTTCCTCGTCGAGGTCCCGGGCCCGGTCGAGGGCCTCCTCCCGATTCACGGACAGAAAGGCCTTCACCCGGTCGTCCGTCGATTCGATTTCGTCCAGGAACGCCCGCGTGACTTCTTCCCGGGTAACCTCTCCGTCGTGGATCATCTGTCGGAGGTCCGGAATCGATCGTTCGATCAGCCGGGCCATCAATCGATCACCCGGGGCACCACGAAGTACCCGTCGGCGGCCTCCGGCGCGTGCCGGAGCACCTTCTCCGAATCCGGCGACGGCCGGTCCTCGTCCGGACGGGTGACGTTTTCGACCGGCAGGGCGTGGTAGGTGGGTTCGATGCCCTCGGTGTCGACCTCGTTCACTTTCTCGGCCAGCTCCAGGATCTCCTGCAGTTCCTCTCCGTACTGTTCGATGTCCTCTTCATCCAGGTTCAACCGGGCCAGTTCGGCCAGGTGACGTATTTCGTCCTCATCGATCATGATTTGTATATCCTCCCGAATTGAAATTGTCAGGATCGTTCCCCCCCGAAGCATGTGACCATGCCTTAAATGGACATTAAAATCAATTCATGCCCCGTCTCAGACCAGTCCGCAGT
>CAYPTI010000017.1:0-21289 GCA_964413525.1 uncultured bacterium | reverse complement strand
AGTCGAACCCGAGTTCCACGAGCCGATCAATGTCGTCCGGATCGACGGTGATGGTCCCGACCGGACGATCGGCATTGTGGCCCGCTTTGATGACCTGTTTCATGGCTTCCCCAAGTTCCGGGGAGTCCCATTGGCCAAACATCCCGAGCGAGGTTGACAGGTCGGCCGGCCCCACAAACAGGGCGTCGATTCCGTCCACCGACGCGATCTCCCCCGCGTGTTCCAGCCCGTCGGTGGTCTCGATCTGAGCGATCGTGATCAATGAGCGGTGTTCCTCCGCCACGTACCGTTCGTACTTTTCTCCGTACCCGGAAGCCCGACCCGAGGCCACGCCCCGGATGCCCTCCGGAGGGTACCGGGTCGCCTTCACCAGATCCCGGGCCTCCTCCGGGGTGTCGATCATCGGGACGAGAAGTCCGTCCACCCCGATATCGAGGATTCGTTTGATCCGGACAAAATCGTTCCAGGGCGGCCGCACGATCACGCCGGGTTCCCCGGGGGACGATCCGGCGGCCCGGACAAGGCTGGAGACGGTTTCCAGACTGATGTCGGTGTGTTCGGTGTCGATGACGACGAAATCGAACCCGGCTCGGGCGGCGGCCTCCACGACCATGGGATGACCGATGGAAACCCAGGTTCCCAGTGGGGATCCTTCCGTGAACCGGTTCCGAAAAGAACCGGATTCGTCTTCCGGGTTCATGCGTTCACTCCCTTAAAACGATAAATAAAATCAGCGGAGGCATCCCTGATCGACCCGGTCGAGTTTGCTTCTACGAGGTGTTCAGGGATCAGGGAACCAGGATAATCTTTCCGTACGCTCCCGACTCCATGACCGTTTCGTGGGCCTCCGGGGCCTGTTCCAGCGGGTAGGATTCCCGGATTACAGGGGAGAGGTCCCCCCGCCGGAGGCCCACCCGGATCCGTCGGTGAATTTCTTCCAGTTCTCGTCCCTGTGCGTTTCGGATGGTCATCCCCAGCACCCGGCCGTCGGTTGCGAAGGATCGACGGGGATCGATGGTGACCTCCCCGTGGGCCCCTATGACGACCACCCGACCTCCGTAGGCAAGAAGGGAGAGGTCCCGGTTCAGGTTTTCGGTGGCCAGCATATCCAGCACCACGTCAACCCCTCGACCGTCGGTGGCGTCAAGGATTTCTTCCTTGTAGTCCTCACTATGGTGGTCGAAGACCTCCCGGGCTCCGAGGTTCTCGACCAGTTGACGGCCCTTCTTCGTGCCGCCCGTGCCGAAAACGGTCATGCCGGAGGCCACCCCGAGTTCAACCACCGCCGAGCCCACCGAGCCCGTGGCCCCGTGGACCAGAAGGGTCTCGAACGGCTCCGCTTCGCCCACGAAATACAGCCCCCGTACCGCGGTTCCGTAGGGGATCCCCAGGGCGGCGCCCTGAGGGAAATCGATTTCGTCCGGCAGCGGGAAAACGTGTTCGACGGAGCAGAGGGCTTCTTCGGCGTATGTTCCGGTAATGGACTTTGAGGAGTAGACGCGATCACCGGGGGAAAATTCGTCCACGTCCTCGCCGGTCTCACCGATCTCACCGGCGCAGTCAAACCCCGGGGTCAGGGGAAGATCGGGTCGGATGCCGAACCGACCTCCCCGAATGTAGGTGTCGACCGGGTTCACCCCGATCGCCCGAACCCGGATGGTGACCTGTCTCGGCCCGGGATTGGGTGATTCAACCTCTTCGACCTCCATGACTTCGGGGCCTCCGAGTTCCTTGACCCTGATGGATTTCATGGCGAATCCTCCCGTTCAGCAAGGATGGTTTTAGGGTTGTCCCGACGGACTCCAGCGTCGACCTGCATGGCCGTGACGGGTGATCTCTACACCCTAACCCTGAAGCTTCCGGAGGTAAATTTGCTTCCGGTTCGAGGGAACGGATGCGGGTGAACGCTCGGTTGTTCGTTCAGCCGATGCCCCAGAAGAACGAAATTCCGAGCACGGTGACCACCGTCATCAGGAGCTGAAGGGGCCCTCCCAGTCGGAGGAAGTCCGTGAACAGGTAGCCCCCGGGTGCGTAGACCATGAGGTTGGTCTGGTAGCCAACCGGGGTCATGAAGGCGGTGGACGCCGCAAACGTGACGGCGATGGCAAAGGCAAAGGGATTCAGGCCGGTGGCCGCGGCGGCGTCGACCGCCACCGGGATCATGAGGACCACGCTGGCGTTGTTGCTGATGAGGTTGGTGAGGGCAGACGTAAACAGGTAAAACACACCGAGAAATATCAGGGGATGAGCGTCCCCGGCCAGCCCCACCACCTGTTCGGCTAACAATTGGGCGGCTCCGGTTCGGGTCATGGCGACCCCGAGGGGAATCAACCCCGCCAGCAGGAAGATCACGTTCCAGTCCACCGACTCATACACTTCGTTGGGGCGCAGACAGCCGGTGACGACCATGGCCACGACTCCCCCCAGGGCGGAGGTCACGATGGAGGTTAGGCCGAACCCGGCCAGCCCCACGACGGCGACGACGATGCCCAGGGCGACCGGCAATTTCTCCTTCCGGTACGAGGGGAGGTCGAACCGTCCCGCGACCACGAAGTTTCGGTTGTCCGTGAACCGCCGGACGGTGTCCTCCGTCGCCTGGATCAGCAGGGCGTCCCCGCCCCGCAGCCGGCGGTCGTCCATCCGGGCATGAATGATCTCCCCGCCCCGACGGATGGCCAGCACGGTGGCGTCGTAGCGCTGCCGGAAGTTCAGGTCGGCCAGCGAGTTGCCGGTCAGGGTGGAGTCCGGAGAGATAATCACCTCGACGAGTTCCTGGGAGACGGGTTCCTCCAGCTGTTCAACCTCCCCGCTCAGAATCTCGTCGGAGACCGATTTTTCCGAATCCGGGGCCAGCCCGAGTCCTTCGGTTTCGATCAGTTTGACCAGGTCCTCCCGATCGGTCCGCAGGACCAGGACGTCTCCGGATCGGATCTGCTTCTGGCCGAGCGGTTCCGTGAACACCCGGTTGCCCCGGATCAACTGGACGATGTCGCTCTCCACGTCCAACCCACGCAGACAGCTGCTGATCGTCTGGCCGATGAAGCCGGAATCCTCCTCCACGATGACCTCGGTGAGGTACTCCGCCATTTCGAACTCCTCGGTCAGGTCCTCCTGCCCCCCGATGCGTTCGGGAAGCAGGAGGTGGCTGAACAGCGAAAGGAAGGTACAGCCCACCAGCAGGACGACGGCGCCCAGGGCCGTGAACTCGAAGATCGTGAAGGGCTCGAATTCGGTCCCCATGCTGGCGTAAACGTCGCTGGCCAGCAGGTTGGTGGAGGTCCCGATCAGGGTCAGCATGCCCCCCAGCATCGCGGCGTAGGAGATCGGCATCAACAACCGGGAGGGGGAGATCCCCGTCCGGTCGGCCAGTTCGTTCACCATCGGGATCATGACGGCCACGACCGGCGTGTTGTTGATAAACCCCGCCGTCCCCCCGGAGAGGCCGAGCACCGCCACGAGTTGTTTGAACGGACTGTCCCCGAACCGGTCCGCGATGGCCCGGCCCAGCAGGCTAACAAGCCCGGTCCGCCGGATTCCTTCGCTGAGCACGAACATGGCGAGAACCGTGATGGTGGCGGGGCTTGAAAACCCGGCGAGCACGTCCCGCACGGAGAGATCGATCCAGGGACTCAGAATCAGGAGACAGACCATGATCCCGATGGCGGTAATGTCGATCGGCACGGGTTCCCGGACGAACAGGACCAGAGCCACCCCGATCAGGAAAAACAGAACCATTATCTGAATCGTCACGGTCTAGCGCTCCTGTCCGTCGGCGGAGCCGTTCCCCCGGGACTGATGAAAACCGAACAGTCCGCCGCTGGTGGGTTGAAAGGATGACTCGGGAAATGCTGCTGAGCGGATTGTACGCCCGGCCGGCGCGGATTCCCAACCGGGTTGCCCGTTCGGACCAACGACTGCTCCGGCTTTCCGCCGAAGGGTCCGTCGGTTGGATTCCGGATCCCGTCCGGGTACCATGGTGTTTCGTCGCCCGGAATCCGGATCGCGGCCGGGTAGCCGTTCGACCGATCGGTTGGAGGAGAGGTGGTTCGGATGAGCTCGCCAATTGAAGCCATCACGCTTGGCGGGGGTTGTTTCTGGTGCGTGGAAGCGCCGATGAAACGGCTCCTCGGGGTCCGTTCGGCCACCAGTGGGTACGCCGGAGGCTCGGCACCGGATCCGACCTACGAGGAGATCTGCCGGGGGACCACCGGTCACGCCGAGGTTGTCCGGGTGGAATTTGATCCGGACGTAATTGAACTGTCCGACGTGTTACGGGTCTTTTTTGCCATCCACGACCCCACCACCCGGAACCGGCAGGGACCGGACGTGGGGTCCCAGTACCGGTCGGTTGTTCTTTACCACGACGAGGATCAGTGCTCCGTGATCGAGTCGGTGATCGACGAGCTTGAGGGGGAGGTCTACGAGGGAATCGTTACCGAGGTGGAACCCCTGGATGCCTTTTACCCCGCCGAGGAACACCACCAGGACTATTACGAGAAAAACCCCGATCGTCCGTACTGCAGGATGCACATTCCGCCCAAGCTGTCCAAACTGACCGAACAATTTCCCGAGCTGCTCCGGGAGTCCTGATCGACGAGCGGGGGACTCCATCCGCGGATTCGAACCGATTTATCCGGAGACCAGCGAGCTGCCAAGCCGGACCGCCTCCATCAGGAACCCGATCCCGAACGCCACCATGACGAGGGCGCTGAGGCGGGGGATCCAGCGTTCGACGGTCCGGAACCGCTTCCCCAACCCGATCAGGAGGGCCGGGAAGCCCAGAATCCAGACAAGGAGCCCCAGGAAGAAGCCCACCAGCAGCAGCGTTCCTTCGACACCTCCCGGACCGAGAAGCATCGACGCCCCGGCGGTGAGCCACCAGCCGATCTGGTACGGATTGGTCAGGGAGACAAGGAACGATTTTCCGATCCCCGCTCGCGGGTGAAGGGTTTCAAGAGTGGATTCGGAACGAACCAGGTCTGCACCGAACCAGAGGAGGAGCAGGGAACCGGCGAGGAAAATCCCGGCTTCCAGCTCGGGGATCCGGTGGAGGTAGGGGATCATTCCGAGGGCGACCAGGAGACAGAACAGCCCGTCCACCAGGACCGCCGCCAGTCCGCACAGGAACCCCTGGTTGAACCCGATCCGGGTGGCCTGTTCGGCAATGATCGCGTTGACCGGGCCCGGCGGGGCGGCCAGGGATAAACCCAGCAGGACGCCTCCAAACAGTGAGATCACGGTGAACCTCCGATCGCCTGGTCCGATGGATTTTGTTTTTCGTTTCTCCAGCGAATTTTTTAATAAGCTACATTATAGGGTTTTATTCAATGAGGTCCGCCCCGGTTCCGTCGTACCGACCGGGGAATCATTCTCACCGTCACGTTTTTGAATTGCCAGGCTACCCCGGAGAGGGCACCGGAAGGCCCTCGCCGCTGGATAGTGTAATAATTTATTTATACTCAGTATGCGTAAACAATAAGTAACAACTTCCTGTTCAAAATTTCTATAGATATTTGGTTTCCTGTAGGTTATACTTATCGCGGTTAATCAGGCAAAGGAGTGAGGCAATGAGTTACCGAATTCATCAGGTCCTGACCGGAATGATTCTGGTTTTCACCGTTACCATTATCGGTGTGGGTTGGCCCGCCGAAACGCGGGCGGTTGAGTATCGAGCCGACGTCCACCAGGAGGTGGAATCCCTGACCGACGGTCGGGACGACTGGCGGTCGACGGGGGCGCGACTTACCCTGCTCGACGAGGCCTCCCGGCAGTACTGGGGATCGTTTCGCCGGACCAACCGGTTTGACGAAGACGACTCCGAGTGGGGACTCGGCACCTACCAGCCGCTGTCCGAGCGCTGGGCCCTGAGCTTCCAGGGGCTGTACAGCAACACGCATGAGGTCCTGCCGGAATGGGACCTGTCCACCGAACTCCACTGGGAGGCTGTTGACGGGACCTTCCTGCACGCCGGCTGGGGAATCCGTGAATTCACGGACGTTACGGAGAACGGAAACGGGGATGAGTTTGACGCCGAGGTGCTGATGCCCTCGGTCGGAATCGAACAGTACTGGCAAAACTTCCGGGCCGGCTATACCTTCCGGCGCAGCATCCTGGAACAGTCCACCTACGCGAGCACGCATGTGTTTGATTTTGAGGTGTACGGGGATCCGTATGAGGTCGAATGGTTCGACAGCCTGCTTCTGCGGGGCTGGACGGGGGACGATATCGACAGCCTGAACGCCGATACGGTCGAAAAGATCCCCTCGGACGGCGTGATGGCCCGGATGCGGTTCCGGCTCGATCCCGCCTGGACGTTGTCTCTCAGCGGGCACTACGCCCGCCTGGATCACGGGGATTCTTACAGTCGAAGGGGGATTCGCTTTGGGCTTATCCGGACTTTTTGATCAACTGGTTTTCTACGCGTTACTCGCCGGGGGCGGGATTATGATCTTTGCCCTGCTGCTTGGCGCTCTGGTTCTCGTCTGGCGGTTCAAGCGGACGCGGGACGACCGCAACCGCGAGCGGTTCAACAATCAATGGAGTGAGCATCTCACCGCGTCGTCGGAGGGGCCTCTGCCCGAGCTTCCCGATCACCGGCTTCCGTGGTTCGTGGAGCTCTGGAACCGGTCTTGCCGGCAAGCGGATGACGAAACCCGATCCCACCTTCGGTCCGTCGCCCGGGAGCTTACGCTTCCGGATCGACTGGAACCGTGGCTGGAATCCAACGAGATGTATCGGACGCTGGTGGCTCTGGCCTTTTTCGGCTACCTCGGGGACGAATCCCACTGGTCCCTGGTTTCGAGGTTCGTGGACGCGGACCGGCCGCCCGTAACCGTGTTGACCGCCCTGAGAGCCCTGGGGGAAATGAACCCCTCGCGAATGGTCGATCGGTTGGTCGATCAGGTGAAACAGCGACAGGACCTCCCGGCGGTTCAAGTTCACAGGATCATGGCTCGAGTTCCGGCGGCCCCGGCCACCGAGGTCCTTCTGACGGAACTTGACCGGGCCGATCTGGAGGAACGACTGCGCCTGATCCCGTACCTCGTGGACGTCGACGGATCGGCCGCCCGGGATTGGTGCCTCGACCGGCTGGATCCGGAAACCCATCCGGAGGAACTTGCCCGGATCCTGGACGTTCTGGAGACCGTGGGGCAAACCGAAGATGGCCGGGTCGTGGCCGAACTGGCCGGACACCCCGAGTGGTTCGTTCGGGTCCACGTGGCCATAACGATCGGGGAACTGGGATACGAGGAAGGCAAGGACACGCTGGTTCGTCTGCTCCGGGACGGCAACTGGTGGGTGCGGCTCCGGGCGGCCCGGGCTCTGAAACAGCTTCCTCTCATGACCCCGGCCGATCTGAAGGACATCCTTGACGACATGACGGATTTTTACGCTCGCGACATGCTTCGGCAGGAATTTAACTCGCAGCTACGACGGGAGAACATCACGCTATGATACCCTGGCTGTACGGACT
The DNA here is from genome assembly GCA_964413525.1 of uncultured bacterium. Classification (GTDB taxonomy): domain Bacteria; phylum T1Sed10-126; class T1Sed10-126; order T1Sed10-126; family CAYPTI01; genus CAYPTI01. Next base: position 13,815 of record CAYPTI010000017.1, on the reverse strand, counting down.
TGATCTGTTGTTTCTGGTTTACTTTATCGCGGTCAACCTCTACTACGTTTCGTTAAACGGGCTGTCCGCCTTAAGCATCTCCAGGTATATGCCGCAGCGGAGGTTCGAGGATTACCCCGAGGCGGTCGAGGAGGGGTTGCCCCCGATCACCGTGCTGATCCCGGCCTACAACGAGGAACTGACGGTGGAGGACTCGGTCAGGGCGTCCCTCAACGTGGACTATCCCAACCTCGAGGTGATCGTGGTCGACGACGGGTCGACCGACGGAACCCTCGATCTTCTGAAGGAACAATTTGACCTGGTCCCGAACCCGGACGTGTACCGGGAGCAAATCTCGACCGAGACGGTGCATGAATTCTTTCATTCCGAGCAACACTCTAACCTTCGGGTCATCACCAAGGACAACGGAGGGGCCGAGGGGGGCCGGGCGGATGCCCTTAACGCCGGGTTAAACGTCTGCACGACCCCGCTTGTCTGCGTGATCGACGCGGATAGCGTACTGGAACCCAGCAGTCTCCGGATCATGATCCGGCCTTTCCTGACCCGGCCGGAGACCGTGGCCGCGGGTGGCACGGTCCGGGTGGCGAACGGCTGCGAGATCGAGGACGGTGAAATTAAGGAAGTCGGCATTTCCGACCGGTTCTTGCCCCGCTGTCAGACCATCGAGTACCTGCGTTCCTTCCTGTTCGGCCGGGCGGGCCTGGCTGAGTACAACGGGCTGCTGAGCATCTCCGGGGCCTTCGGTCTCTTCCGGCGGGACCTGGTCAACGATCTCGGGGGGTTCAGCACGGAAACGGTGGCCGACGACATGGAGATCGTGGTCCGGCTTCACCGGCTGATGCAGGAACGAAATCAACCCTACCACATCGCTTATGTTCCGGATCCCATCTGCTGGACGGTGGTACCCGAGACGTTCCGGAGCCTTCGCAACCAGCGGATCCGCTGGCAGCAGGGGATCGCGGAGTCGCTGGCCGCAAATCGGAGCCTCTGTGCGCGCTCCGGCGGTGGGTTTGTGAGCTGGTTTTCCTTCCCCACGTCGGTACTGTTTGAGTCCCTGGGCGCGGTGATCGAAGTCCTTGGCTACACCTACATGGTCGTGCTGGCCGTGCTCGCCCTGCTTGGCCTGCATTCCCCGGCCGGACTCGTGGCCCTGCTGGTGGTGGCGGTCGGGCTGGGGGTGGTGAGTTCCGTGTTCTCGCTTCTAATCGAGGTCATGACCTTCAACGTCTACTCGAAACCCTCCCAGTTGGCGCTGTTGTTTGGTATGGCGTTCGTGGAGAACCTGGGGTACCGGCAGGTTAACTCGCTCTGGAGAACCTACGGTCTGTTCCGCTGGTTGTCCGGCGTGAAGGGACGCCGCGGAGCCGAGCCACTGGACAAGGTGGCGCTCCAGAGTCAGGGCTGAACGTCACCGGGACTGCCGCTGAAAGGCCGCTCACAGAGGCCGGAAAAGGAGCGGGTTCCGCAACAGGGATTACAGGTTGCTCAAGACGTCCTCCGGATTCGGGTGGTCCTTAATCGGAGTTAACCCGAGTTCTAATTCTTCCTGCTTGAGTTCCCGGTCGGCGAGTTTGCCCTCGAAGTAGGCCTTGTAACTGCCCAGGTCGAGCAGCCCGTGGCCGCTCCAGTTGAACAGAATGGTTTTCTCCTCGCCCTCCTCCCTGGCCTTCCGGGCCTCGTCCACCACGCATTGAATGGCGTGGGTGGTCTCGGGCGCCGGAATGAACCCCTCCGTCCGGGCGAACAGAACCCCGCTTTCGTAGCAATCCAGCTGGTTGTAGGACCGGGGGGTGAAGACGCCCTCCTCGGAGAGGTGGCTGACCAGCGGGGCCATGCCGTGGTACCGGAGTCCCCCGGCGTGGATCGGCGGAGGAATGAACTCGTGGCCCAGGGTGTGCATCGCCAGGAGGGGGGTCAGCCCGGCGGAATCGCCGTGGTCGTAGGAATAGGGTCCCCTGGTGAGAGTCGGGGAGGCGGTCGGCTCCACCGGAATGATGTCGATGTCCTGGCCGTTTAACTTGTCGGGAACGAAGGGAAAGGCGATGCCGGCGAAGTTGCTTCCCCCGCCGGCGCAGCCCACGATGGTGTCGACCTCCTCGCCGGCATCCTTGAGCTGTTGTTTCGCCTCCTGGCCGATGACGGTCTGGTGGAGCAGGACGTGGTTCAGAACGCTCCCAAGCGTGTACCGGGTTTTGCCGGATTCGTCGGTGACGGCTTCCTCCACCGCCTCGCTGATGGCGATGCCGAGGCTGCCGGGGTTGTCGGGGTCCTGCTCGAGGGCCCGGCGGCCGCTCTCGGTTTCCTCGCTCGGACTCGGGACGCATTCCCCTCCCCAGAGTTTCATCATCTGCTTGCGAAGCGGTTTCTGATTGAAGCTGACCCGGACCATGTACACCTTGCACTCGAGGTCGAACTGAGAGGTGGCGAAGCTCAGGGCGCTGCCCCACTGGCCGGCTCCGGTCTCGGTGGTGACCCGCTCGATGCCGAACTCCTTGTTGAAGTAGGCCTGGGCCACGGCGGTGTTCGGCTTGTGGCTTCCGGGCGGACTGACCCCCTCGTGTTTGAAGAAGATTTTGGCGGGGGTCTCCAGGTGCTCCTCCAGCCGGTTCGCCCGGTACAGGGGGGTGGGCCTCCAGCGGGCGAGAACCTCCCGCACCGGCTCGGGGATGTCGATCCAGCGTTCCTGGCTGACTTCCTGTTCGATCAAATTCATGGGGAAGACCGGCGCGAGTTCGTCGGGCGAGATGGGTTCGCCCTCCTCGTTCAGGGGCGGCGGTAGCGGGGAAGGAAGATCCGCCTGAACGTTGTACCAGCGCTCGGGTAACTCCTCGTCGGCCAGCAGGTGCTTGACGGTCATGGGGGCCAATCCTTTCGCTGAGCTGATGAATTCAGGGTGCCGCTCTGCGGTTAATACGGATTGAATGGAGCCGGTTCGATTGTAAGAAATCCTCGGACCAATATACGGTAAATTCTGAACTTGACAAAGTACGGCTTCAGCGCAGAAGTCCCGGCCGGTCGATCGGGTACCGGTCGACCAGCCATTCGCCTTCGTGAACGCGGAGGATCACCCGGTCGAAGGGCAGCGGCTCCGAGGACTCGAACCGAATCAGGGCTTCCGAGTCGTCCCGCTCCTCCACCTCGTATCCGGCGTCGAGATAGCGTTGAAGGATTGCCTCGTATTGAGGGTCAGTCGCCAGTCCCTCCATGAGCACGGCAAACTGTTCCCCGGGAGGTTTGGTCATCAGTTGGGTGACGGGTTCACGTTCCTCCGGGGGCACCATCCCCCGGGCGGTCACCAGAAGCTTCCGGACCCGGTCCTCCAGAATTTGTCGTCGTTCGGGATGGATGACTTCGTACAGTTGCTCCCACTCTTCGTCGGCAACCTGCTGACGGGCGTATTGGACCGTGGAATCGGGCGTGGAGAGATCCGGACCGCAGGCGGCGACCAGCAGTCCCGCTCCAAGGATCACCAGCAGGAACGTGAGTCGTCGGCCCGGTCGGATCACAGGCTCGTCGGGCCGGGGGGCTGAGCGTGTTCGTTGGGGCCGGGGGAGGGATACCGGTCCTCGAGCCGGGCCAGTCCCTGTTCCATCCATTCGCGGACCACTTCGTCGGGATCGTCCTGGAATTTTTCCAGGTGCTGTTTTCCCTCTTCCCAGTCCAGCAGGCTGAGGGACTCGGCGGCCGCCTGCCGGAAATCGGTGTCCTCGACGGTTTCCAGGACCCGGACCAGCTGATGGCCGGCATCCTGAATCTTCAGCGGTCCGGCGGCCCCGATCGCGGCCAGGCGACGGGCGTCCCGCTGATCCCGCGATAGTTCGGAGAGCACGATTTTCTCCCACCGTTCCTCCCGGGCGACGGACCCGGTGAGTCGGCCCATGGCCTTCAGCGCCGCCTCCACCAGCCGATCCCGTCCGCTGCTGTAATACCGTTCGATATGGCGGGCGGCTTCCTCCGGATAGGCTCCCGCGTAGTGGGGTAGAGCCCGGGCCCGAAGAGGCTCGGGCCAGTCCCGGGCTTCCACCAGTTCCCCCAGGAAGTCCCGCACGGCGTTGTACTGCTGCTGAGACAGCTCGGGAAGGCCGGAGAATTCGGGTTCGTCCTCGCCGGGCGTGCGGTGGTAATCGGCCATCTGACCCTGGTGGAGGAAGCTGCCGAGGGCCTGGACCGCCTGGCTGCGGACCTCCAGACTGGGATCGTCGGCGGCCCGCCGGAACAGCGGTTCGATGAACTGTTCGTGGGGCAGGGAGCCGATCAGGGAAAGAGCCCGGCGGCGCCGGTCCTCCGAGGAATCCGCCAGGGCTTCGTGCAGGGTTTCCACCGGATCAAAGTTGACCTTCAGAAAGTTTTCTTCCAGCTGGTTCAGCCGTTCATCAAGCGACGATTGAGAACTCATGGGTTCGTCCTCCTGGGGTTCAGCGGGATGAACCATTCGTCATATCATTTGCAGGTGAATTGTCCGTTGGCGTCACCGGTCGGATCCGGATCGGGACGGTCCCGAGCCCGGCGGCAGACCATGGTCAGGCTACGTCGGTGAGCTTGCTCCCCTCCGGGACCGTGACCGCCAGCCCGTCGTAGGCCAGCGACACCGACTCGGGAAGCCGGCGCTCGACCGTCGCGTGATCGATTTCGTGCGTCAGGTGGGTGAAGTAGGTTCGGCCGGCATCGATCCGCCGGGCCGTCTCAAGGGCCTGTTCCAGGTGAAAGTGGGTCGGATGGGGCTCCGGCCGCAGGGCGTCCAGCACCAGCACGTCCAGGTCGTCGAGCAGTTGCATGGTTTCTTGCGGAATCCGGCTGACGTCACTTATGTAGGCCAGCGGACCGATCCGGTACCCGTAGATGGTTAGGTTCCCGTGGCGGACAGGGAGGGGCCGAACCGGCACGCCCTCAAGGGTCTCTGGGTTCCGAAGAGCGTTCAGGGACAGGGAGGGTGTCCAGCTGTCGTTGGGGGTGGGGTTGAACACGTAATCAAACCGCCGGCGGAGGTTCTCGACGGTGTCCCGGTTCCCGTACACGGGAAGTTCGCCCCCGTTGGCCTTGCACAGCGGTCGGAGATCGTCCAGCCCCATAATGTGGTCGGCGTGGGCGTGGGTGTAGAGAACGAAATCAACCGACCGGATATCTTCCCGGAGAAGTTGCAGGCGCAGTTCGGGAGGCGTGTCGATCAGAACCGAAGCCGAGTCCGTCCGGACGACAACCGAGCTGCGGGTTCGCCGGTTCCGTTCGTCCTCGGACGTGCAGACCGTACACTCACACCCGACGACGGGAACACCGACGGACGTTCCGGTACCGAGAAACACTAGTTCCATGGAAGTACCCTCCGCGGGGAGTCGGGACGGCTCCGGAGATGGATCCCGCACGGTCCAAACCGGTCCGTGACCGATCAACAATCGATCAGTGTATCACGTGGGACAATTCGTTTTCAGCCGGTAGGTGCCCGCCATGAACGGTTTTTTTGTCAGCCTCCAGCGGGATCCCTCCCCCGAACGGCTGGAACGGGTTGTGGAGGCGATGCCGGGATGGGGGAACGGTTCGGGGCCTCCTCGCTCCCACGAGTCGGATCCTCTCCGGATGGTGGGCGGATCGCCGACCGGACCGGAACGACGGCGACCGACGCAACCGGTGGTCCATGACGGCGATGCTCTGGTTTTTGAAGGCCAGCTGACACGTCCGGCTCGGCTTCTCTCCGATCTTCGTGACAGTGGGATCCGGTTGAGTCAGGACGAACCCCCGGAGGTCCGTCTGGTGTTGGAAGCCCTCCGGGCCTGGGGAATGGAAGCGCTGGAACGGATACAGGGACGGTTTGGGTTGGCCTTCTGGGAGCGGTCCTCCCGGCGGCTGCTGGTGGCCCGTGATCCGCTCGGGATGGCCTCCCTGTACTACACCAGGAACCCTGACGGGGGGTTGGAGGTCAGTCCGGCCATCCCCGCGCTGCTGGAAGGAACGTCCCGGAAAGCCGATCCGGCGAGTCTTTCATGGTATTTGAGCCTGGGCTACGTTCCGGCCCCGCGGACGGGGTTCTTCGACGTTAAAGCCGTCCCCCCGGGCCATTGTTTGGTCTGGGAAGAGGGCTCCGTCCGGGACCAGGTGAAGTACCGCGATCCGGTCGAGGAGTCGGTTGCGGGAACGGTTCCCGGGGACGGAACCGACGGCCTGCCGGAGCAACTTCGGAGGGAACTGGCGGAACGGTTTTCGGACCGAGTAGCCCCGGTGGTCTGGGACACCGGGGGGAACGCCTCCCGGCTCCTGATTTCTCAGTTGCGGGCCGTCCATCCCGAACCGGTCCGGGTTCTGGGGGTTCAATTTGTCGACGGGACGGATTCCGATTCGGCGGCCAGGGGGTCCGACCGGGGGACGAATGAATCGCTCCACCGGATTGAACCCGCTCTGGAGGAACGGCTTTCCCGGGGAGTCCGGGCCGCCGGGGTTCCGATCGCGGATCCGTCGATGATCCGAGCCATGGCGCTTGCGGAGCGGACGGACGGATCCGCCGCCGGGATCGTCAGTTCGGTCGGGGGCGGGGTGCTGCTCGGCATCCATGAACGCTATGCGCTCCAGCGCCGGCTGGAGAACCTGGGCAGCCGGATGCCGGGGCTCGTCCGTCGGATGATAGCCGTGGGGTCGCGATGGATTTCAGGCGAAGTCACTGCTCCGTCAGCGGGGTCGTGGTTGTCGAATCTTTCGTTGCTCGATCGGTCCCGTGCCGCCCGGTACGTCCGGCTGGTGGGGCTGGGAGCCGAACAATACAAGGAGGAGCTCGGTCGTGGACCGCTGGAAGCCCCGGCATCCCGAGGAGGTGAACAGTGGCTTGGCCGCTGGTTTCGCCGGCTTGATCGGCTCAGTGACCCGGTCGAACAGGCCATGGCCGTCGACCTCGTCACCCGGTTGCCCGGTGCCGACCTTCGACTCCTCGACACGGCCTGTCGCCTTGATTCCTTCCCCTGGGAGACTCCCTATCTGGACGGCGACCTGGTTGAATGGAGGTTGGGGCTATTCGGCCAGGGCGCTTCGGATCGACAGGGTACAAGCCGGTTTCGTTCCGTATATGAGAGCTCGATGGACCGACCCGATCCGGTCGATCCGGCGTCTCGGGATCGGGTCCTGATTCGGCGCTGGTTTCGAAGGGGACCGGAAAAGGAGTACCTCAGGAACCGGTTGCTTGAACCCCACGACGGGATGGACCGGATTCTCGACCGTTCCCTTCGTGAAACGTTACACGGCCGGCTGGTTCGGGGAGACGAGGATCAGGCTCCTCTGTTGTGGGCACTCGTCGTCCTGAGGGAATGGATGGAACGGTTTGACGTTCGGATATGAACGGGTCCGGAAGGTACTTCACATCGGCGTAAAATCATCCTTGCTGACGCCGCAGACGGGGCAGCGCCAGTCGTCCGGCAAGTCGTCAAACGGGATCCCCGGTTCAATGTCGTTCTGCGGGTCCCCCGATTCCGGATCGTACACGTAACCGCAGATGGTGCAGCGATACTTTTCCATGGAAGTCCTCCCTGGCAGGTTCATCCGGCACCGGGATCCGAAAAGGATATCGTCACGGGTTTTCCGGAACAAGTGACCGGCCCCTGTGACCGGGATCGACGGCCGACATTCCGTTGCGTTTCCTCTCCCGGGAGGCTTCCCGTCAGGGAATTTCGCCTCGAAGTTCTTCCTCTGGCCAGGCCGATCGGAGGGTGAGGTGGTTGTCCCGGCATGGGTGGACGTGTAGGATCATCGTTCCGCCGGAATCATCACCCTGACTGTCCCCGGAGAAGATTTCTCCGGTGTTCGGGACCCTGGAGGTAGACGGATGGAATCGGAAGCCGATTATGAGTTAATGCTGTTGCTGGATGCGAGCATCCCGGAGGACGAGCGCCGGGACGCGATCAACGGAGTGGAACGGGAATTGATCGACCTCGACATCGAGGTCGTGAACTCGGAGCAGTACGACGTTCGCCCGCTTGCCTACCCCATTAAGGGAGCCAAACGGGGCCATTACCATCTGTTCGAAATCAACGTCCCCTCCGGGGCCCACGACGAACTTCAGGAGCGCCTCAACCTCGTCGAGAGCATTCTCCGATACCTGTTTGTGCGCAAACGGGAGATTCCCGAGACCTTTGAGGAGGAAGACGAGGAGGAAGGGGAAGAGGAGGCTTCGGAGGCCGGGGAAATTGACCCGGAGGCCGAGGCAGATGACGAGTCGGATGAGGAGCCGGATGCCGAGTCGGAACCCCGGGAGGACGAAGCAACCGAACCCGCGGTGGAAACGGCAGGAGGCTAACCCGTGGCCCGACACCTCAACCGTGTGTTTTTAATTGGCAACCTGACGCGGGATCCGGAACTTCGCTACACCCCCAACAACACGGCCATCTGCGAGTTCGGACTGGCCGTAAACCGGAATTACCAGGATTCATCGGGCGAATGGCAGGAAGACACGGCGTTCGTCGACATTAACGTCTGGGGCCGTCAGGGGGAGAACGCCAGTCAGTACCTCGAAAAGGGAAGTCGGGCGTTCATTGAGGGCCGGCTTGATTTTAGTTCCTGGGAGAACAACGAGGGGGATCGCCGGTCCAAGCTGGAAGTCACCGCCCAGCGGGTGATTTTTCTGGATCCGGCCCAGGGAGGGGGAGCCGCACCGGAAGCCGGGGGCGATTCGCCGGAGGAAATCATGGACGATCTCGAGGTTGAGGAAACGGAAGATGATATTCCGTTCTAACCCCCCATTGACTGATTCCCGATTCAATCGCTGAAAACCAAACGCTAAAGGAGTTTCGTCATGAGTTACCGACCCAATCAAGAACTGCCGCCCGCCGTGACCTACCGGCGGCCGGATCTTCTGAAGGATTACGTTGACGATGACTACAAAATCCTGCCCCAGCGCCGCACCCGTCTGAAGGCGCCGGCTCAGCGGCAGCTGACGCGCGAGATCAAGCGGGCCCGCAAGATGGGCCTGCTTCCGTATACGCCGGATCAGGCCAACCAGTAGCGGGCTCAGGAGCGATTTTAGCTTCCTTTTCGCAGTCATTGGCCGGTGAGGTGCGGGAGCGAGTCCGTGCCGGTACCGATTTACTCACATCAGGGAGGACGTACGGATGGAAATTGTGTTGCTGGACAACGTCAAAAACCTCGGGTTAAAAGGAGAAGTCAAGGACGTGGCGAACGGGTACGCCCGGAATTATTTGTTCCCCGAGGGCAAGGCCGTTCGGGCCACCAAACAGAACCTGGAACGGCATCAACAGGAGCAGGAAGACCTTGAGGATCGGCGGGAAGGGATGCTGGAACAGGCCCGCGATCAGGCCGAGGCGTTGTCGAAACTAACCTTTACGATTACCAAAACGGCCAACGAAGAGGGCCAGCTTTACGGCTCGGTGACCCCGGAGGAACTCGTGCAGGAACTGCACGACGAGGGGTACGATGACATCACGGTGAAGCAAATTCTTCTGGACGACGCCATCGATGAGGTGGGTGAGTACCGATTCCGAGTCCACCTGTTCGAAGACATTGAAGCCGAATTGGAATTAGAGGTTGTCTCCGAGTAACTCGGAGGACCTTCGGACCCTACCGCACAGTACGGAGATGGAGCGCTCCCTCCTGGGAGCGATGCTTCTCTCTCCGGGAGCCATCAACCGGGCGCTGGAAACCCTGCCCGGGGAGGAAGTCTTTTACGATTCCCGCCACCGGATCATCTTCCAGGCCATCGTCACCATGTTCGACAACGACCGGAACGTCGACGCCGTTACCGTCGGGGAACAGCTGGAAAAACAGGATCAACTCGAGGATGCCGGGGGCAGTTCCTACCTGGCTGACCTTATCAATTCGGTTCCCAGCGCCGCCCACGCCGAACAGTACGCCGAGGTTATCCATGAGAAGGCCGTCAGCCGGCGGCTGATCGAAACCTGCACGGAGATTATTGAACAATCCTACCAGCAAAGCGATGACGTGGACGCCCTCCTGGACCGGGCCGAACAACTTATTTTCAACGTCCATCGGGACCGGGTCAGCAAGAACCTAGAACCCCTTGAGGACATCCTCACCCCGGCTTTTGAAGACCTCGAAAAGGCCATGGAGACCGACGGGTTGTCCAGCGGCATCAAGACCGGGTTCACCAAGTTCGACAACCTCACGTCCGGTCTGCACGAAAATCAGCTGGTGGTGATCGCCGCCCGCCCCAGCATGGGAAAAACATCCCTGGCCCTGAACATCGCCCGCAACGTGGCGGTTGATGAAGAGGAACCGGTGGCCCTGTTCAGCCTGGAGATGAGCCAGAAGGCGCTGGCCAAGCGATTGCTGGCCAGCGAAAGTCGGGTGGCCTACTCCAAACTGCGGGACGGAACCATCAACGACCGGGAACTACGGAAGGTGATGAACGGACTGATCCGGCTGGGGGAAGCTCCGATTTACCTGGACGACACCGCCAACCTCTCGGTGAGGGACATCAAGGCGAAGGCCCTCAGGAGGGCCTCCGAGAGCGGGATTAGCCTGCTGATCGTGGACTACCTCCAGCTAATGGACGCCCCCGAGTCGGCCGACAACCGTGAACAGCAGGTGTCCGCCATGAGCCGGGGATTGAAGCAAATCGCGATGGAAATGGAAATTCCGGTCCTCGCCCTGGCTCAATTGAACCGGCGTCCCGAAACCCGGGGTGGGGACAAACGACCCAAGCTGGCCGACCTCCGGGGATCCGGGGCCATCGAACAGGACGCCGACGTGGTCAGTTTTGTCTACCGGGAATACGTTTACTCCCAGAAGGAAGAGGACCGGGGGTACGGCGAATGGCTGATCCGCAAGCAGCGAAACGGCCCCACGGGTAACGTGGAGCTATCCTTTATCGAGGATTACATGCGGTTCGAGAACATGAAGCGCGACCCTCAGGGGGTTTGACCGTCCGGTGACCGATCCTGTTTCAATGTGAGGAATGCGGTTACCGGACCCCGGACTGGCTGGGACGGTGTCCGAACTGCAGCCGGTTCGGAACCATCGAACAGGCTCCCGAGGACGCCGAGGAAGACGTCGACGGTTCCACTCCCATGGGGGGTTCCCGGCTCCCCTCCACGTCTCTTGACGACATTGAAGTGGAAGAGACCGCCCGGGTGTCCAGCGGGATCGAGGAGCTGGATCGGGTGCTCGGAGGGGGGATCGTTCCGGGATCGGTCACGTTGATGGGCGGGCCGCCCGGAATTGGTAAATCCACCCTGTTGCTTCAGTGGGCCGACCGGCACACCGGTTCGGGGGACGTCCTCTACCTCCACGGTGAGGAGAGCGCCGGCCAGATCGCCCGGCGAGCCGAGCGTATCGGCGTCGAGACCGACCGGTTGCGCCTCCTGCACCCGGATGTCATCGAGCAGTTCGCTTCCGGTTTGACCGATCGTGACCCTGAGCTGGTCTTCATCGATTCGATCCAGACCGTGGTCAGCGAGGAATCCGGCGGGATGCCCGGCAGCGTGAGTCAGCTCCGGGCGGTGGGGCAGGCGGTGGTCTCGATTGCCAAACGGACCGGGATTCCCTTCGTGATGACGGGCCACGTCACCAAGGAAGGCAAGATCGGGGGGCCCAAGGTGCTCGAACACATGGTCGACACGGTGCTGTATTTTGACGACGCCCGGGCGGGTCACCGGTTCATCCGCAGCGCCAAGAATCGGTTCGGATCCACCGGGGAACTGGGGATCTTTGAGATGACCGGAAGCGGTCTGGAACAGATCACCGATCCGGGGCAGTACTTCTGCGGCGAGGAGGAATCGAGGAGCGGATCGGTGCTGACGATTTCCCTGGAAGGCACCCGACCCCTGCTGGTCGAGGTCCAGGCGCTGGTTTCCCCCAGCCGGTACGGGACCCCCCAGCGCTCCACCACGGGTTACCCGCGAAAACGGCTGTCCATGGTGCTGGCGGTGCTGGAAAAACACGTCGGCATGGACATGGGAACCCAGGACGTTTACGTCAACGTGGCCGGGGGACTGAGCCTGGACGACCCGGGGGCGGACCTCGCCGTGGCGCTGGCGGCGGCGAGCAGCTACGAAGAAAGCCATCCTCCGGATCGATTGGTCGCCCTGGGGGAAGTTGGGTTGACCGGGGAACTGCGTTCCCCCGGCCAGCTCGATCAGCGGATCCGGGAATTGCGCAGGTTGCCCGACTCAGCTCTCCTGATCGGGGGAGGGTCGGCACCGGATTCCCACGAGGGCGATTCGACCACGGCGGGTACCGTTGGCGAGGCTACGGGGATTTTGCTATAGTAATTTATTTATACACTTCATTGGGTCCATTCATCAGGGTTGGTTCGCTCGATAGTCCACCGGTTCGGATCATCCCGGGAGGTTTTTCCTTATGTTCGAGGTAGGCGAAACGATCATTTACCCCCAGTACGGCGCCGGGAAAATCGTCGAGGAAACCAGCATGGAACGGGAAGGGGAAGAAGAACCCTACTATGTGGTCGAAATCTTTCTCCGCGACCTGCGGATCATGGTTCCCCAGGACATGGACGAAGAGGGATTCCGCGCCCTGACCGACGAAGAGGAGTTCTTTGAACGACTGGAGGAAGTTCAGGAACGGATCCTCACCGGGGATTACGAGGACGGAGACGTCCCGAAGGTTCCTCGCAGCCGGCTGGAATCGCTGGAAACGGGGATTCGGGAGGGCGACCTGGACGACGCCGTCGAGGCGCTGTCGCGGTTGCATGCCAAGTTTCTCGATCGGGACATGAACATCGGGGAGAAACGGACCTACGATGTGGCCAGGGAGTTTGTCCTCGGTGAGCTAATGGGCATCAAGGATTGCGATCAGGAGGAAGCCGAGGAACTGTTGAACGAATACCTTCCCTGGGAAATACCAAAGCTGAAGGAAGCCCGAACGAAAGACGACTGACCTCCCATTCCCCTTCCGGTGTTCCTCCGGTGAATTCCTCCCCGGTTCTGGTTCGCCGGTCGCTTCTGGTTTGCGTGGTCCTGGCCGGGTCCGTTGCGTACGGGTTCTCCACCGGACGACCGGGACCGGCCCTTGTCGCCGGGCTCTCCCTGCTGGTTTTTCTTCTTGTTGTCGATTGGTTTCTGAACCGGGACCACGCCGGCCGCCATCTCGGGTGGGTCCTGGGGTCGGCGGTCGGGTTGCTCGTCGGGGTGTACCTCCTCAACTCCTTTCGCTCTGGGACGGTTTCTCCCCGCGACCCGGTGGTGTGGATCGTGCTCGGCACGGGGTTGTACCTCGGGGGTCTCGCGGGAGCCCGAAGCGCGACATGGTTCCCGGGATCGTCCCGCAACAATGTCCCCCGTTCGAACCCCGACATTCTGGATACGAGTGTTCTCATCGACGGACGAGTGGTTGAGCTGATGGAAGCGGGGTTCCTGGAGGGACCTATTCGAGTCCCCCGGTTTGTGGTTCGGGAACTGCAGACACTGGCCGATTCGGAGGACCGGATGAAACGCAGTCGGGGACGCCGGGGACTTGAGGTTCTGAATCGGTTGAGGGAAGACACCCCCGACTCGGTGGAGGTGGCCGACTGGAGGTTCCCGGGGGTGGAACCGGTGGACGAACAGCTGGTTGAGGCCGCCCTCCGTGAGCGGGGACGCCTGGTCACCAACGATTTTAATCTGTCTCAGGTAGCCCGTGCCCGAGACGTTACGGTTCTGAACCTGAATGAATTGAACAATGCCCTGAAGATGGAGTTTATTCCCGGCGAGACCCTTCAGCTGGAGATCCTCCGCAGGGGGGAGGAACCCGATCAGGGGGTCGGTTTCCTGGACGATGGAACCATGGTGGTGGTCGAAGGGGCCGGCGACCGGGTCGGGGACCAACTCGACGTCACGGTCACCAGCGTGATCCAGACCGACGCCGGTCGCA
>CAYPTI010000016.1:19839-21386 GCA_964413525.1 uncultured bacterium | reverse complement strand
CCAGACCTTGTCCCCGACCACGACGCCTCCGTGATCCAGGGGGGCGTTCCAGCTGACTCCGAACTCGTGGCGATCGATCACCGTTTCGGCTGTAAATCCTACTCGTCGAATGGGTCCGTGGTTTTTCCCGTCCATCCAGTACGGCGTATTCCACCCTCCAAGGTAGCGTACGTCCAGCGGCACGGGCTGAGTTACCCCGCGAACCGTAAGCTCTCCCAGGGCCCGAAATTCGTTGCACCCCAGCGGTTCAACCTCGTCCGCCCGGTAGGTAATTTCGGGGTATTGATCCACGTACAAAAAGTCCTCGTCCTTGAGGTGAGCGTCCCGGTCTTTTTCGCCGGACCGTAGTTTTCGGGCGTCGAGCCGGGCCTCAACCGCCCCCTCGGTCGGATCCCCGGGATCGAAGTCCACCCACCCGTGGACGTCGTTGATGTGGCCCCGGACCGGGGTCACCATCATGTGGCGGGCCCGGAACTCGGCGGCCGTATGTCCGGGTTCGAACCTCCATCGCGGCATGGGTCCAATCCTCCTTCGCTTGACCATCGAGTTCGGTTGGCCGAACGATTGTCGAACGGCCAACCGGAGGGTGAACGGAACCATCCAGCCAACAGCGGGCCAGTCCACGCGGAGACCGATCAACCGTCCAGAAGGGTACCAGAAAAGGAACAACGTTCCTCGACTAGTCTTCCCGGGGTTCCTCCTTCCGAACGATGGTGCCGTCCTCGAGCCACCGTTCGACCACCTGCTCCAGACCCTCCTCGTAGCTTGGATAACCGGGTTCCCAGCCGAAGGCATCGCGGAACGCCTGATTGTTGGTTGGCATATCGGTGGTAATCAACCGTACCGAATCCGGACCGATAAACCACCGTGCGAGCCAGGCGGGAATGCGCCGGGGGGTGGGAGCACCGAGCCGATCGGCAAAGAGGTTCAGGAACGAGGCAAAGGTGGCCGGGCGGTCGTCGACCACGTGGTAGAGGCCGGTTTCCGTGGACTCCGCGGCCTCCGCCACGGCGCTCGCCGCGTCGTCCACGTGGAGGTAGGACAGCGTTGCGTCCCGGCGGCCCAGCCAGCCGCTTCCCACGATGGGAAGTTTTCCTTCCAGCAGTTTTTGCCCCATCTGACGGGTGTGGGCCGCGTCGTGTCCGTAGAACATCCCGAGGCGCAGGACGCAGTGTTCCAGGCCCCGTTCGGTCGCCGTTTCTTCAAGGAGTTGCTCGGTCTCCAGGGCGGCTCGGGTCGTCCGGTCGGGGTTGGACGGGGACGATTCGTCGATTGGTCCTCCGTCGTCCTGACGGGCCACCCAGACGACGCTCGGGAACAGGATCCGGCGAACGTCGTGCCCCTCCGCGGCCTTCAGCACGTTCTTCATTCCTTCCAGCCGAACCCGGTCGTTGTAGGCCCATTGTTTCCGCGAGGGGTTGTCGTCCGTCGGGATGGCGGTGGCGGCGTGAACGATGACGGAGCACCTCTCAATCGGTTCAGTCAATGTATCGGGTTCAAGCACATCCCCCCGGTGAGGTACTCCTCCCCGGTCCCGGACGAGTTCG
>CAYPTI010000016.1:0-19739 GCA_964413525.1 uncultured bacterium | reverse complement strand
AGTACGTCACGCTGGGCAACACGGGTTTGAAGGTATCGGAACTCTGCATGGGAACCATGACCTTCGGGACGCAGTTCCACAACATCGGGGAGGTAAAGCAGGACCGGGCCACGGAGATGATTGAGCGGGCCCTGGAGGCCGGGGTGAATTTCTTCGACACGGCCAACATTTACTCCTACGGGGAGGCGGAGGAACTGCTGGGACGGGCCCTGTCGGAGCTTCCGGTGTCTCGGGAAGAGGTGGTCCTGGCGTCCAAGGTCCGGGGAGCGATGTCGGAGGCGGCCAAAGAAGGAACCGGGGACGTGAACAACCAGGGACTGTCCCGGAAGCACATTATGGAGTCCTGCCGGGCCAGCCTGGAGCGACTGGACACCGACTACCTTGACCTCTACCAGATCCATGGCTGGGACAGCGACACCCCCATGGAAGAGACGATGCGGGCGTTGAACAACCTGGTGGAACGCGGGCTGGTTCGGTACGTGGGGGTCTCCAACTGGCACGCCCGACACATCATGAAAGCGCTGGAGCTCTGTCGGCGGCACGACTGGAACCGGTTTGTTTCCCTGCAGGCCTACTACTCCCTGGCGAACCGCGATCTCGAACACGAACTGCTCCCCCTCTGTCGGGAGGAGGGCCTCGGGGTGCTGCCCTGGTCCCCGCTGTCGGGGGGATTTCTCACCGGCAAGTACCGCCGGGACGAGGAGCCTCCGGAGGAAGCCCGGCGGGCCGAATTTGACTTTCCGCCGGTCGACCGGGAACGAGGATACGACGCGATCGAGCGGATGGTTCGCATCGCGGATACCCATGGTGCCACGGTGGCTCAGGTGGCCCTGGCATGGGTCCGCCAACAACCCGGTGTGACCTCCGTGATCGTCGGAGCCAGCACCATGGGTCAACTTGAGGACAACCTCGGTTCAGCCGATCTCCGCCTGACGGACGACGAGCTGGAGACCCTCGACGAAGTGACAAAACCTTCCTCCATTTATCCCAAGTGGATGATTCGGATGCAGGACGAGGGCGTCCGGCCGGGGGAGGATTAGGTCTCCGAACGGTCCTCCGGGGATGCCGGCTTGAAACGGGTTGTGACCCCGCCCATGGCGGCGGCGAGGAGGCATAAGAGGACGAACGCTGCCGTGTACCCAAGCCCCTGGTCGAGCATGGATCCGATGAGGAAGGGCCCGACGGCCGCGACCGAGTACCCCACCCCGAAGGCCATGGAAGTAATTCGACTGGCCATGGAGGGATCGTCCGCGTAGTCCAGAGGCAGGGTGAGCGAGAGGGGGAACTGTCCACCCAGTCCGAGCCCCAGCACCCCGGCCCAGAGCCAGGGAACCGTGAGGGGGACCAGGACCATACCTAGCAGCCCCACTCCCATCAGGAATGCCGTCAGGTAGATCCACGGCCGGCGGTCCCTGAACCGGTCGGCCAGGGTCGGGATCAGGAGGGACCCGATGAGCTGGATCCACATGAAGTAAGAGAGCAGGTAGCCGGCCTCGATTTCGGTCCAGCCCAGGGAGACATAGAAGGGAGCCACCCACGTCATGGTTGACGCGAAGATCAGGGCCTGAAAGCAAAACAGCAGCGTAATCCACCTGGAAATCGTCCGTCCCCAGGGGATCCGACCGGAGGGGGACGGAGCGGTGCCGTTTCGTCGTTGTCGATTGGCCCGCAGGTAGACCGGGAACCACAGCATAACCGCCCCGACGGCCGGTAGGGCCCAGACGGACAACCCCCAGGTCCAGTCGCCGAACGCCCGGCTGAGGGGGGCGGTGAACCCGGAGGCCATCGCCGCCCCGGCGATCATCACCGAGGTGTACAGTCCCATCACCAGGGCGGCCCGGTCGGGGAAGTAGCGTTTGATCACGCCCGACAGCAGGGTCTGTCCAATGGCGATGGCGATCCCACCCGCCACGGCGGTCGCGATCAGGACCCAGAACCGGTCTCCCCAGATCCGGGCCGCCGAGACGAGGGTCAGGGCCAGAATGGACCAGAACACACCCTGTTCGGGGCCGAGGCGGCGGGAGACCCACCCCGCCTGCAGGGAGCAGCCCCCCATCAGCAGAATCGGGAGGGTGGTGAGCAGGCTGACCACGGCGTGACTGATGCCCAGCTCAAACCGGATGGTTTCAAGCACCGGGGGGACGGAGGTGAGGATGGGACGCAGGTTGAGCGCGATCAAACAGATTCCGCCCAGCACCAGAAGATGGTTCCGGAGGGAGGAATACTTCCGATCGAAAGGCATTCCGGGGACCTCCCTCAGTCTCGCCCGCGTGAGATGTAATAATCAGGGGTATGTCCGCGGAAGCGGCTTGTACGAAACCCCAGGAAAAAGACAATAAGTCCCTCATTCAAGCATGTAAGAGGTCCGACATAAATGGAGAATTCGAGCCCCCGGGCAACCTTTCAGCTGTTTGGGGACTGGTTTGCATGAACAGTAGAACCTTTACAACCCGTGGAACCAACTATCCTGACCCGAGGTGATTGTTATGAGTTTGCAGGAGCAGATTAACGAGGACTTCAAGCAGGCGATGAAGAATCAGGAAAAGGATCGGTTAAGCCTCCTGAAGCTGCTGCGGTCGGAACTTCGCAACGAGGAAATCGAGCAGGGCGGTGATCTGGAGGAGGGACAGGTCGTCAAATTGCTCTCCCGGGAGGCCAAGCAACGTCGGGAATCCATCCAGCAGTACGAGGACGGCGACCGGGACGACCTGGCCGAGAAGGAGCGCCGGGAACTGGAGATCATCGAGAGCTACCTGCCGGAACCGCTGACGGAGGAGGAACTGGAAGACCTTATTGAGGAGGTCATCGACGACGTGAACGCTGAGGACATGTCCGATATGGGGGCGGTCATGGGGAAAGTGATGCCGGAGGTCCGGGGTCGGGCCGAGGGGGACCGGGTGAACGAACTGGTCCGGGAACGGCTTCAGAACTGACCGGGACTTCTTGCCTCATTCGCGGTCAGCCGGACTTGATCCCGGGGTGATTTTGTCTCCCGGAGCGGGACGTGGATCCCCCGGCAGTTCGGACCGTTCGGGGTGATAACCGATCGATGCCCGGTCACCGTTCGCAACCTTAACACCGGCTGGAACCGAATGTCCGCACCTGATTGATTTGACCGGCGAGTTCGGAAGCCACCCGGATTGATTAGCACGGGGACGGGACGGCTGACGGAGGGAGGGTCGAAGGGACGTATTTGGAGGATGGTTATCCGGGTGTTACTCTCCAAAATTGACAGGATCAATCTGGGCAGGGATTCCCCGGGAGGTTAATCGGATGGCTGAGGACGACGACGAGCGCCACGAAGTGCTTTCCGCCACGGTCAATTCAATCGAGAAGGACTACGGTCAGGGGTCCATCATGAAGCTGGGGGAGCAAAACCAGGCCGAGGACGTCTCGGCCATCCCCACCGGGGCCCTCACCCTCGATCTGGCCACCGGAGTGGGAGGCATCCCGAGAGGCCGGGTGACGGAAATCTACGGTCCGGAGTCCTCCGGGAAGACAACCCTCGCCCTGTCGGCCATTGCCGAGGCTCAGGCCCAGGGAGGCATCGCGGCCTTCATCGACGTGGAGCATGCCCTGGATCCCGAGTACTGCCAGAGCATCGGGGTTCAGACGGACGAACTCTACGTGGCCCAGCCGAACACCGGAGAAGAAGCGCTGGAAATCATGGAAAAACTGGTGCGGAGCGGAGCCGTGGACATCGTGGTGCTGGACTCGGTCGCGGCCCTGGTCCCGAAGGCCGAAATTGAGGGGGAGATGGGGGACTCCCACGTGGGCCTGCAGGCCCGGCTCATGAGCCAGGCGATGCGGAAGCTGTCCGGGGCCATCAGCAAATCGAGAACCTCGGCGGTGTTCCTGAACCAGATACGGGAAAAAATTGGGGTGATGTACGGGAACCCGGAGACTACCCCGGGCGGTCGGGCGCTGAAATTTTATTCCTCCCTGCGGCTGGACATCCGCCGGACCGACGTGCTGAAGGACGGTTCGGAATCGAAGGGGATTAAGGTTCGAGTTCGCTGCGTCAAGAACAAGGTGGCTTCTCCCTTCCGGGAGGGAAAATTCGACATCATTTACGGGAAAGGGATTTCGAAACTCGGGTGCATCGTGGATTGCGCGATTGAAAAGGAGATCATCCAGCGGAGCGGAAGCTGGTACAGCTACGGCGAGGACGTTCAGCTGGCTCAGGGTCGTTCCAACACGCTGGACTACCTGCGGGACAACCCGGAGCTGCTGGAGGAAATCGAACAAAAAACCAAGCGGGCGATGGGGTTGACCGGAGGGGACGAAAACGGCTCCGGAGCGGACGCCGAGGAGACGGACGAACCGGCCGGCGAGGAGGACGAGTAAGCCTGCCCGACCGGTTGCTTCGCTCGATCCGGAAACGGAAGGGGGCCCGCGACCTCGAGTGGGAGGACGGCTCCTCCGACCGCTGTCCCTACCCCGTCTTCCGACGGCTTGAGCTGGAGGAAGACGCGGTCTACGATCGGGATCAGGTCCGGAACAAAATTGTCTCCCTGAGCCGGACGATTCTTCCCGACAAGGCTCGCGACCACCTCGCCCGGTATCCAAAGACCACGCAACGGTTCCGGCTCCATTTCGAGCAACGAGGCTATCCCCCCGATCTCATCGAGGAGCTAATCCCCGGCCTCCGGGAGGAACAGTTCCTGGACGATGAATCGCTGGCCCGGCGGCACGTGGAGAAACGGTGTGAGAACCGGCCCCGTGGGCGGCGCAAGCTGGTCGCCGAACTGAGGGAGAAGGGAATCGAGCGCGAGCTGGCCCGCTCGGTGGTTGACGAACTCGTGCCGGACGAACGGGAACGATCGTTGCTGGATCGATTCTGTGAGGCGAACCCCGGCGAGGATCCCGACTCCCTGGGGAGGAAACTACAGACCCGGGGGTTTCCCGCTCACCTGATCCGGCGGGCCGTCAATGAGCGCCGGTAAGGGAATTCGCCGGACAGTCGGGGAGGGAAAACCTCTGGAGAGTCTGAGGAGGCGTAGACCGGGTCGGAAAAAGGAAAAGCCCCGGGACGACTCGGGAAGGTCGTGAGATCAGGAGGATTGAGTCGAATCAGCTGCCATGGAGGAGGGGGCGTTGGCTTTGTCCGCGACGTACACCCGAGCGGGGAAAATGTTGAACCAGACCCGGCTCAGCTTAACCGGCCCGAATCGTTCCCGGATGTTGTCGTAGTAATCCAGCGAGTACTGGAACTGGATGTACCGTCCCTTCGGGGACAGGGCCTCGAAGACCGCGTCGAGGATGGCCTCCGAGACCTCGTCGGGAAGGGTGGTCAGCGGAATTCCGCTGACCACGTAGTCGAGGGGGTAGATGTCGTGATCCTTGCTCAGCTCGACAAGGTTGTCGGCGCTTTCCTGGTGGACGAAGACGTTTGAGGACTCCTGTTCCCGGATGAAGGTCCGTTCCAGGTCCGTGCAGAAGTCCTCGTTGATCTCAATCAGGTGAAGTTCCGTTTCGGGCCGTTTACGTTCCACCAGCGGCCAGGTGAGTGCCCCGTCCCCCGCACCGATTTCGGCAATGACGTCCGCGGTGTCAAAATCGATCTGATCGGCGATCTCGCGGGCCAGGAACCGGGAACTCGGAAAGATGGTGGACAGTTCCCGTGGATGTTTAACCGCCTGTTTGATAAACTGTAGGATACCCATAACCCCATAATCATACGGAATCCAGTTCCCCGATCAAGAACCGGCCGGGAACGACGCCCGAAGAGTCACCCCGTATTTGTGGTTTTTGTTTGATTTTGAGTGAGCGATGTGCGATACATAGAAAGATTTGCTCCCGAAACACTCACGCTCGTCGCTTCTCTCCAGGGGGACGAACCCGCCGGGGACTTACAGGAGGCTCGACCGAATTGACCGGGACCGATTCATGGGAACGGGTGAAGGAAGAGGTCCGTGACCGCGTGGACCTCGTTTCCGTGGTTGAGGACCACGTGAAGCTCGAGCAGCGAGGGAAGCACCATTTTGGGTTGTGTCCCTTCCACGCCGAGGACACCGCTTCCTTTTGTGTCACCCCCGAAATGGGAATTTACAAGTGTTTTGGTTGCGGGGAATCGGGAGATGTCTTCTCGTTTCTGATGAAGGTGGAGTCGGTTGAGTTTCCCGAGGCCCTGCGAATGCTGGCCCGGCGGGTGGGGGTCGACCTTCCTGAATCAGGTGGAGATGAAGAACGGAGCCGGGCGAGGGAATTAAACGAATACGCGGCCGACTGTTATGAGAAGGGCCTCTGGGGAGATGCCGGGGAGGAGGCCCGGAGTTATCTCCGGAATCGGGGGTTTGAGGACGACGTGTTAGAAAGCTTCCGAGTCGGTTTCGCGCCGGAGGGAGAACGCAACCTGGCCCGGGCCCTGAAACGGGACGGGTACGACCTTGAGGAAGCGCTTGAGATCGGGTTGATTTCACGCAGCGATAAAGACGGGGAACTTTACGATCGGTTCCGGGGGCGCGTGATGTTCCCCATCCGTTCGCCCTCGGGTCGGGTGCTCGGGTTCGGGGGACGAAACCTATCGGAGGATGATTTTGGACCGAAATACCTGAATTCCCCGGAATCCCAATATTTTCAGAAACGCCGTCTGCTGTACGGAATTCATCAGGCCCGATCCAGCCTCCGGGAGACCGACACGGTCCTGATCATGGAGGGTTACACGGACGTCCTGATGGCTCATCAGGAGGGCTGGACCAACGCCGTGGCGTCCCTGGGGACGGCGATGACCGAACAGCATGTAGAACGACTCGAACGGTACGTCCGGCGTGTGGTTCTGGTCTACGACGGGGACGAAGCCGGTCGCCGGGCGGCGGTTCGAGGAGGGGAGGAGGCGTTCCGAAACGGTCTGGAGGTCTCGGTGGTTCTGCTCGGAGAGGAGGAGGATCCCGACGATGTCCTCCGGGAGGACCCGGACCGGTTTGAGCGGCTGATCGGGGAGGCTGATGAGTACCTCGAGGTGCGTCTTGCGTGGCTTGAGGAGTCCTCCGACGCCTCCGGGATGCACCTGGAGCAGGAGCTGGTGGAGGACGTGGCCGGTCTGATCAACGAGGTCGATTCCGATCTTCGACGGGCCCGGCTGGTGGCCTGGCTGGCGGAGACCATCGGGGTGGAGGAATCGGTAATCAAGCAGGAACTCCGCCGCCGGAGCACCGGGGAAGGGACTCCGGATTCGAGGGAGTCTCCGGGGGGGACGGTTCAGCGTCGCCTGAACCTCGAACAATTGTTGTTCCACCGGCTCGGGGACCGACCGGAAGCCCTGGAAACGGTGGTGTCGGAGCTGTCTCTGAAGGATTTCCGGGACGATCGGCACAAGGAACTGTTCCGCGGGCTATTGACCCTCCACAAGCGTGGGGACACGCTCGAGATGGACCGCTGGCGCAACGAAATTTCGATGGAATGTAATGAGTACCTGAGTGGTTTACTTAGCTGGACCCCCGAGGATGAAATGAAGGATCCGCCCTCGCCGGAGGATCTGGTGAAGAGCCTGAGGAACCTGCAGTCGAGGCGGGAACGGGGGGAACTGGCCCGATCCCTGGCCGAACAGGACCGGGACGGGGAGGCTGGCCGGCTGGACGAAGCCAAGAAGGCGCTGCTTCGGGAGGCTCAGCACAGCCGGATGGAGCACGGAACTCACGAGACGGAAAACAACCGAACGTAATTCCTGCCGGGAGGCTGTTCGATCCATGACTATGTTGGTGAACGACGTGAAGAGTATTGAAGGCATGAGTGAAATTTACCGGCTTGCCCGGGACAAGGGGAACGTGACCTACGCCGAACTTAACGAAACCCTGCCCGACGAGTACACCTCCGGGGAGTACATCGACGACATCATTCTGTCGCTGATGAACCAGGGGTTCCGGATTGTCGGAGACGAGACCGGGTACGATTTTCCGGAGGAGCTGGGGCTGCTGGAAAAAGAAGACACCGATACCCCCGGTCGCGGGCTGACCGACCCGGTTCGCCTCTACCTGCAGGAGATCGGAAACCACGATCTGCTCAGTTCCGAGGATGAAGTCGCCATTTCGAAGCAGATCGAACTGGGGAAAGAACGGGTCATGGAGGCCACGTTAGGCACCTACCACGCGGTTCAGAAATTCATTGAAAAAGCGAAACGGGTTCTGGACCGGGAGATCAGCCTCAAGAAGCTGGTTCAGGTCAAGAAGACCGAACGACTCGAAGAGGAGGACATCGAGTACTGGTTCGACAAGATCAGCACGGCCCGCAACCGGCTGATCCAGTACCGCTCCCGGTACGAACAGGCCTACGAGGCCCTGAAGGACGCGAAGGGGACCTCCGGGGAAGCCGAGGCCCGCGAGACCATGCGAGCCATCCGGAAAAAGATCTACCAGGCCTTCGAGGAGGTCGAGATCAACCGGGACCTCGCGTTTGAGTGGGCCGACGAGATCGAGGAAGCGAATCAAACCCGGAACGAGCTCCGTGAGTTCGAACAGAAAGTTCGCGACCGCCTGAACCGGGGGCCCGATCAACTTCTGGAGCTCTACGATCGCCTCCGGGTTGAAGACGACGCCCGGGAGGAATGGAGGGCTCGCAGCAAGTACCGGTGGCACAACATTCGTCGGTTTGCCCGGCGCCTCCGCCGGAAGCGGGAGAAAGCCCGGGAGGCCAACCAGTACCTGATCCTGGAGGACCGGGATCTCGAGCACATTTACACCAAGATTAAGATCGCCGAGAACCGGATGCGGAAGTACCACAACAAGATGGTCAGCTCCAACCTCCGGCTCGTGGTCAGCATCGCCAAGCGCTACACCAACCGCGGGCTGTCCTTTCTGGACCTGATCCAGGAGGGAAACATCGGGTTAACCAAGGCGGTGGACAAGTTCGAGTACCGGAAGGGATTCAAGTTCTCGACCTACGCCACCTGGTGGATCCGCCAGGCCATCACCCGGGCCATCGCCGACCAGTCCCGCACCATCCGGGTGCCGGTCCACATGGTGGAGCAGATCAACAAGGTCCTTCGGGTGGCCCGGGAGCTGGTCCAGAAGCACAATCGGGAACCCCAGCCCGACGAGATTGCTGAGAAACTGAACTGGGAGGAAGAACGGGTCAAGAACATTCTGAAAATTTCCCAGGATCCGATCTCCCTGGAGACCCCCATCGGGGATGACGGGGATTCCAGCCTGGGGGATTTTGTGGAGGACAACAACGCGGTGTCCCCCATGAACTCCACGGACAACGAAATGCTCGAGAAGCAGCTTGAAGGCGTGCTGAAGAGCATCGACTGGAGGGAAGAGCAGGTGATCCGGCTCCGGTTCGGGCTCGACGACGGGTACGAGCGGACGCTGGAGGAAGTCGGGAACATGTTCAAGGTGACCCGGGAACGAATCCGTCAGATCGAAAACAAGGCGCTTGAAAAGCTGCGCCATCCCTCCCGGAGCAAGGATCTGGAGGAGTTCATCGTCGGCCGTGTGGAGGGGGAAGAGCTGGAGGAGTAAGTCAGTGAACGGAGGATTTTAGGGTGGAGATCAGTTCCTCCCGTTCGTCCTCGTCGAGCCGTCCGTTGCTCCGGGCGATGAAGTGCTGTTCGACCAGCCGGAAGTAGGGCCGAATGAGTCCGTCCAGGCGGAAGACGTCCTTCAACGCGTTGCGAGCCGCCCGGTTCCGTTTCTCCTTCGGCTGATCCGGATCGGCAAACAGTTCGATGTTTTCCTTCGTGGCATCCACCTGCTCGAGCATTTGGTTCTGGAACGTGGCCAGCATATCGACGGCGCTGAGGCTGGTTTCGTCCCCCGACAGCGCCGGAAGCACGATGCGCTGAATGGCGTCCACGTGAGCTTCCAGGTCCCGAACCACCTCGTTAATTCCCTCCTGCAGGTCGCTGCGGGAGATCCGCTCCCCGAAGAACAACACCTGGGCGATCTGATCGCGGTATTCCTCAAACCGGTTCACCAGCCGGTGGTGAACGGAGGCCACCTCCCGCTGGAAATCTTCGCTCATCGTGAACACCCCGTCAGCGTCAGGCTACCTGCTTCCTTAACCGTATCCGCTGGGGGTTGGGTTCACAAGCTGTCGAGAAAACCCGAGTGACTCCTCCCACCCGTTCAGGAAATGTTGAGGAGGTCCCGGAGTCGACGGCGGAACCGGGTGCGGTCCTGTTCGGTCAGGGCGGGAGGTCCCCCGCCCCGGGTCCCGGGCTTCTTCCGGTGACGGGCGGCGGCGTCCCGCATGGCCAGCTTCAGGTCGATGGTTTCGTTCGTCACCCGGTCCCCCCGAAACCGCAGAACCCGAGCTCCCCTCCCCACCACCAGCGTAGCCAGCCCCAGGTCGTCGGTGATGACCAGGTCGCCTTCCTCCAGCCGGTTGGCGATCCAGTGATCGGCGGCGTCGGCCCGGTCCCCGGTCTCCTTCACGAACACGTTCTTCCGATCGACGGAAATGTCGTGATGACGGTTGTGCACCATCCAGATTTCCCTGTCCGAGGCTTCCTCGAGGATGATTTCGGTGACCGGACAGGCGTCGGCGTCAACGTAGACGGTCAGGTTCGAATCGTCCATGCGAAATTCTCCCCGCGTCAGGGTATGATCGGCTTGCTCAGGAGCCTTTTTCAGGCCGCCGACGGGTGGCGAAGATCGTGTCCGATTCCCGTAGAATCGCGGCCTCTTCCCAACCTCCTCGGTCAGCCGAGGTTTGACCGATGCCAGGGGCACCACGAACGTTCCCGAGGTGAGGTCGGAAACCAGATATACACAACAAAGGACGTGACCGACACGATCCCGGAGCCAATGAAGATTCGTGAGGGCCTCTCCGGGAAAGACGGTTGATCATCAACCGTGGCTCCTTCGCCGGGGATGGCCGCCCGGGTCCGCCGGGAGGGAAGTGTACCGGGGAAAGGACCGGCTTCTCCACCCATGTTCCGACGAGGACGTCCGGCGGCACCGGTGCCGGGAACCGGTTGTTGGGGTATCGAGGGCGGTTGGAGTGCTTATAATCCGAACGGACATCCTGACCGGAGGTGACCTTCGATGGTGATGCCAGAGGTTGACGTTCGCTTGCCGGCGGGAGAGGAACCGGTCCCGGATCCGCTGACGGACCAGGTGAGGGTGCTGTTCGATCGATTGCGTGAGGGGGAGGTTCCCGGATCCAACATGCTCGGCTGGCTCCGGTGGCCGGCGGGGGATCGAAGCGAATTGCTGGAGCAGATCGAGGAGACGGTGTCCCGGGTGAACGCCCGGGCGGAGGCCTTCGTTTCCATCGGAATCGGGGGTTCTTACATGGGGGGACGAGCGCTGGTGGAGGCGCTCGGGACGGACCCGGGTCCCGACGTTCGGTTCGCCGGGTGGCACCTCGGGGGAGCGGCGCACGAACGGTTGCTGTCGGAACTGGATCCCGCCCGCACGGTGGTCAACCCGATCTCCAAGTCCGGCACGACCCTGGAGACCGCCTCGGTCTTTCGATTGTTTCGGGACTGGCTGGAAACCGGCACGGATGACTGGAGCGAGCGGGTGATCGTGACCACCGATCCGGAGGAAGGAGCGCTTCGGGAGGCGGCCCGGGAACACGATCTGGATCGGTTCGAGATCCCGCCGGGAATCGGGGGCCGGTACTCGGTCTTCACGGCGGTGGGACTGCTCCCGGCCGCGGCGGCCGGAGTGGACGTTCGCGGGGTCATGGAGGGGGCTCGGAGGGTGGCGGATCGGCTGCTCTCGGGTCCGGAACCGCCGCCCTCATTGATTCGGTTCGTGGCGCTGCGCAACGCCCTCCATCGGAGGAGGTACAACCTCGACGTGATGGGGCTGTTTTACTCCGAACTTGAAGCGTTCGGATACTGGTGGCAGCAGCTGTTCGGCGAAAGCGAGGGGAAGGACGGCAAGGGCCTGTACCCGGACGTTCTGTTGTACACGAGGGATCTCCACAGCATGGGACAGTACCTTCAGGACGGTCCGCGTCAGATGATGGAAACCTTCCTGGACATCGGCGGCCGTTCCCCTACCCCCGAGGTGCCGGACATGGAAGCCGCGGACGGGCTGGATCCCGTGGTGGGACGTCCGCTGGAGGATTTGAACCGGGCTGCCCTGGAGGGGACCCGTCAGGCTCATGTCGAGGGAGGGGTTCCGACCGTGACCCTCCGGATGGACGAACTGACCGCCGAATCGCTCGGGGGGTTGATGTATTATTTACAGGTGGTGTGTGCCCTGTCAGCCCTGACCATGGGGGTCAACCCCTTCGATCAGCCCGGGGTGGAGGCCTACAAACGGAACGTCAAGCGGAACCTCGGGCTGTAAAATCCGGCGTCAGGACTTGACGTTGAAGCCGACCTTGATGCTCACCTGGTGTTCGACCTCGTCGCCCTCGATCAACCCGCGGGCTTCGGTCACCTCGTACCATCGGAGATCGTCGATGGATTCGCGCGCCTTGTCGACGGCGTTTTCGATCGCGTCCGTTACCGACCGCGTCGAGGTGCCGATGACCTCGATTTTCTTGTATACGTCGTCGCTCATTGCGACCAACCTCCCTGATAGAATGCGGCTTGAGGGTTCGTTTTCTTCGGGTTACGAACGAAGCCGGATGATTTCTGGTCGGACCTCCCGACGGCGTCAAACCATGGTTGAAGCATGGCAGGATCTGATCGGTCGTCAAGGCCAGAACCGTTCGATGATCCCGATCGGTCCGGTTGGTCCCCTCCGGACACGTTATAGAATGGTCGTACGTTGGGTTCGGGGAATCGGGGTCGAAACCGTTACAGAGAACGAACCGGAGCGTCGGGAGGCGGGTTCGCTTTTATGAGTTACGACGTGGTGCTGGAACGCTGTCCGGACGGGACCTACCTGGCGCGGTGCGAGGACGTGGAGGATGCCCTGTCCACGGGAGCGTCCCGCCGGGAAGCCCTGGAGCGTCTGAAACAACAAATTCTGTATCAAATCGAGTACTGTCCCTGCAGTTACGTGGACATCGACTCGCTGGAGGTTGACGTAACGGAGGTTGAGGCGGAGGAGTGCAGCCTGTGATCAGTACACTTCCACTTTGACGCGGTCCTTGTTGGGTCGGACCTTGGAGAACGGGTCCTCCCGGCCGCTGGCTTCGTCCAGGTCGAGGTCCCGGATGGAGTCGGGGACGGTGGACAGGAGTTCCTCGGCCCCGAGCTGCAGGAAGACCTTGTAAATTCCGGTTTCCATCCCTTCCATGCCGCAGATGTAAACCAGCGTGTTCTCGTCGTTGAGCAGCGACTCGAACCGGTCCCGCTGGTCCAGCATTCGTTCCTGAACGTACATTTTCCGACCGTCGTCGGTTGTCTGCTGGCGACTGATGGCTTCCATGAACCGGAAGTGATCGTGTTGGTCGTCCATTTGTCGGAAGTACTCCCCGTAGAGTACGTCGGTGGAGTACGGCACGCCCAGGATCAGATCCACCCGGCAGTCGACCTCCTGGTCCAGAAGCTCCATCAGCATTCCCCGGAAGGGAGCGATCCCGGTTCCGGTCGCGAGAAACACGTAGTTGTATCCGTCCCGATCGTCCCGGTCGGGCAGAAGAAAGTGACGTCCCGTGGGTCCCGTCACCTTCACCGGGTCGCCCACCTGGAGGTCACACAGGTAGTTGGAGCAGGCCCCCAGGAACGTCGTATGGTTGTCCCTGTGCTCGTCAAACACCCGTTTGACGGGGGTGGAGATCAGTTTCCCATCGCCCTGTTCGCCGGCCGTCGGAGACGCAATGGAGTAAAGACGGAGCTTGCGGTCGGTGCTCGTAATTTGGGTGTCGTTGTAGTCGACGGTGTGTTCCCACTCCGGGATGACCCCGAAGGCCTGTCCGGCGTTAAACATTCCCTCAAGATCGCTGCCCCCGATGTCCACGACCACGTGGCGGGTAAAATGAGGGCTGCTTGAATCGGTGAGAAGGGTGGTTTCGACAACCGTCCCTTCGTGGGGTTCTTTTGGCGTAACGAGGTTGAGGTGAATGTCTCGTTCGAGTTTCATGGGAACCCTGCTTTCCGGGAAGATGATTGATGAACACAAAAGGATATTGAACGAGGTGGGTTTGGAAAGGTGGGACCGGGGTTACCGTTCGCCGCGGATGTATTTTTGAAGCTGT
Source organism: uncultured bacterium (assembly GCA_964413525.1). Classification (GTDB taxonomy): domain Bacteria; phylum T1Sed10-126; class T1Sed10-126; order T1Sed10-126; family CAYPTI01; genus CAYPTI01. The sequence continues at coordinate 5,693 of CAYPTI010000016.1, read as the reverse complement.
TCGATCCGGAACTGACTGGTTTCGTCCCGGTGGGAAAAGAGGCTCCGTATGGACACGATCCCGACGGTTTCCTCCCGGTTGTTTTTGATCGGAAGATGCCGGAACCCGTTGTCAATCATGAGTTCGTAGCTTTCGTCGATCGGGTCGTTTTCGTAGGCGTACGTAATGTCCCGGGTCATAATGTCGTCCGCGGTGAGCCGGTCGGGGTTCCGGTTTTCGGCGACCGCCTTGTAGACGATGTCCCGTTCGGAGAGGATTCCGTCGTAGTCGGGGGGATCCCCTACCAGCAGAGATCCGACGTTTGCCTCCCGCAGGATCCGAGCCGCCTCGGCCACCGTCGAGTCGGCGTCAACGGTCACGATGTCCTCGATCATGATGGACCCGATGGTGGGCTTCCGCATGGATTCGTTCCCTCCGGATCATTTGATATTTGGTTTTCATTATGCACCCCATCGGGGAATCCTCAAGGTGATTCGATTCGGCTGGACGGGAAACAGGCTCAGGAGGTCCGGAGGGTAACCGACTCGCCCGCTTCGATGGTCCGGAGGTTTGACGGATCGGATTCGATGGTTCCGATCCGGACGACATCGTCCGCGGGCCGGGGTTCGTCGCCCTCGCTCAGGGGGGTCGGTCCGAAGAACAGGCAGAGCGCCCGGCCTTCCGGCCAGAAGGCCACGTCGCCGACGTGGAGGTCCATGGTCGTTTCACCGGAGGTAAGCTCGATCGGAACGGCGAAGTAGATCTCGTCTCCCCAGGTGGAGACCCGGGAATTCAGAGGCAGCACCGGTTCGAGTTCCCGGGCGGCTTCCTCCGTAAGGGATATTCGAACGGTTTCCGAATCCGTTTCCAGTGAGAACGTCTGGGTCATGGGAATTCTCCCGGGGGGTTATCCGTCGGGTAAGGACCGGTCGAGGTCCGCGATCAGATCGTCGGTGTTCTCCATGCCGACGGAGAGGCGTATAAGGGAATTGGTGATGCCCTGTTCGAGTCGTTCTTCCTCGGGAAAGTCGTAATAGGAGACCGTGGCCGGGTGGGTGATCAACGATTCGACGCCGCCCAGGCTGGGAGCGATCTTGATGTAGTTCAGGGAGTTCAGGAGTTGCCGGGCCTCCTCGAGTTCTCCCTTCAGGAGGAAGCTGATCACACCTCCGTATCCGTCCATCAGTCTGCTTGCGACCTCGTGCTGGGGGTGGGAGGGAAGTCCCGGGTAAAAGACGGTTTCCACCGCGGGATGGGATTCGAGGAACTCGGCCACCTGAAGGGCGCTTTGGTTGATGTGACGCATCCGGGCCTCGAAGGTTTTTAACCCCCGGATCAGGAGGTAGCAGCTGTGGGGGTCGGCCACGGCGCCCAGGGTGTGGTGCATTTCCCGGATCCGTTCGACCTGAGGGAAGGAGCCCAGCACGGCCCCGGAGATCAGGTCGTTGTGGCCGCCAAGGTACTTGGTGTTGGAATGGATCACGAGGTCGACCCCCAGTTCGAGGGGCCGCTGATTGGTCGGCGGAGCGAAGGTCCCGTCGATGATCGTCTTCAGGCCGTGCTCGTCCGCGATCTCCGTCAGCCGTTCCAGGTCGACCACGTTCAGGAACGGATTGGTGGGGGATTCGGAGAACAGGATCGTGGTGTTCTCCTGGATGGCGTCCCGGAGAGCCTCGGTGTTGCCAGCGTCCACGAAGGTGGTTTCGATCCCGAACCGCTTCAGGTCGTATTTCAGGAAGTACAGTGTTTTCTTGTAAATGTCGTCGGTGGCCACCACGTGATCTCCTTCGGAGAGCAGCGTGAACAGGGTGGTGGTGATGGCGCTCATGCCGGAGGCCGTCATGAGGCAGGCCCCGGCGTCCTCGAGGGCGCGGAGTTTCTCGGAGGCCACCTGACGGGTGGGGTTGCCGTAGCGCCCGTATTCGTGGTGGTGTTTCTTGCCGGTGATGTACTGTTCGACTTCCTCCATGGATTCAAACTGGTAGGTGGAGGTCAGGCTGACCGGCGTGGTGATCTCCCGGTTGGGCCGCGGATCCTCCTCCCCGGCGTGGACCCCCAGGGTGCCGAGTTTGGCCGTCAGTTCATCCGGTTCCATGTATCCAACGCCTCTTTTTTTTGTTGTTCCCGCCGTTCCAGGGCATCGAACAGCCGGTTGCGTACTTCGTCAAAATCCGCCGGGGACTCCACCGGGGTGTTGCGAAACTGCGGTTCGACCCCGTCCAGTGTGTCTTCCTGGTAGCCAATTTTAAAGTCGGTGAACTTCAATCCGGTGGCGGTGGAGATAACCACGGTGCGTTCGTCGGGCCGGATAACCTCCCGGTTGGTCAGCTTGATCAGGGCGGCCAGCGCGACCCCGGTGTGAGGACAGGAAAACAGCCCGGTCTGATCGGCCCAGGCGGCCGCGTTGGACAGTTCGTCCTCGGAGGCCTGTTCGACGATGCCGTCGAATTCCTTCAGTACGTCGATGGCTTTTTCGATGCTGACCGGGTCCCCGATCTGGATGGCGGAGGCGGCGGTTTCGCCGGCTTTGACCGGTTCAAAAGACTCAAAATCGTTCTGGTAACTCCGGTAGAGCGGGTTGGCCCGTTCGGCCTGGGCGCAGATGATGCGGGGTTTCCAGTCAATGATGCCGGCCCGGTTCATTTCCCGGAATCCCTTCCCGAGGGCGGAGACGTTGCCCAGGTTCCCGCCCGGGATGATGATGTTGTCCACCGGTTCCCACTTGAACTCCTGGGCGATCTCGTAGCTGATGGTTTTTTGCCCCTCGATCCGGAGGGAATTCATCGAGTTGGCCAGGTAAATGTTGTGTTCGGTGGTCAGTTTCTGGACGATTTCCATGCAGCCGTCGAAATCGGTGTCCAGCGACAGGGTCAGGGCGTTGTTGGCGATGGGCTGGATAAGCTGGGCCGGAGTGATCTTGTCCTGGGGAAGGATGACGATGGCCTGCAGCCCGGCGGCGGCGCAATAGGCCGCCAGGGAGGCGGACGTGTCGCCGGTGGAGGCGCAGGCGATGGCGGGAACCTCGGTGCCCTCGGCGATGATCTGGTTGACCATGCTGACGAGAACCGTCATTCCCAGGTCCTTGAAGGATCCGGTGTGGCTGTTGCCGCACTGCTTGACCCAGAGGTCCTTGAGGCCGAGCTGTTTGCCGAATTCGTCGGCCCAGAACAGGTTCGTCTTGCCCTCGTAGAGGGAGACCACGTTGTCGTTCTCCACGGTGGGGCAGACCCACTCCTTCTTCCCCCAGACCCCGCTTCCATAGGGCCACCGGGTGGTGCCGTACCGGTCCTCGAAGATCCGGCGCCACTCGGAGGGTTCCCGGGCGGTCAGGGCGTCCAGATCGTGCCGGACCTCCAGCAGGGACCCGCATTCCTCACAGCGGTACACGATCTCCGTTAACTCGTAGCGGACGTCACAATCGTTGACGCAGCCAAACCAAGCACTGAAGGCGGTCACGAAGAATCTCCTTCCATCGAAGCTCCTAATTACATCGACCGTCGGGAGATCTGTCCACCGGTTCGTGAATCAGGATTGGGTTTTCGGACTCACGGCAATCCGGCTGACTGCGGTCAGAACGACGGGAGGATCTCCTCAGCGGTCCCGGTTTAGCCCCGGGTGAACGGGAAGAGGGCCGGGCTCGGAAGGACGAGGGGACCTCACTCCGTTCTTGTGGACCGGAGCCGTTTGTTCAGGGTGGAGGTCGCCACCTCGTAACCGGCGTCGAACAGGAAATTCAGCACGTCCTCATCGAGGGTGAAGGGATCCCAGTACGGGTAGGTGAGTTCGTCGTGCTGGTACTCCTGGGCCTGGATTTCAATCACGTCCAGGTTCTCCCTCAGGTCGAGAATTTCTTCCATCTCATCCATGGCTTTCTCGGCCTGCTCGGGGTGATGTTCCCGCAGGTACTCTCGGAACCGCCGGAGGGCCCGCTGTCGTCGCCGGCGGCTCCGGATGGAGTTGAGTTTCCGGGCGTCGAGTCCGTGAGCCTGCCCCTGAAGCATCACCGGGAGGATCCCGTAGTCGTCGATGTGACCCAGCTCGGGTGAATACTCCATCACCCGATAGAAGGAGGATACGATGATCAGGTCGGCTCCGGACTCCTCCGCCGCGTCGGTTGAGAAGGCGTCCCGGGCTTCCCCGTCGATCATGACCACGTCATCGCTGCCGGGGGGGATGATCGCCTCGGGGGGATCCTCCAGGCGATAGGGTTGAAAGTACGGCGGCAGGCACATGGAGGCGACGGCGGCCTTCCAGGGTTTGACCCCGGCCTGGAATTTGTAGTCGTCGGTCCGGGGTCGGGATTCATCCCCGAAGATCACGGTCAAGCGCTGTTCCTGGGTGACCGCCAGAATAAGCAGCTTGGTTCGCAGGGTTGCAAAGTCGCAGCCGTTCAACAGTTCCTCCCGGAGATAGTTCTCCATGGAGTCCATCTTCCAGAGCGGATAATAGGTATTGATCAGGTGCTCGTAGGTGGCGGGTTCGCTGTGGACGAGCTGCTTTAACCGGGAGTACTTTTTCCGCGAGGTGTAGAACCGCTTGAGGAACGAAAACAGGTTCGAGTTGACGCTGTCCTTGAGGATCGATTCCGTGAATTCCTTGATCCGGCCGGTCTTCCCCAGAAGGTCCTCCCGTCCGTAGCCCATCGCCGCCGCTATGGCGGCAAAGGACCCCGAGCTGGATCCGATAATGGGGTTGAGCACGGTCGATCCGTACCGGCGGGATTCTCCCGGTTCCAGGGCCCCGGTCTGGATGGAAAATCCCCGGTCCTGGAGCGCCTCGATCACCCCGAGCTGAAACCCGACGTTGGGCACACTCCCTCCGAGCAGCTTCAGGGCGACCTTGTTCTTCGACTCCAGGTCAACCGGCGGCTGATCCGAGTCCATACCCCGCCTCCAATCCGGTTCCCAGTGTAGGGACCCAGCCCGCGAATGAAAGGATCCGATCGGTCCGAACGAGGGTCCCTGCTGTTGTTCTTTCCCCCGTTTCCGTACAATTTTACTCACCCGATGCGCTCGACTTCCGGACAGGAAGGTTTTCCGGAAAGGAAAGGGATCCGGCTACCTGATGACGGATCGAACATGGACGGTGTATGTCCTGGGCGTGCTGCTGATTTTCCTGGGCGTTCTGGCGATCGGGTACGGATACGTTCAATACCGGGTGTCACCTGAACGGATCGAAACTCAACTGGAACGGGTGCTGGACCGCCGGGTCACGATCGAGCGAAGTCGGTTGTCCTTCCGGGGAACCCTCACCCTGAGGAACGTATCAATCTTTCGTGCCCCCCCCGAAGCGGACGAAGGTTCCCCCGACCATGAATCGTCGGGTCGGTATGGTTCGCTGGATCGGCTCCGGCTGGGGTTTGCCTGGTCGGATTTACTCCGGGGACGGGTTCGGATTCGGACCGTTGAGGTCCGGGGCCATCGCTGGTGGATTCGCCGGGACGAGGAGGGATCGGTGGACCTGATCGACGCCGTGCGGGAAAGACCGGGCGCCGTGTCGGACCGTCAGGACGTCGAACGGGAGGTTTTTGATCCGGATCGGGTGATCCTGCGGGACGGACGGGTTCAGCTGACGGACGCGACGGTGGGCCACGAGGTTTCGTTTCGGCTGGAGAGGGCCTCGGTGGAATTTGCTGATGACGGTTCGGGGGGATCCGTCCGGTTTGAGGGACTGGGAGCGGAACAAGGTTCGGTTTCGGGGGAAGGACGCTGGCG
>CAYPTI010000015.1:3402-21672 GCA_964413525.1 uncultured bacterium | reverse complement strand
ACGGCTCCGTACATCCGCGAAAGCAAGCTCATTGGTCGCTGATGACCCTCCGGATCTGTTTCATCAGCCGGTCAAGGTGACGGACCTCAAACGTGCTGTGTAACCGGTTGACCCGCCCGCGGAACCGTTCCGGCAGTTTAACCCACTCCTTGTCGGTCACCAGTACGTTTTCCGGATTTAGGTCTTCAAGCAAGGAGGCCGAGAGCCCTCCGTGATCCGGAAGCAGGACGGGTTGGTGGACGGGGATCCCCTGGTTCCGGAGCGTCTCCAGGACTCGGTTCGGTCGGGCCAGCGTGAGCAGGGGACGGATCCCCGATTCCCGTGCTACCGCCGTCACGTCCGTCCCCTCCCGGCGGATGGCCTGAAATCGATACCCGTGCTGAATCACCGGTATGTCCCCCGGTAACTCCTCCCGGCTGGATGGGCCGGAGTCCAGGGGCAGGCTGATCACGTCGGCCCGGCGAAGGCTGGAAACCGGTTCCCGAAGCGGTCCCGCCGGGAGGACATCGTTGTCCAGTTCGTCAAGCTCCCCGATCAGTACCAGATCCAGGTCCCGTACGAGCTGCCGGTGCTGAAACCCATCATCCAGCAGAAAAACGGTCCGATTCTCCTCCAGCAACAACTCCCCGGCCTCGAACCGGTCGGGTCCCACCGCGATCGGGACGTCCGGATGCCGGTTCGCGAGCAGGGCAACCTCATCCCCGTAGGCTTCGGCGAGTTCGTCCGGTGCGGTTCCGCCGCTCCGGACCGGTCCCGTCCGACGCCCTTCTCCCCGTTTCAAGATCGCGGGACGTTCTCCCTCCAGCAGCAACTCCTCGGTCAAGCGGGAGACAAATTCCGTCTTCCCGCTCCCCCCGACGGCGAGGTTCCCCACCGACACCACCGGCAGGGGAAGTTCCCTCCGTCCACGAACCCGACGGTACCGGTCGAGTCGCTGGAAGCAGGCGTACAATGGACATAACCCCCGCAGCCCCGTCTTGGCCAGTCCACTCCAGCCCCCAGGATCAGGATCAAAGATCAGATCGTGGTACCAGCGATAGATTCGATCCTTCATCGGAGAATTAAACTCCCACCGGGGTTCCCCTCTCCCCGGCCGGCACGGAACCAGACCGAGGCCTTCATCCGGCGGCGGCAGAACCGGCACGAAATTCCTCAAGGTATTCATCTAGTCCGGGCAACCCCTCTCCCGCCTCCCGGCTGATCCGGTTAAGCCGCTCCTCGAGCCGGCGGCGGTCCCGCTCGATGTCGTTTGTTTCGTCAGGAAACAGCGGATCGCCGAAGCGCACGTGGATGGTCCCCAGGGGCAGCGGCATACAGAACCGGTCCCAGCTGGAAAAAACGTGCGCCCGGCCCGATACTCCGGCCACCGGAAGAATGGGCAAGTCCGTCTTGCGACTCAGCTTCACGATCCCGTCCTTCGCCCGGTACCGGGGACCCCGGGGACCGTCCGGGGTCACGGCCAGCGTTTCCCCCTCCCGGGCGAGCTTCAGCGCCTCGCCAAGGGCCCGCAGCCGGCGATCACGCAGTGACGTGCGCAGGGCATGGTGCCCCATGCCTTCCAGCGCCCGGGCAATGTACTCCCCGTCCCGGTGAGGGCTGATGAAGGTGTAATATCCCCCCGTTCGGATGTAAAACAGAATCGGCAGCATCTGTCCGTGCCAGAAAGCTATGATGAAGTTCTGCTCCTGGGTCCGAAACCGTTCGTAGGGCTCGACATGCTGAACTTCGATCCGGTTTGAATCCCGGAGGATCCGTAACAGGACGGGAGCCACGGTGCCGGAGAGGGCGGCAAGGATCCGGGTACTCGCCTGTTTGAAGTTCAACCGTGGGCAAGCTCCAGCAATCGGTCTCCCACCTCACGGGAGGCCCGCCGGGCGGAGAACTGCTGACAGATCCTCTCGAGCGCCTGACGCTGACGGTCGAATGCTTCCTCGTCCCTCAGCAACCGCAGGGTTTCTTCAACCAACCGATCGGGGGTGAACTCCGACTGGATCAACTCCGGGACCGGGACCGACGAATCCAGCAGGTTGGGCATGGCCACGTGATCGGAGGAGATCAATCGCTTGCCAACCTGATAGGAGAACCAGGACGTTCGGTATCCCACCACCATCGGCCGGCGTGCGAAGGCGGCGTCCATCGTGATGGAACCGGAGGCAACCATCACCGTCCGGGAGGCCTCAAGCAGGCTGCGGGCGTCGGCTCCCCAGATCGGATAATCGTGGTGACGGGAACCGCCGAGGACGTCGTCAAAGTGATCGTAGGAGACGGCGGGAGCCGCGCTGACCACCGGCAGGATTCGATCGTCTTCCTCGACCAGCCGGTCCGCGGCGCTCGCCATGGCCGGGAGGTGGTTCTTGATCTCGGAGCCCCGGGAGCCGGGAAACAACCCCACGATGATTCGATCGGGATCAATTTCCAGCGTATCCCGGAGATCATAGGCGGGTTCCTCCGCCCGGTCCTCAAGCATTGGATGGCCCACGAACCGGGCGTCAATTCCGTGATCCCGATAAAATTTCTGTTCAAACGGAAAAATAACAAACAATTCGTCAAACCACTCCCGGAGTTTCTTGATTCGGCCCCGACGCCATGCCCAGACTTGGGGTGGAATGTAATAACAGAGGCGAACCGGCAGGTCCTGGAACCGGATCCAGCGAGCGAGCACCTGGAGGTTAAAGCCGGGGAAGTCCATCAACACGACGGTGGTAATGGGTTCCTCACGAAGAAGGGTTGTGAGGGTACGGAAGGCCGAGTAGTAGGCCGGAATGGATCCAAAAATTTCGCTGATCCCCACCACGCCGTGATCCACCAGGTTGACCGTCAGGTTCGCGCCCGCCCGTTCGGTCCGATGACCGGCGGCGGCGTGAATCCGTCCGGGATATTCCCGTTCCCGAAGGTACTCGACCAGATTCGCCGCGTACCCATCCGCCGAACTATCCCCCGTACAGAGCAACAGATCGCCCATGGGGAGTCGGCGGGCCCTCAGGCAGTCAGGGTGGTGAGCTTGTCGTCCTGCTTCATCGAGTCAACGACCTGGAAGGCAACCTCCATGGCGTTCTTCCCCTCCGGACCGCCCACGACCGGTTCACGCCCCTCCTGGATGCAGTGGATAAAGTGGAGCAGTTCCCGCCGGAGGCTGTCGCCGTTTTCAACCGGAGGTTTGAACACTTCAATGTCATCAAAGTTTTCCGCCCGACCGTTCTTGAGTTTGCAGACCTTCACGTCTTCGGCCAGGTAGTCGAGGGTTACGTAGTTGGAATCCTGAAAAATCGTGATGTCACGCCGGGTCTCAAGCGAAACCCGGCTCGCGGTAAGGTTTGCAACGCATCCGTTGTGAAACTCCAGCCGGGCGGTGGCGATGTCCTCGTAATCCGACAGCATCGAGGCCCCGACCGACTGGATGTCTTTCAGGGGAGAATCAACCAGGCTCAGGATGATGTCGATGTCGTGGATCATGAGATCCATGACCACCCCGATGTTCGCTGCCCGCTGAACAAACGGGCCCAGGCGGTGAACTTCAATAATCCGGGGCTTGGTTATGTATTCACGGGCCGCGACGAAGGACGGATTGAACCGTTCCACGTGGCCGACCTGTAGAAACACGTCCTGTTCCCGGGACGTACGGTAGAGTTTTTCAGCCTGCTGTAAGGTCTCAACCATCGGTTTTTCAATCAAACAGTGCCGGTTCGCCCGCAACAGCTTCATTCCCACCTCGTAGTGATCCTCCGTTGGCACCACCACGCTGGCAGCGTCAATGGCCGGAAGCAAATCATCAAGCGACGTGTAAAAATCCGTTCCGTACCGGGCGGCGATCTCCTTTCCCCTCCGTACGTCCAGGTCAACGACGCCAACCAGATTCACGTCGTGAAAGGACGAATACAGGCGGGCGTGATGTTCCCCGAGATGCCCCACCCCGACGACCCCGACGTTCAACTTATCCTCCGAATCCACGATGAATCACCACTTCATTGGGAGATAGCGGACGCAAGGGACCGTGTCTCCAGATTCACGTACTCTGTTTAAAACTGCAACATTACCGCAAAACATTATAGCAATATTCAAGCTAATTCCAGAGAAACAAACGGGGGGTCCGACCGGTTTGATCCTCGGGTTTCCGGGTACACCCGCTTCAGAGGACCGTTTCGGTCAAAAAATCGTATCGAGAATTCGCAGGATCGGACGGCCGAATTCCTCGCTGAACAGACTTCGGACAAAATCACGTTCCATCTGTTCCTGTACCATCTCCCGATCAACCTGGACGTCGGGTTCGGATACCGTGCCTCGCACGTCGAAGGGGATGGTGAGTTCACGTTCCTCGCTTAATCCGACCTGGCGGTAAATTTCCCCCAGGACGTCCCGGAGATAAACCCGCAACAGTTCGCCGCGAAGAATCAGTTCCCCACGGGCGTTAAGTTCACCGTTCAAACCGACGGTCCCGGTTCCTTCCAGCGCGGACTGATGGGTGTGAAATTCCAGTCCATCGAGCTGAAATTTCCCCTCCCGAACGGGAATTTCGTGGTCCGCGTCGCGAATCAAAAATTCGTCTTCAAGTTGGTTCAGGTCAGCAACCCTTCCGATCCCGGCGATCGGGGGAAACCGGCCCATTCGAACCGATTGATGGGAGAGCCGAAGGGTGCCTTCCCATGATTCATACTTGCCGAGAACCCCCGTCAGGTTCAAATCGGCATCGTATTCCCCGGTGAGGTGCTGCTGGGCCCAGTCAACCCCGGGGAACAGACCCTTTGGATTTCCTTCTTCAAACTGCACCTCAAGGGACATGTCGCCGTCATAGTCAAGCCTTCCGTTCCCCGATGCATCCGCTCCGGCGACCCGGCCCGACAGAATTTCCCACCGGATCCCATCCTCCGACGGCCGAAGCCGGAGCCGGGGTTGATCCACGGTGTAGGGGCCCAGGTTCAGAGCTTGACTCGAAGCGGTAAGATCGACCTCCGGCTGATCGACGGTTCCCCGCACGGTCCCGGTCAGGTCGAAGTCCCCTTCCCGGCTCGGCCAGTCAAACGCCCTCGCGACGGAATCCCCCCGGAAGGAATCGGCCTCCAATTCCAGATCAAGCGCCGGGTCCTCATACGGAACCAGATCCGTAACGATCCCGTTTACGGTCAAACTTCCCCCAAACTCCTCAAGCCGAAGGTTGTCCAACCGGAGCCGATTTCCTTCATACGTCAACGTCCCGTTCAGGTTCGCGATGGCCCGGCGCTCCTCACCAAACTCCAGTCGGGTTTGCTCAAAGTCCACCTCTCCCCGCGGTGTGAACGCCTCACCAAGAGGATCCTCCAGGCGTATCCGAACCGCGGCGTTCCCCAGCGACGCATAGGACCGGACCGGCTCCGGAAGTCCCCTCATCCCGGAGGTCAACCAGGTTACTTCTCCGGGTGTGGAACGAAGGTGCAGGGTCGTCTCCGGATCCCCGTTCAGCCTCCATTGGTTCCCGCCCGGGTCCCGGAACCGGGCCTGGAGCGGATCCCCCTCAGCCGGTCGTCTCCAACGAAGCTCCTCGATAAGGATTTCCCCCCGGTCAGCCTGCAGCCTACCCGATTCCAGGTTCACTGCCTGCGACCATTCACCCGACGTCCCCTGCTGTCGTACCTCGTATGTGAACGGTACCTCAACCTGCCTGAGTTCCCCCAGCGGAGCCGGCATCAGCGACTGGATCCAGGGGGGGAACCCATCCCCCGATAACAGACCGCTAATCCGCAGGGGAGTTTCCGTCGCAAACGGTCTCCAGGTGCCCTCGCTTAGGGTCGCTGACAGTCCGTTCCAGGTGAGGGTGCCCCGAACAAAGTTGATCCGACCCTGTTCGTATTCCGCCCGAAGCTGTTTAACATCGATCTCCTGCGTCCGGTCCCCCAGTTGGTGACGGATCCTGGCGTTTTCCCAGTCCATGTTTCCTCCGTACTCAACGTTCGCCCCATTTCCCTCCAATCGAAATCGACCCTCGGGAGCACTCGCCTCCAGCAGCTCAACGGTTCCCGGAATTCCGAGCCGGTCGAAGGGAACCGCCCCGGGTTCGAGGCGGTATTCCCCGCGGAGTTCCCACTCCCCACCACCCATCGTCCATTCACCGGCCATATCAACGGAAGCATCGGACAATTCCGTCCGAACGGACTCCAGCCGGATCCTCCCATCGGACACCTGACCCTCCCCTTCCAGCCGGGCCGGCAACTGATCCGAACCCGGTCCGGTTCCGTCAATCCGACCGGAAAATTGGAATTGAAGGGTCGAATTGCCACCCGAAAAATCAATCTGTCCTTCGGCCGTGAGATCATCATACTCGGGCAGGAATTCGGATAGATCGACGGATTCGAGACGAAGTCGACTCCGAAACGGAGCCAGAGAAAGGGTCCCCTCGGAAGCGACGTCGACCCCGGACACCTCGGTAATTTCGAACTCGACGGGCTCCTCGGGAGACTGGTAGGTAAGGTTCCGACCCCTGACGAACGGTTGGTCGTCTCGCTGGTAACTGAACCGATCGACCCGAACCGGTAACCTCGGCAGGAGCTCGTCGAGGGATTCCGAGGGGGGATCGGCGGCGGAGGCTTCACGGTCCTCCGTTTCCCCGGACCCTTCCACCGGTTCGTAAACGTTCAGTCGTTCAATTCGGACAAGTCGAACCCAGCCGGAAGGTTCCTCGGGAAAATCGCTCCCCAGGTTTCCCCAGGTCGGAATAATTTCCAGCCAGCTGGCACGAATCCTGGGATCCTCGGTTTGATCCGGATGATCGGGGGGGTTGATCTCGAGGTGGGAGAGGGTCGGGTGGAGCCGCCAGTTAACGTACACGTATCCGGCGCTTACCGGCCGGTTGAGTTCTGATTCAACGTAGGAGAGGAACGGTTGCTTGACCAAGTCGAGGTTCACAATCAGGTTGAGAGAAAAATAAACCAGCAGGAGAAGGAACACAAAAAGGATGAGAAATCGTCGAAGCCCACGAGCCATAAGTACCCCTACCAGGATGCAATGTGTTTCCGTCCGGCACCGGTCGGCCCCGAATGCCGACCTACCCATGTGCCAACCGGTTGACGGAGGACTGCCGTCGTCAATGGTTCCCCCACGCAATGTGAACCAAAGAGAAGACTAACACAGACTTGGGAGGAGTTCGACGATTACCGTCACAAAAAGAAAAAATCCCGGGGCCGGCTTTTGCCGGGCCCCGGGATCTCGGGGGAAGGGGTCTGGAATTGTAGGTTACATCATGCCGCCCATTCCGCCCATGCCACCCATGCCACCGCCCATTCCTCCGGCCGGCGGTCCTCCTTGTGGAGCTCCGCCGCCGTCGTCATCGGCGTCTTCCACATCGGTGATGGCGGCTTCCGTGGTGAGAAGCAACGCCGCGATGCTGCTGGCGTTCTCAAGCACGGCTCGAATAACCTTGGCCGGGTCAATAATACCCGCATCAAGCAAATCTTCAAGTTCCCTTGTGCGAGCATTATAACCAATCGAATCAGAATCGGTAGACCGTATCCGCTCAACGATAACCGAGCCCTCTTCACCGGAGTTCTCGGCGATCTGCCGGGCCGGGCCGGACAGGGCCTGCTGCAGGATCCGGAGACCCTGCTGCTCCTCGTCGTTGTCGAGGGTCTCGTCGGCCAGGTCCCGCTGAATCCGGAGCAACGTGGTTCCGCCTCCGGGGACGATTCCTTCCGCGACGGCCGCCCGGGTGGATTGAAGGGCGTCCTCGACGCGGGACTTTCGTTCCTTCATCTCCGGTTCGGTCGCGGCTCCGATCTTGATGACTCCAACTCCACCGGCCAGTCGGGCCAGCCGTTCTTCCAGTTTCTCCCGGTCGTAATCGCTGTCGGACTGCTCGATCTGGCGGCGGATCTGATTGACCCGGTCCTCGATGGCGGAGGGGTTTCCTTCGCCCTCAACCAGGGTCGTGTCGTCATCCGTGATTGTTACACGGGAGGCTCGACCGAGCTGATCGAGGTCGGCGTTTTCAAGCTGCATGCCCTTGTCCTCGGAAATCACGGTTCCGCCCGTGAGCACGGCGAGGTCCTCAAGCATCTGCTGTCGCCGGTCACCAAATCCCGGAGCCTTCACGGCGCAGACGTCAAGCTGACCCCGGAGCTTGTTAACCACCAGGGTGGCCAGCGCTTCGCCGTCCATGTCCTCGGACACGATCAGCAGCGGGCTTCCGTCCCGTGACACCTGCTCAAGCAGCGGAACGATGTCCTGGATAGCAGAAATTTCGGAGTCGAAAATCAGAATCCTCGGTTCTTCCAGTTCGCACACCATGTTCTCCTCGTCGGTTACGAAGTACGGGGACTTGTAGCCGCGGTCAAACTGCATGCCTTCCACGACTTCAAGCTCGGTTTCGATTCCCCGGCCTTCTTCCACGGTGATAACTCCGTCCTCCCCGACGCGGTCCATCGCTTCGGCAAGGATGGTCCCGATCTCCGGGTCGTTGTTGGCGGAGATGGTTGCGACCTGCTCGATGTGACTTTTTCCGTCAACTCGCTCGGAGTACTGGCGCAGTTTCTGAACGGCCAGCCGCGCCGCTTGCTGAATGCCACGGCGGAGCGATTGAGGATTGTGTCCGGCGGCCACCGACTTCAATCCCTCGTGGATGATGGTCTGAGCCAGGAGGGTGGCGGTGGTGGTGCCGTCACCGGTTTCGTCCTGGGTCTTGGTCGCGACTTCCTTGATGAGCTGGGCACCCATGTTGGGGAACCGTTCTTCCAGCTCAATTTCCTTGGCGATGGTCACTCCGTCCTTGGTAATGGTCGGAGCACCAAAGCTCTTCTCCAGCACGACGTTGCGGCCGCGCGGACCGAGCGTCACCTTCACGGCGTCGCTCAACTGATCGACCCCGTCGACAAGCTCCCGACGGGCCTCGTCGTCATAAATGGTTTCCTTAGCAGTCATCGATTAAACCCTCCAGAAAGATACATACGGATAGGTAAACTCAAGATGCAGGTTTGAGGCACGGTGCCAGCTACTTCGTTACTGGACTCGAGCGAGGACATCCTCGGCGTCCATGACGAGGTACTCCTCCCCGTCAACCGTCACTTCGGTACCGGAATACTTTCCAAAAATGACCCGGTCCCCTTCGGATACCTCGGGTTCGTGAACTTCGCCTTCCTCCCGTTTCCCGGCTCCCACGGCGATAACGTCCGCCTGCTGGGGCTGTTCCTGGGCAGAGTCGGGAATCACGATCCCCGCCTCCGTCTGTTCTTCCTCCGGTTCAACAACTTGCAGCACAACTCGATTGCCAAGCGGCTTTAAATTCACGGCTGTACCTCCTGATACAAAAAGGGTGTCAGCATAGGTTGTCCTGGGCAAACACAACAAGATTTGGGTTAGGATCGGAACCGATAAGGATAAAGAATACCATCGAGCAAGGTCAATCCCCAAGGAAGGAAAGGTACTCCGGCCCGGAAACCGGTCCCTCGGAATCCCGGTACCAACGCGGGATGAATCCGGTGTGCCCGCCCCTCAATCAGAATTTTGTATGAGTTTCGAAAGCCCCTTCAGCACGAGGTCGGGGTCG
The DNA here is from genome assembly GCA_964413525.1 of uncultured bacterium. Taxonomy (GTDB): domain Bacteria; phylum T1Sed10-126; class T1Sed10-126; order T1Sed10-126; family CAYPTI01; genus CAYPTI01. The sequence continues at coordinate 12,167 of CAYPTI010000015.1, read as the reverse complement.
TATTCTTCAATCGTGGTGCTCAAACCCAGCAGGGATTCCCCGTATCCTCCCGTCGCCACGACCGGAGGATCGTCGGGAAGTTCCATCCGGTGACGGACGGTTTCAACCATTCGATCCACGGCTCCGGCGTGGCCGTAATACAATCCTCCCTGCAGGGCTCCCCGGGTGCTGGACGTATCGATCTCGTCCGGACATTCCAGGGCTACGCCGGGGAGCAGAGCGGCATGACGGCGAAGTCCGTTCAGCCCCGTGCGGACCCCGGGATGGATCAGCCCCCCCTGATACTTCCCCTTTCGATCAACCACGTCCACCGTTGTCGCTGTCCCGAAGTCAACCGCGATTCCCGATCCGTAGTCGGTGTACAACCCGACCGCGCCCGCGTAACGGTCCGCTCCCAGTTCGTCCGGATCCGGCCGACCGATTCCCACCGGGCCCTCCCACGGTGAGGTCAGAAATCGTACGTTCCCATCGCAGTACCGGCGTCCCAGCCGACGAAGGGCGTCCGTTACCTCCGGGACCACGCTTACACCAACAAGCTGGATGTCCTCCTGGAAAACTCGTCCGTAGAGACTTTTCCAGAGCGCCCACCACTCGTCCGCCGTCCGGCGGGTGCGGGTCTCGATGGTACGCGGTTTGGTAAGGGAGCCTTCAACCAACAAAATCGTCCTGGTCGTGGTGTTACCAACGTCAATCAGCAGCTTCATCGATGGTCAGTTCCTCCACTTCGGTGGCGTACAGGGTTCTGGAGTCTCCGTTCTGTTCGATCACAAGTCCCCCGTCCGCCGCCAGCGACACCGCCCGTCCCCGGCCTCCGTTCCACTTCACGGACCGGCCGATGGGCCGCAGGGAGTCCTGCAGAAACCGGGCGTCAAAATAGGCCCCGGGGGACGAAAGCCAGCCGGAGAACCGTTCCCACCAGCTTTCCAGCAGTCGAACCGGGGGCGGTGGAGAGGCAAGTACGTCGGACAGCGCCGCCGGAGACCGCCGATAGGAGGAGGACCCCGGGGGTTGTTCAACCAGATTCACACCCATTCCGAGGTAAACCCTTCCTCCCCCGGACTCGCCGAGAAACCCGGCGAGTTTCCTATCGTTCAGGAGCAGGTCGTTGGGCCATTTTACCTCAAGACCGGAGACGGAGTGGTCTTCTATCAGCAGCGTTCGTAAACACTGGGCCGCCGCCAGGGGAACCAGCGAGACGGAATTCGCGCCGGGCGGATCGAACGAAACGCTTGCGTACAGTCCCCCTTCGGGGCTGTCCCAGGTTCGTCCCCGGCGCCCCCGGCCCGACGTCTGACGGTCCGCCCGGACCATAAGCCGGGATCGACCGTCGTCAAGCTCTCGAATCAGTTCCTGGGTGGACTCACAGGTCCCTACCTGAAGGAAACGCAGCGAGGTTCTCTCCCCTGTCGAAGATGAACGAACGGCGGAACGAATGAATTCAGTGCGAGGCGGGAAAGGCCGGACTACTCCGCGAACAGGGGCTCAAGTTTGTCCCGAATCCGTTCCTTCGGAACCGAGCCCACGATCTGATCGACTTTCTCTCCCTCGTCAAACAACAACAGCGTAGGGATGCTTCGGATGCCGAACTGACCGGCCAGCTCCTGATTCTCGTCCACGTCAACCTTGCAGAACTTCACCTGGCCGTCGAGTTCCTCGGCCAGTTCTTCAATTCGGGGTTCGAGCTGTTTGCAGGGTCCACACCACTCGGCCCAAAAATCCACCAGGACCGGCAGGTCCGACGTCTCCACTTCGTCCGTAAACTCATCGGATGTGATCGCCTTGGGTGCCGTCATCATTGTCCTCCTTTCCAGAATCGTGGATATCATACGGTTCTCAGTTTGTTCCTTCAATTGCCCTCACCCCCGAGGAGACTCCCCCCGACCGGTTCATCGTACCCGGTTAGTTCCAAATATCCTGCCCCGCTTACCTCCCGGTCGTCATGCTCCCCGGAAACCCGTACCATCCCCTCCCAGTACGTTGGCGAGACGGGCCGTTCAAACGTCAGTTCCTGATCGTCAAACTCGGATTCGACGGTCAGGGAAAGGTCCAATTCCGGAACCGCAAGCCCCCACTCCACCGGGTACCGGGCTCCGGTCTCCTCCGAAGTCCACCTCCGCCGGACGGTAAAGTGGTCCTCTTCAAGCGTCATCGTTTCTACGGTTCCATCGGGCCTTCGCAGGGTAAGCGAGCTGGTCGGAGAGATGGATCCGTCCCGCTCCCGCAATCGGAACACCATTACGTCGGACCCGTCGGACAACCTCACCCCGAACCAGTCCCAGCCCACCTGCTCCGGACTGAGCTGACTGGAGAAAAATTCCCGGTCAAACCAGGTGGTCCCCTCCACGGTGTAGGTCTCCCCATCGGTGTTCAATTGACCCCGGGTTTCCATCCGGGGATAACTGAAATAGTGTGATGCCTGGCCCGGGGAGGGTCCCTTGCGAGAATAACCGTCCCGACCGTGAAGCAGCGGAGGTCCCTCCGGTTTCAGTGTCAAATCAACCCCGTATCCCGTGCCCTTCGCGCGGATGGTCCAGGTGTCTCCCCAACTCACCGTCCAATCCCCGACCCGGACCCGCCCCGGTACGGAGGTGTCGGCCTCCGCCAGGCCGGGATGACCGCGGATCAACCGGTGGGTGTGACGGTGCCGTCCGGATCCCGGAACGCTGATCGCAAGGTGAGCCAGGAATACCTGATTTGTCACCCAGGGGTGCTTGATCGAAGGGTCACGGGGGGTGAGTCGATTCCGGAAGACCGTAACCTGATAGCCGAATCGTTTGCCGGTCTCCTTCGCGTTCAAAACCCCGGTAAAGTACCACCACTCCGTCCGGTACTCGGGTTGTGAGGCGTGGTCCTCCGGGAACTCCAGCCTCCGGTCCGGGGACGCTTCGAGAAACGAATCGGCCGCCCGGAGTTCCGGGACGGTAACCGGAGCCGACAGAAGCAACAGGACGACGGCGAGGATGATCGCGTCTCTCACGGTCGACCCACCTCCCCGAGAAGAGTCCGCAGGGGCGTGGTGAGCACGGTCCAGGCCGGCACCCCCATGGCCAGGAGCCAGGCGACCCCGGCCGCCACCCCCAGTTCCAGAAAACTGCCGATCGTCAGGTCCATTCCGATGGTCCAGCCGAACGAACGCCGGTTGATCACGTGCAGCAGCAACCAGCAGAGTCCCATCCCGGTCGGCAGGGCCGCCAGCAGGGCCACGACGGTCATACCGGCCGTCTCCCCACCCATCAACCGGACCAGGTGCCACCGGGATGCTCCGCCGGCGGACAGGGTTCCAAACTGATCCAGGCGGTTCTGATTGAGGGCAATCATCGTGGCGATCAGTCCAATGACCGCCACCAGCACGGCGATCACACGCATGATGTCCGTGACCGCAAAGGTCCGGTCGAACTCCTCCAGAGCCCGGTTCCTCAACTCCCGGTTGGAGCGTACCGAATAGCCAAATTCCCCGGCCAGTGAACGGAGCCGGTCCTCAACCGGCTCCTCCGAAAACACGGCGAGATCGGTTATCGGGACCGGTCGGTCCCAGCTGGCCATCCAGGCCTGGTCCACGTATACCTGAGCCCAATCGGTCGAGTACCCCTCCACGATGCCCACCACGGTCCGGACGTCATCGGGCTGGCCCGTGAGCGGTATAGTCAACCGGTCCCCCGGTTCCAGCGACAGCCGGTAGGCTCCCGGTTCCGAGACAAATACCCCGTCTTCCCGAAGCCGCTCCCAGGCGTTCGGAGAAGATTGTCCTACCCGCAGCATTCCCTGTTCTCGAACCGGCCCCACCTCCATCCCCGTTACCGTCAGGGGAGCCCCCTCCGGGGTCTGAACCGTCGTTTCACGCTGAACAACAACCGTGGCCTCCGGGAGCCGCTGACGGAGACGGTCCAGAAACGATTCCGACACTCCCTCCCCTCCCGACAAACCCTGCTGTTCGGCGGCCGAAACGTAAACATCCGCCGCGATCACCGTGTTCACCCAGTCCCGGACGGAGGTTCGGAAGCTCCCGACCATCAACGACACCGACAGCAGCATGGAAAACGCCACCGTCAGGGTCATGGTGACGACCAGAATTCGTCCGCCGAGCCGGACGAGGTTCCGACTGGCCATCCGTTCCCACATTCCTCTCCAGGGGAGGGTCCGCAGTAATTCAAGCAACGGTCCGGAGAGAAACGCCCCGCCGAGCGCCAGCAAAAAACAGGCCGTAAACCCTGCCAGAAGACTGGTTGAGGTGGCCCGGATCAAGCCGGCCGCCCCTCCCGCACACCCAACCACACCCAGGATCTGAACCCAAATTCCGGGGACACCGTCCCCGGCCTCCTCGCCGGATCGCTCCCAGGCCCGGGGAGGAAGGGAACGGACCCCGAGCACGGGTCCGATGCCTCCGGCGATGGTGACGATCAACCCCATGACGAAGCCCACGATCAGGACCTCCGGGCGGACCACCTCCCCGCTCGCCCAGAGCGGGGTAAACAGCTGATCAACCGTTCCGCTGACCAGGTGCCCCAGCGGACCTGCGGCGAGCAATCCCCCGACCAGTCCAAGCAGGGTCCCCAGTCCCCCCAGCACCAACACCTGGAGGAAAACCAGTTTCAGAACCCGTCGCCCCTCCATTCCGAGGGTTCGCAGAAGGGAATGCGTCGACCGCTGACGGGTGGTGATGACCAGCATCGAGCTGTAGACCAGAAACGCCCCCACGAACAGGGCCAGAAACCCCAGCGCGTAGAGGTTCCACCGGAAGGATTCCACCAGGCTCCGGGTGGAAGCCATCCGTTGACCGGTCTCCAGCAGATACACACCTTCGGGCAGTACCCTCTCGTGCCGCGCCGGGTCCTCCGTCCGGATGAGAATTCGATCCAGCTCACCGGTTCGATTCAACAGCCGCTGAGCCAGGTTCACGTCCATGTAGAGAACCCGTCCGCCGGTCTCCTCGGACACCCGACCGACGACTTCGACCTCCCGTTCCCCCGAAGGCACCTGAATCCGGAGGGCCGATCGGGAAGGGATTCCGCCTCCCGCGAACACCACGGATGCCCCGGAGAGAAACCGATCCAGGGGAAGGGATTCTCCCGTCTCGCCCATGGGTTGAAACACCGGGTACGTAACCGGATCCATCCCGACGATCCGAAGGGTCTCCACGGATCCGTCCTTCCGGTTCCAGCGTGCTGTCCCCTCGATCACCGGTGAGATCGGTTCGTCCGTTCGGGAAACAAGTTGTTCCCAGACGGACTCATCCAGCGGGCCACTGGCCGGCTCGACCACGTGAGTGGCCCGACCCACCGTGGCCGTTACGGAGTCCTCAAACGCGGAGATCGCCTGGGTGGCGGCCGTCTGCATGCCCACCCAGGCGCCGACTCCGACGGCCACCCCGAGCACACAGACCAACCACGTCACTGGATGGAACCGGACGTCCCGCCAGATGATCGTCCAGTCCATCGTCAGGTTGACTCGTGCAACCGGCCGGAGCGAAGCTGATACCGGCGGTGACTGATGGAGGCACACATCTCCGAATGGGTGGCCAGAACGACCCCCACGTCCCGGTCCTGGCAGAGTTCACGAAACCGATCCAGCACCCGGCGGGAAAGGTCGTGATCCAGGTTCCCGGTCGGTTCGTCCGCCAGGATCAGGGACGGATCGTGGATCAGGGCTCTCCCCACGGCCGTTCGCTGACGCTCCCCACCGGAAAGGGACGAAGGATAACGATCCGCCAGGTTCCCGAGGTCCAGTCGATCCATCATCCGTTCGGGCCGCTCCTCCACCGGAAGCCCGTTTAACTCCAGCGGAAAGATCAGGTTTTCCCGCACGGTCAGGGACGGGACCAGGTTGAAAAACTGAAACACCATCCCGATGTTCTTCCGGCGAAGCCGGGTCCGGGCCCGTTCCGACCGGTCCGTGAGGGATTCACCCACCACCGTCACGGTTCCCTCGTCGGGAACGTCCAGCCCGGCGATCAGGTTCAGAAGCGTGCTTTTTCCGCTGCCGCTCTTCCCCATGACCGCCACGATTGAACCCGGTTCGACCGTGAGGTTAATCCCCCGTAGAACCGATTCTCTCTCCTCCCCCACCGGGTACGACATTCGGACTTCCTTCAGTTCCACCAGCGGTTCCATGAGACGGACGCTCCCCGTACGTACGGTTTTCCACAAGGAATGTCACCGCCCACGGACCGATTGCTTCCGTGAGCCTCAACCACTTCGGGTCAGATCAGCCCCCCATGTTAGGCTAGCGACCGGGCTGACGTGCAGGACGCTCCCGACCATCAACCCGACCCCGATCCTATCGCAGGACCCTCCGTCCGGTCAGTTCAACCGTGCGGTTGAAAAACACCTCCGTCCATCTTGGGGGTCGATACCCCGTGACCAATGTACTGATCCTGTGCTCGGGGCTGGCGCTGGTTGGCTGGCTGTACGCGGCCGGACGGTTGGTCCTCGGAAAACCCTGGCGATACGAATGGTCCGTCCGATCCGGTGAGCCCGCTCCGAACAAGAATCCACCGGTTTCCATCATCGTCCCGGCCCGAAACGAGGCCGACGACCTCCCCGACTGTCTCCCGACCTTGCTTGACCAAAAGTATCCCGAATTTGAAGTCATCGTGGTCAACGACCGCTCCACCGATCAGACCGGTTCCATCCTGGACTCGATGGAGGATCCGAACCTCCGGGTTATCGACGGGGAGCCGCGGCCGGACGACGAATGGAAGGGGAAGCCCTGGGCGGCTCGCCAGGGGGCTCGGGAAGCGCGCCACGACTGGCTCCTGTTCACCGACGCGGACATCCGGTTCCACTCCAACCTTCTGTCCCGAATCATGCCCCGGGCCGTCGACCACCCCCGGACCCTCCATTCTCTGTTTCCCACCGTCCACTGCCCCGGAATCTTCCAGAAAATGGTGGTTCCTCTGCTCGGGCTGTTTCTGCTCCTCCTGTATCCGCTTCGCTACGTCAACGATCCGGACCGACCGGAAGCGCTGGCCGCAGGGGGATTCATGCTGTTTTCTCGTTCGCTGTACGAGGACGTCGGGGGACACCGGGCGGTCCGGTGGGCCATCGCCGAGGACCGACAACTTGCACGGCGAGTTCAATCGATCGGCGGCGGGTTATGGGTCCGGGCCACCCCGGGACTCTCGACCGTGATGTACCGGTCGGCCCGTGAAACGGTGGAAGGGCTCACCAAACACCTGCTGGAAGGACTTGACAACCGGTGGGGCTTTCTTCTGCTTCTCGAACTGGGATTTTTGCTCACTCATGTCGTACCGTTTCTCGGATGGCTTGCAGGGTTCAGCCCGGGCGTCCCCGGCTGGGTTCTGTTCGGATCCGCCATGGTTCTGGTTCACCTGATCGGACTCGGACTGCACCGGGAACTCCCCCATTCCGTACTCTGGGGATTCACGATCCTCCCCGGCCTTGTTCTGTATGCCGGGTTCGGCATAATGGCATTGTTCCATCATCTGATCTACGGGGGTCCCCGCTGGAAAAACCGTCGGCTCGACGCCGCCGACCGGCTGGAGTTTTGAACGGAACCCGGACGGATCGATCCGCGTCTCGGGATCATCCCCGGTCGAATGGATTCGCCCACAGGTCTCTGAAAATATCCCCCTGGCGGCCCGGTTGACGATCAAACGTGTTATCAGGAACAACATTCAGGAACCGTGGACCCGCTCCGTCACGAAAGGATGGAAACGAATGGCCGGTCAACGTTTGGGCGATCTGCTGGAACAACTACGAGGTGAGGAGGGGTCCTCTCAGCGGGATTTGGCCGACCGGAGCGATCTTCCCGCCCCGTCCATCTCGTACTACGAGAACAACCGCCGGATCCCACCCCTCCAGGCTCTGGCCCGGATCCTCCGGTCCCTGGACGGACGGCTGGTGATCGAGCGGGAAGACTCAAGCTGGCAGATCGTGCCCGGCCCGGAGGACGAGGAGGCCCCTCGGGTCGAACCGGTCGAGGGAACGGCATCCCTGCTGGACGGACTGGATCCGGAGGAACGGCGAGACATTCTTGAGTTCCTTGAGAATAGGCGCCGTCACTCCGGAGGTTGAAGTTGCCAGTACCGGCACCCCCGCTCCGGGTCACTGTTCGCTTCATGCGGTACACCGGCCGGTAAATCCAGCGCGTCCCCTTTCCCGAGCCGGAAGGTCTCGGCTTCCACGATGAATTCCATCGACCCCTCAACCACGACGACCCGGTGGTCGTAGGGATGGTCGTGGGGTGGATGGTAGGCCCCCGGGGAGTCGTTCCATTCCTTCACCACCCACCCGCGTTCACGGGCCTGCTTCCGATCTTCGGCCGGCTCCCGTAACCAGTTGGAGATCGTCCGGACTTCCTCAACGGGTGCCCAGCGGTCCACCACGGAACCTCACCTCCCATACTCAAACGAACCAACGAAGTTCGTTTCTCGGTTTGACCATCCATCACCGGTACCCACTGCACCGAGATTCGGTTCTGATTATCCTGCTAATCAATCGACCGTAGGAATTACTTCACGGGTACCAGCGGTTTCCGAACGGCTTTCGAGAAGCTTCTCGTAGGAAGCATCTCATTTCGGAATCCAGTTTACCGTTCCACTCGACAGTCCGGCGAGGCCGATGTCCGGCCAAACGACCGGGTTGAATGAATTCAACGGGCCCCGGCACAGAGCCTACAAGCCGGATGCGGTCGCCCTCCGAACTCGACGTTACGGTCTAATTTGGATATAATTTAGATCTCAATCGAAGGTAGGATGGAACGTTCATCATCACGTCAAGCCCCACCAACCGGAGAGATACCATGCC
>CAYPTI010000015.1:0-3302 GCA_964413525.1 uncultured bacterium | reverse complement strand
AGGATGGAACGTTCATCATCACGTCAAGCCCCACCAACCGGAGAGATACCATGCCAACCGTGGAAATCTACACAACCCCCCGGTGCACATACTGCCGCCGGGCGAAAGATCTTTTCGATCAGAAGGACGTCGAGTACGAGGAAATCAATTTAGCCGATCAGCCGGAACGTAAAGAGGAAATGCTCCGGCGGTCGGACGGCCAGCGGACCGTTCCACAAATTTTTATTAACGATCAGCACGTCGGGGGGAGCGACGAACTCGTGGCTCTGGACCGAGCCGGCGAGCTTGACGAACTGCTAAACCCGGAGGAGGAACCGGCATGAGAGACGTCATCATTCTGGGCACCGGACCGGCCGGCCTAACGGCCGCCCTCTACACCAGCCGGGCCAACCTCGAGCCTCTCGTGGTGGAGGGGGACGAACCGGGCGGGCAGCTCACCCTGACCACGGACGTTGAAAACTATCCCGGGTTCCCCGACGGCATCCAGGGGCCGGATCTTATGGACAACATGAAGGACCAGGCCGCCCGGTTCGGAACCGAGTACGTGGACGGGATCGCCACGGACGTCCGGGCGGACGATCGTCCGATCGAGATCGACGTGAGCGGGACCACCTACGAAACGAAATCCCTTATCGTGGCCACCGGGGCCTCGGCCAAGTGGCTGGGGCTCGACTCGGAAGAGAAGTACCAGGGACAGGGAGTCTCCTCCTGCGCGACCTGCGACGGGTTCTTCTTCCAGGACCAGGAGGTCCTCGTCATCGGCGGCGGAGACACCGCCATGGAGGAAGCCCTCTTCCTGACCAAGTTCGCCCGCCGGGTTCGGGTTCTGCACCGCCGGGACGAACTGCGGGCATCGGACATCATGGCCCGGCGAGCCTTCGACAACGAAAAAATTGAGTTCCTCTGGAACACGGAACTGATCGAGGTACTCGGAGACGACGACCAGGTGACCGGCGCCCGGGCCATTTACCATCCGGAGGGCAAACCGAAACAGAAACGGGCCGACGGCATCGAGGTGGAGGAGTCCACCCTGGACTGTGACGGGATCTTCCTTGGCATCGGCCACAAGCCCAACACCGGGTTCCTCAAGGGAACCGTCGACATGGACGACGAGGGGTACATCCTGACCCGGAACGACGTCCACACCAACGTGGAAGGGATCTTCGCCGCCGGGGACGTCTACGACAAACGGTACCGACAGGCGGTCACCGCCGCCGGCAGCGGCTGCAAAGCCGCCATGGAAGCCGAGGAGTACCTGAACGAACTTGAATTACGGGAAACCCAACCGGAACAGGAGCAGGAGAAAGCTACGGTTCGCTAGGAAAACGTTTGCAGCAGTACAACCCTTCTACTCCGGGAGTTCCTCCCGGGGTTTTTTTCCGGCTACGTTTCCGTATCCGAATCCGGCTCCCGAACCGCCTCCGGGGACCGTTCGTCCGACGAGTCGGTTGCTCCCGGTGAGTCCGGTTCCTCCTCGATCGGACCGATCTCATCTTCGTAGGTTTCCAGCAGCGCAGCACGGATTTTCTTTCGACAATCCTGCGTGATGGGGTGGGCGATGTCACGAAACCCGCCGTCGTACTCCTCGTTGGGCATGGCGACGATCAATTTTTCCTCGGTCTGGATCAACCGGATGTTGTGGACCACGAACTCGTCGTCAAACACGATGGACGCGTAGGTGAGGACCCGATCGGAGGAACGGGTCGGATAGAGGTCAATCGACGTGATCTCCACGATGAGACACCTCCAGAACGCTCAGGATGTCAGGCCAGTCGAGTCGAGATCCATCGAACTTCCGGATGAAGCGTTTTCAGGTGTTCGAGGGCTCGATCACGTGATGCCTCGTTTCTATATAATCCGTACAATACCGAGCCGCTTCCGGTCAACCCGGCAGCCTCAGCATGGTCCTCCAGGCTCGACTCCAGCTCCCCGAACCGGTCGTGGTGATCCCTCAAGACGTCGCTGAAATCGTTGCTCAGGTCCAGCCTGATCCAGCGATGAGGTGAGGTTTTACGGATCCTCTCGGGTTCATCGGGTTCCCGGTTGCTCGGCTCAACCCGGGCGTAGGCATCCTCCGTGGACACCCGGAAGGGGGGAATCGCCAGGAGAACCGACGCGGCGAGCGGCGGAACCGGTTCTAGGGTATCACCGATCCCGGTCCCGAGAGCCGCTGATTTTTCCAGCAGAAAAAAGGGAACATCAGCCCCCAGCTCGGCTGCCAGCTCGGGATAGGGCCGGTCGATCAAAATCCCCGAGGAACGGGCGTACCGCAACACGGCAGCGGCGTCGGAACTTCCCCCGCCCAGCCCACCTCCGGCAGGAATTCGTTTCGTTAATTCGACGTTCATCGGGGGGAGGTCCCCTCCGGCTGACCGGACGGCGTCCAGAGCCCGGATGATCAGGTTCGATTCATCCTCCGGAGCGGATTCCTCACCGGAAACGGACAGCCGATCCGTCCCGGTGGTTCGAGGGTGAAGGGTAAGGGTGTCGTGCAGGGCAAGTTTTTGGAAGACGGTGTAGAGGGGATGCATACCGTCGGCCCGCGGTTCAAATACCCGCAGGCCGAAGTTTAGCTTGGCGCGGGCTTTCAGGGCGCTTCCCGACGCGTTAATTTCGGTGTTCGACGACCTCCAGGCGGGTCTGGGCCCGGCGCAGAGCCGCCTCGTAGGTGGACTGCTCCTCCGAACTGAGGTCTTCCTTCAACTTCTCCTGAGCCCGTTCGAGCGCCGATTGGGCCCGTTCCACTTCGATTTCATCGGGGAGTTCGGCCGTCTCGGCCAGCACCGTTACACCCTCGTCGGTCACTTCGGCAAACCCGCCCGAACAGGCCACGTATCGGATCCCGGAGGGGAGGGTGATTTTGATCTCGCCGATGTCCAGCCGGGCCAGATAGGGGGTGTGACCGACCAGGACCCCGAACTTGCCGTCCATTCCGGGCAGCACCATCGACCGGGCTTCCCCCTCCAGAAGGACGGACTCCGGGGTGACGACTCGAAAGGAATAGGTGTCGCTCACGACTCCTCGGACTCCTCGTACTGCTGGATCACGTCGTCGAGGGTCCCCTGCATGTAAAAGTCCTGCTCGGGGATGTGATCCAGGTTGCCCTTGATCAATTCCTTGAACCCCTCGATGGTCTTCTCAACCGGAACGTACTGCCCCGGCTCCCCGGTGAACTGTTCGGCCACGAAGAACGGCTGGGAGAAGAACCGGCGGATTTTCCGGGCCCGGTTGACGATCACCCGGTCCTCCTCGGAGAGCTCCTCCATCCCCAGGATGGCGATGATGTCCTGCAGGTCCTCGTA
>CAYPTI010000014.1:10658-21683 GCA_964413525.1 uncultured bacterium | reverse complement strand
CTTCAGCCAGGTTGCGGGCTCCCCGAACGTTTCCGTCCTCCTGAAGCGCCCGGGCCAGCGATTCGACGTCCTGAGAGGCAAGCCAGTCCCGGGCCATGGGTGATTCCGATTCGGGATCAAACCGCAGGTCCAGCGGACTGTCCTCGTCCCGGTAGGAGAATCCGCGGTTGGCCCGTTCAAGGTGGTAGCTGCTGAGCCCCAGGTCAAACAGGACCCCGTCCACCGTGTTCGGTTCGACCAGGGCACCCATCCGACGGTACGATCCCTGGTAGACCACGAACCGGTCATCGGACCGAAACCGCTCTCGAAGTTGGTCGGCCAGGTCGGGATCCCGTTCGAATCCAACCAGGGATCCCCGTTCTCCGAGCAGGTTGAGAATTTCCCGCGAATGGCCCCCTTCTCCGGCGGTGGCGTCGATGATGGTTTTGTTCCCGGTGGGCCGGAGGTGATCCAGCACTTCCTGCACCATCACCGGTTCATGGCGGTCCTGATCGTTCATGAGTTGGGTCCTCCTGACGGACCCCGTATTGTATCGTCGGGCGGGTCGAGCCACCTAGGACCCCCCCTCGTACAGACTCTGCGCGGCTTCCTCCAGGTTCCCCGCCTCCCGGTACTGTCGCCACCGTTCCGGTGACCACAACTCGACGCGGTCAAAGTTTCCGATCACTTCGACGGAATCCTCGATTTCGGCCCATTCCTTGAGCCGGCCCGGAAGGACGAACCGGCCCTGGGAGTCGAGTTCAACTTCAGAGGCCTGAGCGGAAAACTGCCGGCGAAGCTGGCGGGCTTCGGAGGAGGGACCCTTTTGCAGGTATTCGCTAATGTACTCGTCGAATCGGTGTTCAGGAAACAGCGTGAGGCACCGATCGAGCCCGGTGGAAAGAATCAATCCGAGCTCATCGGGAATTTTTTCACGCATGGAAGATGGTAAGGTCAGGCGATTTTTGCCGTCGACCTGGTGGGTGTGTTCGCCGAGAAACCTCGGCGTTGCGTTGTCAATGACTGTGTCCAATCGCCCGACCCTCCATCCATCCATTCTGTTCCACTTTATCCCACTACGCCCCACATATATACCACCCTCCCCCACCTCGGTCAAGGATCAATTCCCCCAATTGGATAAATTCTTCCTAATTTCCGGAGATCGTCCCTCAAATCCCACAAAACAGGGGTTTCAAGACAACAACCGGGGATGGAGAAGTTCGAATTCGCCACTCAGGAAAGAAGAGCAAAAGGGATTGATTTTGTGATGGAAGGAAGTTCGTCGTTTGGTACCGGTCGGTGAATCGACAGATAAAACGGAGTTGATCGGACGGTCCGTGTTCCCTGGGGGAGCAAGATCGAACGTCCGAAGGGGAATCAACGGGGTCGGGGGGAAGAGGGAAAACACCGTGCGGAGCGCAGGGTAAGCCGGGTTCTGTTCTCCCGTGGTCATTTCTCTGGAACCACCCGCCTGCGCGGGCGTTCCGGTCGATTCCGGAACGTCCTTGGTTCGGACGGTCTCAAGCGGCCTACCCACCCCGCCGGTTCGGAGAACCGGCGGGGCCTATTTGGCCTTGCTCCGGGTGGGGTTTGCCGTGCCGGAAGCCGTTGCCGGCCCCGCGGTGCGCTCTTACCGCACCGTTTCACCCTTACCCCGCAAGGAACGCGGGGCGGTCTGTTTTCTGTGGCACTTTCCGTCCCGCCCCCGGGTTTCCCGGGGCACCCATGGTCCGCGGGCGAACCCGGACGGACCGGCCTGGAGCCCGGACTTTCCTCCCCGGCGGTTCGTCAGAACCGGCGGGGCGACCACTCACCTGCGCTCCGCACGGTGTCTTCCCGAAGGGTTCCTAGTGTAACATAGTACGGTGACGCTTGGTGGAGTGGGACACCTGACTGTCTCCACCTGGTAACGCATGCGGTCCCCTTATGGGAGCCGGCATGGGGTTCTGGCGGTTTTTTGAATTGTTCGGGGCTTTTATCGAAGCCCGGGTCGAACAATTCAACCCTCGGAGTGGGCTTCCGCCCACGAGAATGAGCCAGGATTTCATACCGGCTCCCATTCCACTACGGATCCGAATAAGGTCGGTCGGGAGGCTCGAGACTCACGTAATAATCAATCGAGCACACAAACAAACGTAGACGGAGGTCATCCGGTGAAGACCCTTGCCTGGACGGAGGTTCAACGACTCGAGGATCCGCTGATCCTGGACGTCCGAAGTCCTCACGAATACCACCGGGACCACGTCCCCGGGGCCGTCAACATGCCGGTGCTGGATGACGAGGAACACGATCGGATCGGGACCCTGTACCACGAGGAGGAGCCCTTCCGGGCCCGCCAGGTGGGAGCCCGGACCATCTGTTCCAACCTGCCGTCCATCCTTCGCTGGCTGGAGCGGCACCACGACCCGGAACGGCCCATCGTGGTGGCCTGCTGGCGGGGCGGTTCCCGAAGCTACAGCCTGGCGGTGATCCTCGATTCCATCGGCTACCCGACCTACCGGCTGGACGGCGGCTACAAAGCCTACCGGAAGCAGGTCAACGACGAACTCCGCTCGGACCGTCCACCGGAACACTTCCTCACCGTCTGTGGGTACACGGGAGCCGGCAAAACACGGCTGCTCGAACGGCTCTCGGAGCAGGGGGTTCCGATCCTCGACCTGGAGGGGGCGGCCAACCACCGGGGCTCCGCCTTCGGGAGCGTCGGCCGGCCCGACCAGCCCACGCAGAAGCGGTTTGAATCCCAACTGTACCGCGCGATCCAATCCGGCGTCCCTCCCCTGGTCACCGAAGGGGAGAGCCGGACCATCGGGCGACGGGAGATTCCGGATCCCACCTTCCGGGCCATCGCCGAACCGCCCCGGGTCTGGCTGGAGACCGATCGGGACCGGAGAATTGAACGGATCCTGGCCGACTACCGCTGGCCCGAGGCCCGTGAGCAGCTCCAGCACCACATCGGCAACCTGACGGAACGGCTGGGAGGCAAAACGGTCGAGGAACTGCAGGATCGACTGGAAAACGGTGAGGTTGAAGCCGTCATCGGACGGCTGCTGGACGAATACTACGACCCGGCCTACGAACGGTCCGGTCCGGCCCGGGCGGAGTGCGTGGAATCCGTCAGCGGAGACAATCTAGACCGGGCGGCCGATGAACTCCGCGAGCTCCGTCAGGCGCTGGTCTGAAACAGCAGCACGTCCCCGTCCCGAACCACGTAATCCTTCCCCTCGGTCCGCACGTCCCCGGCCTGCCGGGCCGCCTTCCAGGATCGGTGTTCCTGTAAGCGCTCGAAGGAGACGGTCTCCGCCCGGATAAACTGATCCTGAAAATCCGAATGAACCCGACCGGCCGCCTCCGGAGCCGTGGCTCCCCGGGGAAGGCTCCAGGCCCGCAGTTCGTTTTCGTTATAGGTAAAGAAGGTGATCCGGTCCAGCAACCGGTAGGCCCGCCGGACCAGCCGCTGCAGGCCGGTCTCCTGCTGACCGAACTCCTCCAGGAACATCGACCGTTCCTCCGGATCCATGCCGGCGACTTCGGCCTCGATCCGGGCATGGATCGTCATCCAGCTCCGATCGGGATCGGAGGCACACCGATCGATCAGCGGTTGGACGTCGGATCGGCTCCGAAGCTCATCCTCCCCGGTTTCTTCGTCCGAGTTGAGCACGTAAAGGACCGGTTTCGTGCTTACGAGCCGGAGTGAGTTCAGCCACCGGCGACGGTCCTCGTCCTCGGGATCCCGTTCCGGGAACCGGCCGGCGGCCAGGTCGTCCCGAACCTCCTGAAGGAAGGATCGTTCCCGCCGGGCCGTCCCCTCGTCGATCCGGGCCGCGGTCTCCAGTTCGTCCAGCCGGGCTTCCACCCGTTCGAGGTCGGCCATGAAAAACTCCGTCTCGATGATCCCGACGTCCCGTTCCGGGTCCACGGATCCTTCAACATGGGAAACGTTTTCGTCGTCAAAGACCCGGAGGACGTGACAGATGGCGTCCACCTGACGGATCTGCTCCAGGAACTCGTTCCCGAGTCCCTCTCCCTCGTGGGCGTTGCGGACCAGCCCGGCGATGTCCACGAACCGGACGCTGGCCGGGGTCACCTCCCCCGTATCGATCCATTCCGCCAGCTTCTCCAGCCGGTCGTCCGGGACCTCCACCACCCCGACGTTGGGGTCGACCGTACAGAAGGGGTAGTTCTCAGCGGGGACCTCGTTCTCGGTCAGGGCGTTGAACAGGGTTGATTTGCCGACGTTGGGGAGCCCGACAAGTCCAATTTCCACCGCTGGATCAACTCCGTTTCGTCACGGGCCGGATGACGGACGGACCGTCCGGGCCCGGGATGGTCCCTCTGAACCCACCGGGTGTGGTTTTAATTCCCCCGGCGCTCAGGAGCGATCCGAAGGGAGTCTCGCCGGAAGACGACCGATACGACCCGCCGAACAAAAAATCGGTTCGATGCAGGGCTCAGGTCACCACGTTGACCAGCCGGCCCGGCACCACGATGACCCGTTCGGGCTCAGGGCCGTCCAGGAACTCCCGAACCCGATCCCGATCCAGCACGGCGGTCCGGATCCGGTCGTCGCTCCAATCGGTCGGGACGTCGATGTGGTCCCGGACCTGACCGTCGATCTGAATCGCCAGTTCGACCGACTCCTGTTCCAGGGCGGCCTCGTCCCAGTCCGGCCACGGCTGGCGGAGGGGGAGCGGCTCGTAGCCGAGCCGGTCGGCCAGTTCCGAACAGACGTGCGGTGTGATCGGACTGAGCAGGTTGAGCAGCACGGCATACCCCCAGGCCGCCCCCGGGACGTCGGCCGGATGATCCTGAAGGGCATTGAGCAGTTCCATGCAGGAGGCAACCGCGGTGTTGAACTGGTACTCGTCCCGCAGATCCCGGGTCACGTCCCGGATGGTTTCGTGGATGGTCCGGACCAGGGTTCGATCGTCCCCGGATACTTCGTCCGGATCGGGGGGATCCGGCAGGGTGCCGTTCCGGCTGAGGTGGTCCTGCTGCTCCAGGCCGTGGGTCCAGAGCCGGTTGAGGAACCGGTGAGCTCCCTGGACGCCGGACTCGTCCCATTCGAGGTCCTTCTCGGGCGGGGCGGCGAACAGCGTGAACAGCCGCACGGTGTCGGCGCCGTAGGATTGAAGCATCGTTTCGGGATCGACCACGTTCCCCTTGCTCTTGCTCATCTTTTCTCCCCCCAGCAGGACCATCCCCTGGGTCAACAGCCGCCGGAAGGGCTCGTCCGAGTCAAGCCACCCCGCGTCCCGCATCGCCCGGTGGATGAACCGGGCGTACAGTAAATGCATCACGGCGTGCTCGACCCCTCCGATGTACTGATCCACCGGCAGCCAGTGGTTGGCCTCCTCCCGGTCGAAGGGGACCTCCTCGTTGTCGGCGTCGCAGAACCGAGCGTAGTACCAGGAACTGCCGATGAAGGTGTCCATGGTGTCGGTCTCCCGACGGGCCGGCTGGCCGCAGGAGGGACAATCCACCCGGACGAACCGGTCCGTATCCGCCAGAATGTTGCCGGAGGCGGTCAGTTCCACGTCCTCCGGGAGCCGGACGGGAAGTTCCTCGTCCGGGACCGGTACCTCGCCGCATTCCTCGCAGTGAACGATCGGGATCGGGGTTCCCCAGTAGCGCTGCCGGCTGATCCCCCAGTCTTTGAGCCGATAGGAGATCGTTGCTTCGCCCCGTCCTCTGCTTTCCAGCCAGTCCGTAATTTCCCGGCGGGCTTCCTCGGAATCCAGCCCGCTGTGGGAGCGGGAATTGATCAGCCGACCCTCTCCGGTGTAGGCCGTCTCCAGGGGATCCTCCAGCCCGTCTTCCGGCTCGATCACCGGCTCGATGTTGATGTCGTGTTCCCGGGCGAAGGCAAAATCACGCTCGTCATGGGCCGGCACCGCCATGATGCTCCCGGAGCCGTACTCCATGAGGACGTAATCGGCCACGTAGATGGGAATTTGTTCCTCCGTGATCGGATGGACGGCGTACCGACCGGTGAACACCCCCTGCTTGGTCTCGTCGCGAGTTTCGTCCCCGGCGAACCGGTCGACGAACTCCTCCACTTCCTGCTCCCGGCCGGTTCCGGCGGCGACCGTCTCACACCAGGGGTGTTCCGGAGCCAAAGCCATGAACGTCACCCCGTACAGCGTGTCCGGCCGGGTGGTGAAGACCTCCAGGGTCCGCTCGGAATTCAGGACGTCGAAATAAATCCTGGTTCCCTCCGAGCGACCGATCCAGTTGCGCTGCTGTTCGATGACGCTGGCCGGCCAGCCATCCTCCAGCTGGTTGTGACCCTCCAGCAACTCCTCGGCGTAATCCGTGATCCGGAGGAACCAGCCCGGTTGCTCCCGCCGGACCACCTGTGAATCGCAGCGCCAGCAGCGATCCTCGTGCACCTGCTCGTTGGCCAGCACCGTCTCGCAGTCCGGGCACCAGTTCACCTGCGTCTCGGACCGGTAGGCGAGCCCCCGCTCATAGAGCATCAAAAACAGCTTCTGATTCCAGCAGTAGTAGGTCGGTGAACAGGTTCGGATTTCCCGGCTCCAGTCGTAGGAAAACCCCATGTCCCGGAGCTGTTGTTTCATCTCCCGGATGTTCTGATCGGTCCACTCACCGGGGGGGACGTCCCGTTCGATGGCGGCGTTCTCCGCCGGCAGACCGAAGGCGTCCCAGCCCATGGGATGGAGGACGGACCGTCCCTGCTTGCGATGGTAGCGGGCCACGGCGTCGCCGATGGTGTAATTTCGGACATGGCCCATGTGGATGCGACCGGAGGGGTAGGGGAACATTTCCAGCACGTAATAGGGATCCTCGGCCCCGGGTTCGACCCGGTCGGCCTCCTCCGAGGACCAGCGTTCCTGCCAGGTTTGTTCAATCTCCAGCGGACGTTCACTCACCACGGATCACCGTTTCAATCAGAAATTCTATTCCGTCAGGACTTGCCGCGCAGGATTTGATCCATCCTTCTTCCAGACAAGCCGACGGCCGGTCCGACCTTCGTTCAGAGGAACCACGGTGGGACCAACCGCCGACGCGAAACCATAAAGTCTATCAACAATTCATTTGGTCAAACACGGATGAGCCGGGAACGAACCGGCCACGTCCATATCAAACCCGTTCGGAGACCGTATTTACCCAAAATTTAGAATACCATGAACGCACCTCTGCGAAGGAGTCCATCTGACCGTCGGGTGGAGGCGTAAAGGAGGGATTGTCCAATGGGAACACGCCAGCCTCATCCGTCGCTACCGGATGCTGAGGATCTGCCGGCGGCCGTCCTCATCCACGTACGAATACAGGATGGGATCTCCGTTACGAAGCTCGTCCAGCCGGTTCTGGACGTCGTTCACGAACCCCCGGGCCGCATGCCGGCTGGGAATTCCCCCGAGTTCCTCAAACTCGTCACTCATGTAGTATTTCCCCAGCACAACGGTGAGGTTTCTCCGGTGTTCCCGAAGCAGCGACTCCAGGACGGTAATCCCGTGCTCGACGTTTTCCCGGGGGTTCTCGGCCACGCTGTCTCCGAGTTGTTCCACCCGGGTCGGCGGCAACAGCAACCGACCCTCCTCCCGCTCTTCGAGGGTTTCAACTATGGACTGCAGGAAAATCAACGGAGTTCCCCGCTCCGAGGCCACTTCCTCCAGGACGTCCCGCTCGGTCTCCCCCGATTCGACCGCCGAAGTCCGTTCCTGAAACACCGGCAGGTAATCCGGACCGAGCGGAGTGGAGGAAAGGTGGATCTGGCCGTCGGCACCGACGTGGATGTACAGGGCGCTGGCCGGAGTCGCCGTCAGCGTCATCGCGACGGCGACCATCACTCCAAGAGTGAAGATGGCCCGACCGTACCCGGTTGAACCCTCGGCTCGACTCATGGATTCATCGCTCCCGGGGACGAAGGTTCGTAACGTGAAGTTGACCGTCTTCGTCCCGATAGGTGTAGACGACACGATCCCGGACCTCGAATCGATCAAACCCTTCTCGTACACGATCTACGTACTCGAGGGTTTCGTCAATCTCCGGGACCCGACCCACTCGTTCCACCCGGGTGGGCCCGGCGTTGTAGGCCGCCAGGGCAAGGTCCAGCTGGCCGTCGAACCGCTGAATCATCCGGGCCAGGTAACGACTCCCCCCCAAGATATTCTGCTCGGGATCGGTCGGATCCTCAACCCCCATTTGTTCGGCCGTGGACGGCATTAACTGCATCAACCCCATCGCACCGGCCTCACTGCGAGCTTCGTGATCCCCGAAGGACTCGGCCCGGATCACCGCAAAGATCAAGCCCTCCGAAAGGTCGTGCTCCTGAGCCGCTCGCTGAACGTATTCCTTCAATTCGTCCTCGTTCGGAATCAGGGGGGTGCGGGCGGGGGGCGTGTCCAGCAGGGTCGTCCCGCGGTCCGGATCGTTGGTCAGGGTGATGGCGCCCGAGTCGTCGACGTCGATGGTAATGACGGAATCCTCCGCTCCGGCGGGAGCCACCGACACAGCTCCAACCATTAACCCGGCGAGCAATCCCGCCACAAGCAACCGTTTCATATCCGGCAGGCACCTCTTAGTCGTGGGATAGGTAGGCCTCGATAAACGGATCCAGATCCCCGTCCAGCACCGATTCGAAGTCGTTCACTTCCGCGTCCGTCCGGTGATCCTTGACCTTCTGGTAGGGGTGGTTGACGTAGGAACGGATCTGGCTTCCCCACTCGATCTGTTTTTCCTCACCCTTGAGCTCCCGGATGTTCTCCTTCTGTTCCTCGATTTTCCGTTCCAGCAGGCGGGAACGGAGGATCTTCATCGCCGTGGCCCGGTTGTCGTGCTGGGACCGTTCGTTCTGACAGGAAACCGTCACCCCGGTGGGTTCGTGAGTGATGCGGACGGCGCTGTCGGTGACGTTCACGTGCTGGCCGCCGGGACCGCTGGCTTTGAATGTATCGATTGTGAGGTCGGTCTCGTCGATCTCCACCTCGTCGTCCAGTTCGATCTCCGGCGTCACCTGGACCGCCGCGAAGGACGTGTGCCTCCGGTTGGAGGAATCAAACGGAGAAATCCGCACCAGCCGGTGAACGCCGCTCTCCCCGGCCAGATGCCCGTAGGGATGATCCCCCTCGATCTGCAGCACGGCGTGCTTGATGCCGGCTTCCTCCCCGTGACGGAGCTCGAGGACCTGACAGTCAAACCCGTTGTTCTCCGCCCAGCGACGGTACATCCGCATCAGCATTTCCGCCCAGTCGTGAGCCTCGGTTCCGCCGGCACCGGGGTTGATGGTCAGGATCGCCGTCCGCTCGTCGTACTCCCCGGAGAGAAACTGGCGTCGTTGAAGCTGCCGCAGGCCGGCCCGGGCCTCCCGAAGGCCCCGTTCGAGTTCCTCCGAAAATTCTCCAGAGCCCCCTTCCTCCTCCAGTTCAACCATGGCCTCCAGATCGTCAAGCTGACCGTCCAGCGTTTCGAAGGCGTCGATCAACCCCTTCACCCGGTCCACCTCGCGGGAGATCCGTCGAGCTTCGTCCGGGTCGTCCCAGAACCCCGGCTCGCTCATCCGGTCCTCCAGTTCCTCTCGCCGTTCCCGCAGGTCGTTCAGGTCAAAGATAGTCACCCAGTTCGAGCAACTCGTCCCGGATCTCCTGAATTCGTTCTCGCCAGTTTGATGCCATGGACTGTCCCTCGCTTGGACCAGCTCGATTGGCTCACGTTCAACCATCAATGGAACCATTCAACTCAACGCTACGGTTCCTCTCGTACACGAACGACCCGGGCATCAATCCATTCTCCCCCGGCCAGCAGCAGGGCAACCAGCAACCCCGCCCGGGCTCCCGCCCGCTGGAACGGCGGCTCCCGGTCCAGAGGCCGCGGGGGACGGGCCCGGACCACCCCCCGTTCGTATGCCCCGAGATGGTGACTTGTTCTGCCCAGCGGGTCAACAAACCCCGTTTCCCCGGTGTTTCCCACCCGGAGAACCGGTCGACCGGTCTCGAGGGCCCGCATCCGGGCCCGGTTGAAGTGCTGCCGGTGGGCTCCCCGGGACTTCGACCAGCTATCGTTGGCCATCGAGACAAACAGATCCACCCCGTTCGCGGCCTGCTCGCGCGCGTACTCGGAAAAAACATCCTCGTAACAGACCAGCAGACCGAGGGTAGTTTCTCCGGAACCCAGTTCAACCTGAAAGGGACCTCCCGCGGTCCCCGGCCGGTACCCCAGCACCCCGACCCCCCGGGCCAGACGAGTCACCCATTCCACCTGGCCCATGTAGGGAACGTACTCCCCGAACGGGACCGGGATCCGTTTCGCATACACCCCGGCCGGAACCCCCTCCCGGTTCAGGTACACCACCCCGTTCAACATATCCAGTTTGTCGGGCTGAGGATCGTGAAACACCGTTCCGTACACCAGTTCCCGACCTTCGCCAGCTGTAAGCTGACGGAGTCGCCGGGCCCGGTCATTTCCCTGCGCCCGGGGATTCCAGGTTCGTTCCCGAACATCCACCAGGGGAGCGGCCACCACGCTCTCCGGCCAGATGACCAGGTCCCCGGGCCGGGTCTCCGAGCCGGTCAGGGAAGCGGCGTGCTGAAACAATTGTTCCGGGACTCCGGCCTGATCGAAGGTCGACTCGACGTTCGGCTGAACCAGGGCGACCGGGCGGTCGTAGTGACCGACGTCGGTTCCCTGGATCCGGGCGTAACCAAACCCCACGCCCAGCAGGAGGACCAGCGTCGAGACGCCGAGGGCCAGTCCCGCCCGGCGACCCGACCGGACGACGGCGCCCAGCCCGAAACCCAGCAAGGCGACGAAGGCTCCCCAGCCCACCTCCCCCACCAGGCTGACCGGTTGAGCGAACGAAGCCGACCACAGGGTCCAGTCGGCGAGCCGGCTCCAGGGGAAGGCAAAAAACCCCAGGGTAAGTCCGGCCTCAAGACCCATCCAGGCCACGGTCATCCCGAAGGGTCCCAGGTCCAGTCCCCGGCAGATCCCCGCCCAGGCCGCGAACCAGATCCCGATGATCAGCAGGACGCCCGGCAGGGCGAGCGAATGGAAGGCGGCAAACCAGTACGTATGGATCAGGTAAAA
>CAYPTI010000014.1:0-10558 GCA_964413525.1 uncultured bacterium | reverse complement strand
CCGGCAGGGCGAGCGAATGGAAGGCGGCAAACCAGTACGTATGGAT
The DNA here is from genome assembly GCA_964413525.1 of uncultured bacterium. Lineage (GTDB taxonomy): Bacteria > T1Sed10-126 > T1Sed10-126 > T1Sed10-126 > CAYPTI01 > CAYPTI01. Next base: position 10,512 of record CAYPTI010000014.1, on the reverse strand, counting down.
CAGGTAAAACACCATTCCGAAGGTGGCCCCGAGGCGGAGGCTTTCCCGAACGCCGACCGGCCGCAGGCAGAGGTAGATCAACGCCAGGCCCACCGGACCCAGAACGACCAGGTTCCAGGGAGCAAACCCCAATCCCACCAGGAGGCCGGAGACGCCGCTGCCCAGAAATCGCCGGTAGGGAGTTCTCACAAGCGGGCTCATTTGTCGGACCGGATCCCGTTGGTCCCTACGGGTTGGGAGACCCTCCGGTGACTCCGGGTCATAACTGGATCAGCACCATGACGCCGCCGAGGTAGAGAAGCAACACAAGCAGGCTTTCGAATCCGATGTTACCGGGGCCCCGTTTCTCCCGGCGCAACATGCCCATGAGCAGGACGGCGGTAAGCACGATCGTGATGGTGATGATGAAGACGTGGCGATCGGCCAGCTGCATGTAGAGCGAACCCCGGCGATACGCGAAGTCCGAAAAAGCAAGGAAAAGGACGTCAAAACAATTGCCACCGATGACCCCGCCGACGGCGAGGGTGAGGGCTCCCTGCCGCACGGCGGCGACGGAGGTGACCAGCTCGGGCAGGCTGGTCACGATGGCGGTCCCCAGCACGCCGACGACGGTCTCGGTCAGGCCGGACCGTTCGGCGATGGCAATCCCGGTGTGGGTGACCAGCAATCCCGAGGCCGCCAGGGCCACGGCCAGGCCGGCGAAGATGATCCACGTGCTGTTGAGCCCCGGACCGTCTTCACTGACCTCCCGATCGGGTTCATCCTGGCGGGTCTCGGCGGTCTGATGGGCGTGCCACATGGGCTCCTGCTGAACTTCGTGAATGATGTGGATGCCGTACCCGTAGGCGAGCAGGATGGCAATCGAACCGGGGTGAACGGCGAAGAATTCGACGTTGGGAGCGCTCAGCATCAGCACCGGCAGCGTGATGAGCACAATGAGGAGCGTCCCCTGAACCATGTTCTGAATCGAGGCGGCGGCGTGCTCCAGGTTGGCCCGCCGGTAGACGATGTCGGCCACGGCCAGGAAGACGGTCTGGGCGGCAATGCCCCCGATGGCGTTGCTGATGGCAAGGTCGGGATGACCGACCCAGGCCGACCCCACGCTGGTGATAATCCCGGGCAGGGAGGTGCTGGCTCCTAGGAAGACGGCCCCGAAAATAGCCTCGCCGAGCCCGGTGAGATCGGCAAGCCGGTCCGCGATCCGGCTCATCCAGGTGCCGGCAAACCCGATCACGAGGGCACCGAACCCGAAGCCAACGATGACGAGCCAGAACGGCCAGGCGTCAATGGCGAGCATGGGCATCTCCCGCGGAAACTCGAATGAATTTCGTCGGAAAATTCGTCGGATTCAGCCTAACCTACGGGGACGGGGGCGGACCAGTTGTGGGACAACGAGGACCGGAAAGAAGACCCTGCCTCACATGCAAAAACGAACACCGTACAAGATTGAATTCGCCGGTAGCCCCCCTTCGAACGGTTCTGTTCCTTTCCGGCCCCCTCGAATCAACCGGGCTTGAACAGCCGAACGAGGCCGGCGAACTCGTCCCGAAGCAAGAGGGATGTTACTCCGGTTCGTGGTAGGGGTGGTTGTTCCGGAGGGCCCAGCAGCGGTAGAGCTGCTCCGCCACCACCAGGGCGGCGATCGACTGGTTCAACGTCAGGCTCCCGAGGGACCAGGTCCAGTCGGGGGAGACCGCAAGGTCGGACGGCAACCCTTCCTTTCCGCCGATTAAAAAATCCACCCCGCGCACGCCGGCGGCGGGGAGCGAATCAAGCCACTCGTAAAGCCCCCGGGTGGTGACCATCTTCCCGGATTCATCGAGCCTCACCGTCCGGCGGGCATCCCCGCCGAGACGTTCATACCCCGACTCGATCCGAAGGGTCCAGTCCGTGATCCGTTTCTCGTACTCCCGGATCCCCTCCGCCACCCCCGGCACCGCGGGGCCCGATTCCATGTGAAGCACCGTTTCCATGGGCTGATCCTCCCTCGACGTCCGAGAGTTTTACGGCCGGACCGCCTTCCGACTCCCGATGTGAAATCGTATCGTAGTTGGAGAGGAGGGAGGAATCCAGATATGTCCCCGACCACCCGGAACCTTGAACTGACCTGGCTGGAGTCCGGGCCCGATCCGTGGCCGGAGGATCTCGGCGAGCTGCTGAACGAGTACCCGTTCGAGCGCCGGATCCGGGACCGGCTGGAGGAGGACGATATCCGAACCCGCTGGGACCTGGAACGGGAGGATTGTCGCGGGGCTCTGCTGGCCCGCTACGGCGAACAATCAGTGGGCTGGCTTCAGGTGCATGAACCCACGGAGGAAGGACCCCTCTGGATTCGCCGGGAACGGCTGCAGCGAAACCGTCCGGACCTGCGGCAGCGACTGTACGAAACCCTGACGGAGCGGTTCCCCACTCGATCCTGGCTCGTCAGCCAGCCGACCCAGAACCGGACCGCCCGGCAGGAACTATCCCGGTTCCCCGGAGTCCGCCTGCTCTGCCTGACCCTGGGGTTCCTCCGATCCGATCCGGACTCAATCGACGGCTCCCCTCCTCCCCATCCGGTGCTCTCCCGGATCGAGCAAGACATTGACGCGCTCCGTTCCCCGACCACGAAATCGGTCGGGCTCGATCCCGGAGACCCGTTCTTCCGGCGTCCGCTGGGGCCTCAATCGGAACCGGACCTGTACCTGGGTGCCGCCCCGGGGTCCGCTGACGCCACGGACGAGGGGCCGGACGGCCTGCTTGTCTGGATTCCTCAGGACCATCCGGAGAGGGACCGGATCGCCGGCGAAACCGAACCGGTCGGCAAGCGAGCCGTGTTCCTGTATGAACCCGAACGGGTCTGACCGCGATTCAACGGTTCAGGTGTGGGGGTTCAGGTTCTCCTCCACGACCTCGTACCGGTTGTCGCTGTAGATGTTCTTCACCAGCTTGCCGTAGTTGATCGCGTTGTAAGCCTCCCGGGCGGACTCCTCGTCGACCCGGAAGACCTCCCACTGGCCGGAATCGTTGATCACGCCCCAGTTCCTTCGGGCCAGGTTCTCGTCTTCGTCGCTGGAAAAAATCAATCGCCGCACCTCCCAGAAACGGAGCCTATCGAACCGTTCTCCATCCCCCAAGAATGAACCGGATGGTCCAGGCTGAACGGGACAATTGACCGGGGGGAACGGACCCGGTATTCCGTCGGACCTCGGACTACCCAGATTCAAGGTCGGCCAGGGGTCCGAAGGGGGTCTGAACGGTATTTTTCGTGGGCCGAGATTCGACAAAGAATCCGACCCGGCCCACGAAAACCTCGCAATCCGCCGGAAGCGGATGCGAATGAGTTCCAACCCTCTTCGGTCCCTATTGTCTGAAGAACTACATGTACAGCGTTGATGAGATCAATCTTGGCATCCTGTAATCGTCCGGCGGTAAATATCCGTTGACGTTTGGTTTCTTGTCCAACCCGGCCTTGGAGCTGGGTTTGATCGCTACATTCAGGCTCCCCGGGTACCAGCGGTTTCCGAACGGCTTTCGAGAAGTTCGTCGGCCGAACGAACTTCTCACCTCGGAATCCAGTCATTGACTGGCAAATCAAACTCACTCCTCCCCGGGACCGGCAAAAAATGTTAACCTGTACACCATTCCGTTCGGGAGGGTCCCCGTTGACCGACGAAACCAGCGAAGCGGAGCAACCGGATCGCACCTTTAACGATCGTATCCTCATCCTGATCCTGTCGTTCCTGTTCGGGTTCGGGGTAATGCTGATCTCCCTTGGTTCGATCGCGCTGGCCTTCTACCAGTGGAAGTTCTTCTAAATGATCCTCGGCATCGAGACCTCCTGTGACGACACCTGCGCCGCGGTGTACGACCCCGGGGACGACCGGTTGCTCTCCAACGTGGTTTCCAGCCAGGTGGAGCTTCACGCCCCCTACCAGGGGGTTGTGCCGGAACTGGCCAGCCGCCGCCACGCCAGCCTGATCAACACCGTCCTGCGCCAGTCGATGGAAGAAGCCGGAGTCAGCTGGTCGGACCTTTCCTCCGTGGCGGTGACCCACGGCCCCGGACTGGTGGGATCCCTGCTGACCGGGATCGCCGCCGGCAAATCGATCAGCGCCGTCCACAACCTGCCCCTGATTCCGGTCAACCACCTGCAGGCCCACGTCTTCTCCCAGTTGCTCGAGGAACCCCTCGAATATCCCTTCCTCAGCCTCGTGGTCTCCGGAGGCCATAGCTTCCTGGCCCGGGTGGACGGACCCCACCGGATGGACGTCATCGGACGGACCCGTGACGACGCAGCGGGGGAGGCCTTCGACAAGGTGGCCAAGATGCTGGACCTGGGGTACCCGGGCGGGCCCCGGATTCAGGCTCACGCCGAGCAGGGGAACCCTCACGCCATCGACTTCCCCCGTCCCACCCTGGAGGGCAACAATCGCTGGAACTGGCACATCGAACACTTCGACTTCAGCTTCAGCGGCATCAAAACCGCCGTCCTCTATCATCTGCGGGACCATCCGGACGCGACCAGCGAAGATGTGGCGGCCAGTTTTCAGCAGGCGATGGTGGATTGCCTCGTGTACAAATCCCTCCGGGCGGCCGAGGAACACGACCTGCACCGGGTCGTCCTGGGGGGCGGGGTGGCGGCCAACCGGCCGCTGAGGGAAACGTTCCTGGAACGAACCGAGTCCCGTGGGATCTCCGTTCATCTTCCCCCCCTGGACCTCTGCACCGACAACGCCGCCATGATCGCACGGCGGGCCGCCGACCTGGATCGAAGGGCCGATTTTACCCTGAACGCCCAACCTTCCGCCGGGCTGCTGGATCAACCCGGCACCGGGTTCGAATCCGTCCCGGCCTGACTTACCGCCCCCGTATTCGTTCTGCCGGCCGGGTCAGGTTATTGACCGAGTTGGTCCAGGAACACCTCAGCCCCCCGCTCGGAGGATTCGGGTCCCCGGGCGGTCACCAGGTCGCCGTCGACGGTAACGCTGGTGTCCTCGTTCAGTTCGGCGTCCCAGCGCCCTCCGGCCGCGATGACTTCGTCCTCCACCCAGTAGGGTAACTTCCGATCTTCCGACAGCCGGTCCCACTCGTCCAACAGGCCTTCCTCCCATTCGTTGGGAAACCCGGTGACCTCCCGGCCGTCCACAAGAAATCCTCCGTCACTGTCACGCGCAAAGGCAAGCATCCCGACCGCGTGACAGACCACGAGGGCTTTCTTTTCGTCCGTCTCCACCATGTGACGCAGCAGGCTCCGAGCGTGGCGATCCTGATTGACGTCCCAGACCGTCCCGTGACCCCCGGGGAACACCGCCCCGTCAAACGATCGGGGCTCGACCTCCGCGACGGCTCGTGCATTGTTCAGGCGGGGATCGGATTGATGGCAGTCCTCGACCTCCCGGGCCAGGTCCTCCCCCACATGCTCCGGATCAACCGACCGCTCGTCGATCACGGGAGGTCCTCCGGTCGGGGTGGCCACGGTCACCTCAACTTCACGATCGCTCAACCGTTTGAGGGGTCGGACACACTCCTCCCCCCAGTAGCCCATTTCCGAAACGACAAAAATTACCGAACTCATGGCTGCAACCTCCTCGGTCCGTCGAGGTAATCCAGTTCGTAATCAGTCGTGTTTACGCTTCCTCAAACACGGAAGACGCGTGTTCGCTCAAGGCCAGTTCGTCCTCCAGCGGATCTCTAAGCTTGACCTCGATCGGTTCCCGCTCCGGGCCGTCGTAGCCCCGGTCCTCCGGTTCCGGAACCGGTTCGTCTCCGAGACAGTAGTCCCAGTGATCGCACCGGATCATGGTGCCGTCGTTCTTCTCAAATTCGCACCATTTGTACTCGGTTCGCCGGGGATACTCCTCCAGTGATTCCGAAGCCAGCTGCCGGCGGACCCGCTGGACCATCATGTGGGTGGACTCGATCGTGCCGGGGTCAATTTCCTGAAACACGAAGGCGGTGGAGGAGCGGGGATCCTCGGCCAGGAACTGGATCCCGGCCACCTCGGGCACCTGTCCGAAGGCCTGGTAGTACAGCCAGGCGTAGATGTTGAGCTGGCGTGAGTGTTGGACGCTCAGAGGGGATTCGTCGTTAAACGGACTCTTACCCGTCTTGTAGTCGATGATGGCCGTCCGGTCAAACCACAGCGGATGCCGTTCGAAGACCGCGTCCACGTCGCCCCGAAACAAGGGCTTCCCGTCCGGGTCGGTGACCTTCACGGACAGTTCGTTGGCGCTCGGATGGGCCCGTGTCCAGGCCCGTTCCGGAGCGAGGTCGGTCCGGCGCCGCAGGGCCCGGAACCGGCGAACCAGGGAATCCACGTAATTTCCCAGCTGGGACATCACGTCCTCCCGGTTGCGCCGCATCTCCTCGTCGAAGGGTTCCTGCATGCCCTGTTTCCAGAGCTGTCGGGCCTTTTCCTTCATGTGCCCCATGAGCCGCTGCTTGAGTCCGTCGGATGAGCCGTCCACGTAGGGAAGCGGATCCTCGTTGAATTCCTCCACCACGGCGTGGATGAAACTTCCCTTGGTCATCGGGAATCGCGGCGGCGGTTTAATTTTTTCGATGTACTCGAACGCCCACATCCTGGGGCAATTGTAAAATTTGTTGAGCTGGGACGCCGACAGCGTCCGGTACTCTCCGTTCTCCGTGGTCGCGATCTCCAGGGACATGCCCTCGCCTCCGGCCGGACGAAATTTCAATCAAACCGTCTTTATTGTAAACCAATTCGCTCGTATCGTTCACCCACGATTACGGGAACGGAGTGTACACCCTCATGACACGATCGGAACGGGTCGAATTTTCCGAAAAGGATCTGCCCCTGCGGGACGACGTCAGCTTCCTCGGCTCCACCCTCGGTGAGGCCATCCGGTCCCTCGCCGGGGAGGATGTCTTCGAAGACGTCGAGTGGATCCGCCAGCGAACCATCTCCCTGCGGGAGGACTTCGACGAGGAAGAGGAATCCGAACTCCAGGATTTCCTGGCCGACCGGACGACCCGGCGGCTGTTTGAGATTCTGAAGGCGTTCTCGCTCTATTTCCAGCTCATCAACCTGGCGGAGGACAACCACCGGATCCGGCGGAAACGCCACTACGAGCGGGTCAGCGGCGGGGTGCAGGCCCGGTCCATTCCCTGGGCGATCGAACAGTTGAAGGAACAAAACGCCGATCCCGAGCACGTCCAGGCGATCCTCGACCGGCTCGACATCCGGCTCGTGTTCACCTCCCACCCGACGGAAATCAAGCGAAAGACCATCATCGACAAGCTGCGCTGGATCGCCGGCGAGTTGCGCGATCTTGACAGCGACGACCTGATCCCGTTCGAGGAACAGCTGAGCCGGGAACGAATCCGGGCCGCCGTCCAGTCCCTCTGGCAGACGCGGGACCGGCGAGAACGGCGGGTCCACGTACTGGACGAGGTCGACGGGATTCTGCTGTACTTCCGCCAGACCCTGTTTGACGAACTGCCGCGACTCTACCGTCGAATCCAGAACGCCCTGGACGACCAGTTCCCGGAGCACGAGTTCGACCTGCCGATGTTCCTCCGGTTCGGATCCTGGTCGGGCGGCGACCGGGACGGCAACCCCTACGTAACCCCCGAGATCACGATGAAAACCCTCCGGCGGCAGAAAACCCTGATTCTGGACCGCTACCTCGACCGGCTCGAACTCCTGATCAAACACCTCAGTCATTCCAGCATCATGACGGAATTCACCGAGGAACTTGAGGAGTCCATCCGGCAGGACGTGGAAACCTTCCCCGACCTGGCCGAGGAACTGACCCGGTACGAGGAGACCGAGCGGTACCGGCGGAAAATTTCCTACATGTACCGGCGGCTCGAAAACACCCGGAAGGCGACCGAGAACGGTGAGCCGGTCGAGCCCGAAACGGGCTACGCGACGAGCGACGACTTTCTGGAGGACGTCCGGCTCATCCGGCGGTCGCTGGACCACCAGGACGACCGGGCCAACCGGGACGAAATCCTCCGGGAACTCGACTGGTCCATCCGGATCTTTGGGTTCCACACCGCTCAGCTGGACATTCGCGACCACCGAAGCCGCGTCCGGGACGCGGTCGACGAACTGCTGAGGCACTCCAACGTCATCAATGACTCCCTCCAGGGTCGACCTCACGACGAACAGGTGGAGGTTCTTTCCGACGAGATCCGAAACCCCCGGCCGCTGTTTACCGACCGGATGGATCTCAGCAACGACACCCGGGACGTCCTGGCGACGTTCCGGGTCATCGATCAGGCCCTGGACGAGATCGACGACGATTGCATTCGCTCCTACATCCTCTCGATGACCACGGAACCGGCCGACGTTCTCTGCTGCGTCCTGCTGGCCAAAACCGCCGGCCTGCTGACCATCCGGGACGGAACCATTGTCGACTCGCCGGTCCGCTTCGTCCCCCTGATCGAAACCGTGGACGACCTCAAGAACATCAAACCGTTTCTCGAGACCCTGTACGAACTTCCCGTTTACGACGAACTGCTGGACGCCACCGATCGGTTCCAGGAGATCATGCTCGGCTACTCCGACAGCAACAAGGACGGGGGCATCCTGTCCTCCAACTGGCTCCTGAACCGGGCTCAGAAGCAGGCCGGTCGAATCTCCCGGGATCACGACGTGACCTTCCAGCTGTTTCACGGCCGGGGAGGCACCATCGCCCGCGGCGGCGGCCCCACCCATCAGGCCATCCTCTCCCACCCGAACGAAGCGCAGAACGGCAAGATTAAAATTACCGAACAGGGAGAGGTCATTTTCTTCCGTTACTTCAACCGGGAACTGGCCCAGCGGGAACTGGAACAGGTCGTGTCGGCCGTGATGTTAAGCCAGATCCGCAACTCCACCGCCCCCGAAGAAGGCCCCCCCGCCATGGAGGCGCTGGCCAGCCGGTCGCTGGACTCGTACCGGTCCCTGGTCTACGAAACCGAGGATTTCATCCCCTACTTCCGCCAGGCCACCCCGATCGACGAACTCGACTGGATTCGGGTCGGTTCCCGGCCGAAGTCGCGTACCGATTCCAAGGAAGTCGACGACCTCCGGGCCATAACCTGGGGGTTTTCCTGGATGCAGAACCGTCACATCCTCCCGGGCTGGTACGGGCTGGGTTCGGGGCTCGTGAGGGGAATTGAGGAGGACGTCTGTGATTGGTCCGACCTGCAGGCATGGTTCGAGGGCTGGCCCTTCTTCCGGTCCTTCGTGAACAACGTCCAGATGAGCCTCTCCAAGACCGATCTCCACATCGCCCGGCTCCACGCCGATCTGGTCGAGGATCGGGACCTCCGGGACCGGATGTTCGACCGCATCCGGGAGGAATACAACCGAACCCGGGACGCGGTGCTCCGGATTACCCGGCAGGATCGGTTGCTGGAACACAACTTTCCGCTGCAGCGCTCGATTCGACTCCGCAATCCCTACGTCGATCCGCTCAGCTACATCCAAACTCAGCTGCTGGAACAGATCCGGGCCACCGACGGGGACGTCAGCGACGAGTTGATCGAGGCCTTCACCATGTCGGTCAACGGGATTGCCGCCGGGTTGAAGAACACCGGCTGACCATGGCCCGGCTCAAACACGAACCCTCCGACAACGCCTTCTACCTCCGGATCGAAGAGGAGACCGCCTGCCTGTGGTATTCCCGCAAGAAGGGATGCCTGTCGCTGGATCGGATCTTCGTTCCCCCGGACCACCGCGGCAAGGGCTGGGCCGACAAACTCACCCGGAAGGTCCTTCAATACTGCCGGCGCAACAACCTCAGTCCGATCGCCGGCTGCGGCTACGTCCGGGACCGATTTCTGCCCGAGAACCCCGAGTTCAAGGAGCGATTCGTCGATCGGGACCCCCCGCCCGGCGCCGAATTTCTCTCTCAGTAAGTATGGTTACGCCTTCTTTTCATTGAACCGTATCGCCCCCCTGAATCCCCTAAGTAAGGTATTTCCCTGTGAACCTAAGGAGTCAGCATGGGTTTCTGACGGCTTTTTTTATGGTTCGAGGTTATATCGCCTCAAACCATAAAAACCTCGTAGTGGTCAGGAGACCACGAGAATGAGGAGGAAATTCATGCTGGCTCCAAAACCAGTTCCATGGACTCAGCCAGCCCAAGCGCCACTTCCTGACAGCCTCCACCATGGAATCATCGGGATCCGTGATCGGATCTGATTGGTTGTAAAGAAACGGTTTTCGAACGGTCTTTGAAACGATCACCCACAGGCGACCGTTTCGCCTCGAAATTCGTCCGGAGACTGAATGAGAATGATGGAAGCAGTGGGGGGAGAAGATTTATTTCGTAAGTACGGTGGAATGGACTTATGAAGACGGAAGCAGGTCCCCGATCGGATCCTCCTCGAGAGGTTCTCCCAGCCGGACCAGAGCCTCGATCCCCGTCCCGTCCACCGTGGCCTCCAGCAGCCGGAGCCGACCGTTGAGGAAGGCCACCGGCAGATCGAGCGGCCACGCCTCCGGGACCACCACGGTCAGCGGCAGATAGCCCAGGTGTGTCTGTTCCACCTGCATGGTCCAGCGGTCGTTGT
>CAYPTI010000013.1:7902-22212 GCA_964413525.1 uncultured bacterium | reverse complement strand
GACCTCATGCAGGCCGCCTCCGACGGCGACATGGACGCCTTCGGAGAACTGGTTGAACGTCACCAGCAGACGGCCTGGAAGACGGCCTACTGGTTGGTCGACGACGCGGCCCGGGCCGAGGAGCTGGCTCAGGACGCGTTCGTTAAGATCCTTGAGGCGGCCCCGCGCTACGAGCCCACCGCTCAATTTACAACCTACCTGAACCGGGTGGTCACCCGGTTGTGCTACGACTGGCTGGAAAAGCACCGACCGGGAAACCTGGAGGAGTATCCGCGGGAGGCCCGACAGCGGACGGAGCCGTCCCCGGACGACGCCCTGGAAGAAGACGAACTTCAACAGCGCCTCCGGGACGCGCTGCGCGAACTGCCGGAACGTCAGCGTCTCGCCATTCATCTGCAGCACAACGAGGAAATGAGTTACGCCGAAATTGCCGAGGTGATGGAGGTGACCGAAAAGGCCGTGGAAGGACTGCTGGGCCGCGCCCGTGAAAATCTGCGGGAGATCCTCGGCGATCTGGATTCATATCTGTGAATCAAAAAAAGTCCGGGGGTTTTCGGGGCTGAATCCGTTTATTATTAATGTGGAGGGGAATTCGGATGGAATGTGAAGAGTTTCGAGAGCGACTACACGCATTTGTTGACGGGGAGTGTTCTTCCCGCCTGGAGACACGTATGGCGGAACACCTCCAGTCGTGTGACGACTGCCGCCGTCACGTGACGGCGACCCGGGATCTCGTTGGTTTGCTGGAAGGGGTGGAGACGCCGCCGGTGCCGGAGGGATTTAGCCGGGAGGTTCTGCGGAAGGTCAAGACGAACCGGTCCGGAACGTCCCGGCGAGTCCCGAGACGACTGGCGGCCGCGGTGGTTGCTATTGGTCTCGCGGTAGGCATTTTGGGGGTTACCCTGCCGGCTTACCAGGGAGGTGAGACGCCGGTGGTTGACACCGCTTCCTACGTGGAAGACACCCTGTCGGCGTTTTCTGTGGCGCCTGCCGGCTCGCTCGCCGCCGGGTTCCTCGTGGCTGAAAACGACGAGGTCATGGCTGAAAACAACGAACTTAACAACGAACTCGAGGACGAAACCGACGAGTGATTCATCCGGCAGCCGACCCGGAATTTGCTCGAAGCGGAACCATTCATGAATCAACCTCCTTGAAGACCGGGGGAAGGGTCGGCTGCACTGGGGGAGTATCCGGTGCGGGGAGTGGTCCTCCCCGCACCGTTTTTTTATGCCGTCGTTCCCGATGCCCTGCTCCTCCCGGATCCTTCATATGGACCGTTCATCTTCCCCGGTCATCTCGGTAGGATAGGGTTCCATGAAATGTTACGTTTTGTGCTGGGTTCGATGTTCCCGGTAACGGTTTGGACGGACGGTTTTTGATCCTTACTTCGTTGATGGAGACAATGACCGGATGGACGACTTCAAAAAAAATCTTCTTTTGTTGCTCTCCCTTGGTCTGAACGTAGCTCTGATCACGGTGTTGGTCGTGGGAGTCTGGTTCAAGGGGGGAGAGAAATCCGACCGCGATCGGCGAGGGTGGAGCGGGTTCTACCACGAGACCCTTGAAGTGACCGACGAGCAGTGGAACGAATTGAAGCCGGCGATCGACGAATTTCGCACCCGGCGGCGCAGGCAATGCCAGGAGGTAACCGAACGGCGCCGGGAATTGCTGGATCGGCTTCGGGAGGATCGGCCGGTGGCCGATTTGCTGGATGAGATCACCCGGAGCCAGCGGCGTATGCAGACCATCGTCATCGATCACATTCGGGAACAGCGAGGAACCTTAACCGCCGATCAGCGAGAGAAGTACTTCCGCCGCCTGCGCCGACATACTTCCTGCTAGTTTCCACCTCCTCGAATCCTTCCTCCGATCCCGTATGGTCCCGGATTGTTCCGGGGCTCAGGAGGACTTACGGGGGTGAACTGCGGAGTGACCGGTTCGTGAACAGCACGCAGGCGGCCGATACGAGAAGGTTGATGGCGGAGAGGATGCCCGCCGCCCAGTAAAACGAGCCGGGCATCGTGGCTTCGGTTACGATCATTCCGAGGTTCGGACCCACGGTCATTGCCAGGGTTGACGTGTTCATGATCATCCAGGCGAGACCGGCTCCGATGTAGAGCAACCCGACCGGGCTGGTGACCATGAGCCCCACGTGTTCGGCTTCCTCCTGAGGGAAGAGCGCTCCGAGCAGGATGGCGAACGAAACAAGCACAAAGGTCAACCCGAGCAACAACCCGCCCGCGAACAGATTTTCCAGCACGGTCATGTTCTGAACCCATCCCGTCAGCAGCGCAAGTCCCGTGGCCAGGACGCCGATGGGGACTGCGACGAGCAATTCCCGGATCCAGAAAATCGACCGTTTTGAGTTCGGGGAGGTGTCCAGGATCCACCGGGCCTTTCCGTCCAGACCCTGGAGGGGAAGGAGAAACCGGGTCGTGACGGCGATGATGAAGAAGGAAATGATCAGGAGGTTCAGCGACTGATAAAAGACCCGTTCGTAGAAGGTTACTCCCGGAGCCTGACCGATGTAGCTGAGGTAGACCCCGAACAGGATTACCAGCAGAAAGGCCTGAAACCACTGGGCCCGGTCGCGAACGAACCGGAGGAGATCGATGGTGAACAGACTCCGGATCATCGGAGGGGCCGCGGAGAGCAGCCGCCGGAACCGGTTGCTGAGGGGTCGGCGGACTTTTCGCTGCGTGATGACGGAACGCTGAAGATGGGTCTCGAGACCGGGACCGATCAGGGCGGCCAGGAGGATCATTCCGAGGAGAACCCCGCCCAGCCGGAGGAGGGCAACCCCCGTGAGGGAGACCTCCGGCCGGATGGTCTGGCTGAAGATGATGGTCAGTTCGTGGGAGGGGAACCCGGGAAGCGAAAAATTGGTGACTCCGGACAGCGTTTCCAACAGCTCCATCGGGGCTTCCGCCGGGGTGAGGATCAGCTGTTCGGGAAGGGCCCGGAGAAACAGGTAAACCATTGAACCGAGCACAAGGAACCCCCCGGTCAGGGTCGTGAACGGACGGAGGGCCAGGACCCAGCGGGCCAGCAGGGTCAACAGGACGCCAAACAGGGAGGAGATGACGATGAGGGCGATCAGTCCCACTGGAACCCAGACGAGGAAGTCCGTCGGAGTTTCGGGGAACCGCCGGGCGTAAGCGATGAGGACGGGGACGGAAAAGAGCAGGGCCATCCAGGAAGCCAGGAACATCGTCTCAAGGGCCGGGACCCAGAAACGAGCGGCGGACGAGTACGGAATAACGTAGCGAAATTCGCGGGTGGCCCGGTCCCCCTGGATCCCCGCCATGGTAGCCACTGCCGACAGCATGACAAAGACACACAGCATAAGAAGAAAAAGTTCCAGCGTGGATGCAAGCAGCAGCGGACCGATGAGCGGGACCTCGAAGACGCGGGCAAACAGGAACCCGCTGAAGGTTTCAATGACCGAGAGCACGACCACGATGATGAGGACGATGATCGAAACCCGCACCAGGCCTGCGAACGATTGTCGTCGGGCCAGGTTGGAGGCCTGCCGGAAGCGGACTTTCGCCGTGAGGCCCAGCTGGCGCAGGGTCAGGAGGATTCCGTTAACCGCAGGAACACCTCTTCGAGGGCTTCGTCGGGATCGTCCCGGATGGCGTCCAGGTTCCCCTCTCGGATTAGGGATCCCTGGTACAGAATTCCGACCCGGTTACAGAAGGATTCGACCGCCGACAGGCTGTGGGTGGAGAGGACCACGCTGGAACCGCGGGTTTCCGTATCCTTCCTGAGAAGCTGCTCGAATTGGCGGAGGCTGTACGGATCCAGGCCCACCAGGGGTTCGTCGATGAGGAAGAGGTCCGGTTCCAGAAGAAACAGTCCGGTGATTAACATTTTCTGGCGCATTCCGTGGGATAAGTTGTTTGTTAACTCGTGGCGTTTGTCGTCAATACGGAACCGCTTCAGAAGATCAGACCGTCGATCCTCGACTGGATCCGGTTCAACCTCGTGGAGTTCCAGCCAGACTTCGAGGAATTCTTCCATGGTCAGGTGGGGGTAAACGTAGGGGGTATCGGGGAGGTAGACGAGGTGCCGGCGGACCTGCTCCGGGTCCTCGATCAGGTTTCGTCCCCGGATCAGGACCTCACCGGACGTCGGTTCCAGAAGGCCGGCCAGGATTCGAAGGGTGGTGGTCTTGCCGGCGCCGTTCGGCCCGAGAAATCCGTAGATTTCTCCCTCCCGGACCGAAATGCTGACGTGATCCACGGCCCGGAGGCCGTCAAAATCTCGCACCAGGTCACGGATGTCGAGAACGGGTTCCCTCACGAACAACACGTACCTTCCAGCCGGGTAACATTCAGACCTGCTTTACGGCGACACGGACGAAGGATGGACCCCGGGACCGAATCAGTATGAATGGATGGGCCTGCCGGGGAATGGAGCCGGGGCCACAGTTGATCCGGCTAGCCATGATAACGGGATTCAACCGTTTTCAGAGGGGTTTTTATGAGCCAGGAGGGCGGAAACGGGAGGACGCCCCGTCGGAAGGCCGGTTCGTGTCAGCCACGACGGGACAGGATGTCCCGGAGAGCTACCTCGACGTCCGGGTGGTGAAATTCGTATCCGGACTTCAGGGCGGCGCGGGGAATCGCCCGCTGACTGGTATAGAGGATGTCGGCGACCTCACCGTAAAGAGTTCGGAGAGCCAGTTTGGGGATGGGAAACAGCGTGGGGCGGTTCAGGACGCTCCCCAGGGCGCGGGTGAACTCGCGGTTTCGAATCGGCCCGGGTGCCGCCATGTTGAAGGGACCCTCCAGCCGGTGGTCGAGAATGTGAAGGATCAGGCCGACCTCGTCTTCAATATGGATCCAGGGAAAGAACTGGTTTCCCGAGCCGAGCGGACCTCCGAGTCCCCAGTGGAAGGGTTTCACGAACAGGAACGGGTTGAGCATCTGATCCAGGGCTCCCCCGTCCGGGGCCAGGACCACCGAGGTCCGGAGGGTTGCCACGGTCGTGTCCGGTTCCTTGTCCCGGAGCCGGTAGGCGGTTTGTTCCCATTCGGTACACACACCAGCGAGAAAATCATCCCCCGGTTCGGCCTCCTCGGTCAATTCTTCATCCCCCCGGTCTCCGTAGTAATCGATCCCGGAGGCGGAAACCAGCGTCCGGACGGTCCCCTCAAACGTTTGAATTGCTTGATTGACGGTTCGGGTGCCCTGGACCCGACTGTCCCGGAGGGTTCGTTTGTAGTCGCGGCTCCAGCGGGCACCGAACAGGGGAGCCCCGGCCAGGTGAACCACGGCGTCGGTTCCCTCGGGAAGGGTGAGCGAACCCGGCTGGGTGGGATCCCAGGGGATCATGTGTTCGCCCTCCGGCGATCGGCTGACGATCACGACCTCGTCGTCCCGCTCGAGCAGAGCCTGACGGAGATGGGAGCCGATCAAGCCGGTCCCGCCGGTGATAACAACCTTCATGAGGCGACCCTCCCGGCACGGTCAAAACTCGTTGGATGCTTTGATTTTGGTTGGGATGAACCCGGGTCCGCTCGACCGATTGGAAGATCGTTGTGAAGAACCGTTCCGGTCTGTATCTTCCCTTGTTCTTTTTTGGCCGGGAACCGCGATTGGGATCGTCCGAACCGGTCTGGATACGTCGGACCTTCGACCGTTAGTGTATCCCTGCACGGAAGGTTGTCGACGCAGTTCGGAGAAGGAAATTGATCCACCGTGAAAAAACGTTAGCATTGTTCGAGTTCAATGGAGTCGTTGGTCCGCTATACATTCAGCGGCCCTGAGATTGGAAGGAGTTCCGTCGATGTCCGAAACCGCCGTAGCCAAGCGTCCGGAGGATTGGGGAGCCCCTCGCAACAAGCTGGGCATGTGGTTGTTTCTCTGTTCGGATGCGATGATGTTCATGGCTCTGTTCGCGGGCTACGCTCTGGTCCGGGCGAACAACCTGGACGCCTGGCCTCACCCGACCGAAGAGTTTCCCATTTACCTGGTGACCGTCTTTACCTTTGTCCTCATTGCCAGCAGCGTCACCATCGTGAAGGCCTTTGAGGCGGCCGATCGGGAGAACCCGTACTGGGTCAAAGTCTGGCTCGGGGCCACGGTTCTTCTGGGTCTCTCCTTCCTCGGGTTCCAGACCTACGAATGGAGCCACTTCATCACCCACGGGGACATCCCCGGCCAGCTGTCGGGGGCTGAGAACCTGTTTTACGGGACCTTCTTCACCCTGACCGGATTTCACGGAATGCACGTGCTGAGCGGGACGGTCTACAACGCCATCGTTCTGTTTAATTTCTGGCGCGGCAAATACGCCCCGGGAGATACCGAATCAATCGAACTGGCCGGATTGTACTGGCACTTTGTGGACCTGGTCTGGATCCTGCTGTTTACCTTTCTGTACCTCATCTGATCGTGAGAGGGGATCGCCCATGACGACGGCTCACCTTGAGGAGCATCCCTGGTACGAGGGGGTTTTTCTCGCCCTGGTCGTGCTGGCCAGCCTGAAGGTCGTGGTGTCCCTGGTGTTTGACCTGCCTCCGGCGGGAAAATTTCTCGTGTTGAGCGCCATGGGATTTTCCAAGGCTCTGCTGGTGGCCGTTTATTTCATGCACCTGAAGTTTGAGAGCTGGAAGCTGATCTCCTTCGTCCTCACTCCCGTACTCTGTACGATCCTGCTGATCGGATACCTGATGGTCGAGGCAAGGTTTGATCCCGCCGCCGTAATCTTTTCGGTGGTGGGAGTAATTCTGGTCATCGGTCTGATCATTGCCTATTTTGTTTGGTCTCGTGTGGTGTCCCGGCTGTGAACTCGGCGGGATGTTGGTTTGAGGAGGGGTTGACGTGATTGAACCGGTGCTTGCCTGCTCGATTTGTTTCGGTCATACCGATCCGGCGGTGGCCTACGTGATGATGGGGATGCTTTCGGTTCCGTTTCTGCTGGTTGGAGGCATGTTCGGGTTCCTGTATTACCGGGGAGTGTTTGGAAATCCGGGGGCGGAGAACGGCGACGACGCCGGAATTTCGCCCACCCCCTGAGTATCCATACCACGGAGGATTCCTGATGGAAAACAAATGGACCACGATGGTTGGGCTGACCATGCTCGCCTTCGTGCTGGTCGTCCCGTTTGCCATTTATCAGCCCGACGACCCGGGCATCCTGCTCTGGCTGCCCGAGGCGGTCACCGAACAGGCCCGGACCATCGACACCATCTTTTACTTTCTGCTCGGCCTGACCGGTGTGTTGTTCGTGGGGATTCACGCCGCGATGATTTACTTCATGGTGGTGTATCGCCGGGGACAGCAGTCCTCGACGTCGGACGTCGAGGGCCATCTTGGCATTGAGATCACCTGGACCGTCATCCCGACTCTTCTGATGATTTTTCTCGGGGTTTGGACCTATCAGGTGTACGACGGTCTGGTCACTCCAAACGAGCCCAACGTTGAAGTGGAAGTGGAGGCGCTACAGTTTTCCTGGCGGTTCACCTACCCGGAGGCCGAGGAACCCTTCACGACGACCAACAACGTTGTTCTTCCGGAGGGTCATCCCGTCCAGTTGAACATGACCTCCCAGGACGTACTCCATTCGTTCTGGGTTCCCGAATTTCGAATGAAGCAGGACGTCCTGCCCGGCACCGAAGTTCAAATGCACGTCGACTCAATTGACCGAACGGGGGAGTACAGTCTGCGCTGCGCGGAGCTGTGCGGTATTGCCCACTACGATATGGTGGGTACCGTTATCGTGATTGATCAGGACGAGTTTGAAGAATGGCAGAGCCTCCCCGACCGGGATCAACGTCAGGAATTTCTCAGGCAGGTGAGAGCGGATGAGTAGCACGGCGGCCGTACAGCCGGGACAAGAACCCCACGACGAACATCCTCCGCCGGAGGGATTTCTCTGGCGGTACGTGTTCAGTCTGGATCACAAGATTATTGGAATCCAGTACATCACGGCCAGCCTGGTCTGGTTGCTGTTCGGGGGTCTGATGGCGATGGCCATCCGGGCCGAGTTGATGTACCCCGTCGAAGAGGGCGGGATCATGCTGCTTCGACCCGAAAACTACAACGAATTCTTCACCATGCACGGGACCCTGATGATTTTCTTTGCGGTGATCCCGTTGCTGACGGGTGGGTTCGGCAACTACCTGGTGCCGATCATGATCGGGGCGAAGGACATGGCCTTCCCGCGGCTTAATTCCATTGCCTTCTGGTTGGTCCCCTCGGCCGGGTTCATTCTGCTGTCGGGGTTCCTTCTCGAGGGGGGAGCGGCGGCCGGGGGTTGGACGGTCTATCCACCTCTTTCAGCCATGCAGCCGGTATCCCAGACGGCCTGGATCCTTGCGTTGCTGTTCCTGGGCAACTCCTCGATGATGGCCGCCATCAACGTGCTCGTGACCGTGATCAACATGCGGGCGCCGGGGATGAGCTGGGGGCGACTGCCGCTGTTTGTCTGGACCATGGTGGTGACCTCGGTTCTGGTCCTGCTGGTGATTCCCCTGCTGTCGGGCGGCATGCTGCTGTTGATGCTGGAACGGGTCGCCGGGATATCGTTCTTTGTTCCGCCGGACGGCGAACCGCTCCTCTGGCAGCACATCTTCTGGTTCTTCGGCCATCCGGAGGTCTACATCGTGATCCTGCCCGCCATGGGCTTAATCTCCGAGGTGCTGCCGGTCTTTTCAAGAAAACCGATCTTCGGCTATCACTTCATCGTCGGATCCAGCATTGCCATCGGGGCGCTGTCCTTCCTGGTGTGGGGTCACCACATGTTTACGTCCGGCATGAGTCCCTACCTGGGCATGGCCTTCATGGTGGCAACGATGCTGATCGCCGTCCCGTCCGGGGTGAAGGTGTTTAACTGGGTGGCGACGCTGTGGCGGGGATCGATCCAGCTGAAGACCCCGATGTGGTACGCGCTCGGGTTCGTGTCGATGTTCATGGTCGGAGGGTTCAGCGGCCTCATGCTGGCCGTGGTTCCGTTTGACCTCCACGTCCATGACACGTATTTCGTGGTCGGACACTTCCACCTGGTCATGGTCGGGGCCGCCGTGATGGCGATCTTCTCGGCCATCTACTACTGGTTCCCGAAAATGTTCGGAAAGATGTACAACGAGCCGCTCGGCCAGCTTCATTTCTGGTTCACGTTTATCTTCTTCAACACTACCTTTCTTCCCATGCAGCTTGCCGGGTTGCACGGAATGCGCCGGAGGATCTTCAGTTATTCGGTCGAGTTTGCCGACATGAACTGGTGGATCAGCATCAGCGCGTTCATCCTCGGATCGGCTCAAATTCTGTTTGTTATCAACCTGATCTGGAGCCTCTGGAAAGGGAAGCCGGCCGAAGCCAACCCCTGGCAGGCCCAGACCCTGGAGTGGACGATCGAATCCCCGGCACCGCACGGCAACTTTGTCGACACCCCGAACGTGACCCAGGGACCCTATGAGTACGGCGGTCCGGTGGATCAGGAACTGATCACCCAGTCGGGACCCATGAAGGATTTCGGTTGACCCAATCGTAAGGACCCTCTGATCGATGGATCCCTCCGATTCGATTTTTCTCCTCTTCCTCCGTGGGTGCGAGCTTGGGGTTTTTCGGGACGAACCATCTCGTAACTCCCTCCCCTGAGCGGTACCCTAGCCGGTCGAACGGTTTGTGTACGAGGGACCATTCCCGCTCGAAGACGGACGGATGGAGTTCATGCTTCTGACCTACTTGTTGACCGGCGCTTCCATCATCTTCGCGGTGATGACGATCCTGCTGGGGGGGATCGTTCACGCAACCGGATCCAGCCTGGGCTGTCCGGACTGGCCGCTTTGTTTCGGACAGTGGTTCCCGGCCATGGAGGGCGCCGTGCTCTACGAACATTCCCACCGGATCGTCGCCGGGCTAAGCGCCGTCCTGGTGTGGGCCGCCGGGATCAGCGCCTCCCTGAGTTCGCGGGTCACCCGGATCCAGCGCCGGTTCCTGTACCTGACCATGGGGTTGATCCTGGTTCAGGCGGGGCTGGGCGGAATCACGGTCCTGTGGCGGCTGCCGACCTGGGTCAGCACGAGCCATTTCTTCCTGGGACAGGCCACGCTGGCTCTCCTGGTGGTTGTCTTCTGGTCGATGAATCGGTCCGACGGGAGCAATGCCTCGTTTCTCACCCGAGCCCGGCCGGAACACGCCTGGTTGAGTGCGGGAATGTTCCTCGTGGTGGCCGTCCAGATGCTCCTGGGGGCGGTAACCCGGCACATGGGCTCGCCGGCGCCGCTCGTTTCGCCGGACCAGACCCGGGTCGCCGGGCTGTTGATCCCTTGCGGAGACTTTCCGCTCTGCGATCCCGTCTGGCTGGACTGGATGACGGGGCAGTACCTCTGGGTCTACTGGGGTCATCGGCTTTTTGCGGTGCTGGTGGTGGGACTCATCGCCTGGGGAGTGTGGTCGTTTCGACGCTACCGGACGTCCCGGCCCCGGTTGTTTCACCTCTCCCTGATCGCGGTGACCGCCGCGCTGATCCAGGTAATCCTTGGTGTCTTCACGGTCCGCAGTTACCTGGAACCGGTGTCGGTCACCCTGCACTATGCGGGAGCCATGCTGCTGATGGTCACCCTGCTGTTGCTGATGCTTGAGTCCTTCCAGCCCCGGGAATTGGTACGCGATGACTGAGATTGCCCGGCGGGAGCCCGCGAAGTATCTTCGGGACCTGTGGACGATGTCGAAACCGGGGATCAACGCCCTGGTTTTGATTACGACCTTCGGAGGCTACGCCCTGGCGGATCCCTCCCGGCTGCTTGACGGGAGGCTGGTCTGGACGCTGCTGGGCACGGCGCTGACCGTGGCCGCGGCGAGTTTTGCCAATCACCTGGCCGAGATGCGGGTGGACGCCCGGATGGAACGGACCCGTGATCGTCCCCTGCCTTCGGGCCGGGTCAGTCCCTGGAGCACCTCCCTGATCGCTTCGGTACTGGGTCCGCTGGGTCTCGCCATCTTGATGTTAGGAGCCAACGGACTGGCGGCTTTTCTGGCCCTTATCGCCATCCTCACCTACGTGCCCATGTACACCTATATGAAACGGGTGACCTCGCTGGCCACGCTGTTCGGGGCGGTTCCCGGTGCCCTGCCGCCGGTGATCGGGTGGGTTGCGGTCCGGGGGACCATCGATCTCCCGGCCGTGGTGCTGTTCGTGATCATGTTCCTCTGGCAGCCGCCTCACTTTCTTGCCCTTGCCCTGATGCTGAAGCAGGATTACGAGGAAGCGAAATTGCCGATGCTCCCCGTGGAGCACGACGAGCAGACCACTCGTCGGCAGATCACGATTTACACGGCAGCCCTGGTTCCGGCCAGCCTGTTTCCGGTTCTCGTGGGGGTCTCCGGACTTATCTACGGATTCGTGGTCGGGATACTGGGCCTGCTGTTTCTGGCTATGGCGGTGTACGGTAACGTACTTGGCGACCGAGCCGGTCGAAGCTGGGCACGGGGGTTGTTTTTCTTTTCCATTGGCTACCTGGCCGTGTTGTTTGTGTTTATTTTTCTGAATCCGTCGGAGGGTTCCCTCCTGTGAACAATTCACCCAACGACGATGATCCCGAACCCGACCCGAACAGTGGTCTGTCGAATCTCATGCTCGGTTTTATTCTGGTCGGCCTGGTGGTCGCGTGGTTTCTATTCGGGCTGGTCTACTCCGTCTTCGTGATCCTGGGGTAAGGACCGCTGTCGTATCTGCCGACGGTCAACGCGGGGTTGAACGGCCTCGCCTTCCTGGTTTTGATGAGTGGGTACCTGCTGATCCGAAGCCGCCGGATCCGGGCTCACCGGAACGCCATGATCACGGCGTTCGGCATCTCGACCCTGTTCCTGATTTCCTACGTCACCCATTACGTCTGGCGGGCCACGGTCATGGGGGGGACTCACACCCCCTACGGCGGCTCGGGCTGGCTGGCCGTCACCTATTACACCGTCCTGATCTCCCACATCATTCTGGCCATGACGGTTCCCGTGCTGGCGATCTGGATGCTGGTCCTGGGGTTCCGCCGGGAGGACGCCCGGCACCGGTTCTGGGGTCGGATCACCCTGCCGATTTGGTTGTACGTTTCGCTGACCGGGGTCGTGATCTACCTGATGCTGTACCATTTCAACCCGGTTTGAAACTCTCCGGGTTGATCCTGGCCGGCGGGGAGGCCCGGCGCATGGGAGGGGTTCCCAAGGGGACTCTGTCCCTTGGTGATACGACGCCGCTGGAACGGCTTGCCGAACGGTTTAGCCGGATCCTGGACCGGGTTGCGGTCGTCCGGCGGTCCGAGCAGGATTGGACCGTTCCCGAGGGAATTGATGTGCTGGAAGACAGGGGACCGGGGGACGGACCGCTCCGGGGAATTTATACCGGACTTCAGGAACTGAAGGGTCCGGTTCTCGCCGCGGCCTGGGATCAGATCAAGATCTCTGAATCGATGCTTGAGGGGCTTCGGGAGGAAGCCCGGCGGGGTGTTGGGTGGGACGTGCTGCTGTATTCGACCCACCGGCGAATCCAGCCCTTTCCCGGGGTGTACTCCGGCGGGCTTGCAGACCCGCTCCGGGACTATCTAACGCAGGGTCACCGCTCCGTGGTTACCTTTCTCGAACAACGGTCCGTCGCGGTGGCTCGTCCTTCCGGTGGAACCAAGTGGTTCTGTCCCCCCGAGAGGTTTTTTGATCTCGACGATTGGTCGGATTACCGTCGAGCCACGGCTGAGAATTGATAGGATGACGGAACAACTCAGTCGGATGTCCGGAGGTCGCCGCGGTTGAAGATACTGGTCCTGAACGCCGGAAGCTCCTCGATAAAATTTCAGCTCATCGAGACCACTCGAGAACTGATTGACGAGAACGCCGACCGGCGACTGGTCAAGGGGTCGGTCGTGCGCATCGGGATGAGCGGCGCCGAGATCACCTACGAGGGGGAGGAGGACCATCACGAGGTGGGCGAGATCCTGACCCACCGCGACGCCCTCGACCGGGCGATTTCCCTGATCCGGGAGCACAGTTCCCACACCATCGACGCGGTGGGTCACCGGGTGGTCCACGGCGGGGAGCATTTCAGCAGTTCGGTCGAAGTCACCTCCGAAGTCGAGACTCAGATCCAAAAATGCACCCGGTACGCCCCGCTCCACAACCCCCATAATTTGGAGGGGATCCGGGCGGCCCGGGAGGTCCTGCCCGGGCTTCCCCAGGTGGCCGCCTTCGACACCGGCGTCCATCAGACGCTCCCCCCGAAGGCCTACCTGTACGCGATTCCCAGGCAGTATTACCACCGGGACGGAATCCGGAAGTACGGGTTTCACGGGCTCAGCCACCGGTATCTTCGGTTCCGGGTCAACCGGCTGCTGGAGAAACCGGCCGAGGAACAGGATTTCATCACCTGTCACCTGGGCAACGGAGCCAGCGTGACCGCCTTCGAGGGATCCTCGGTGGTCGACACCAGCATGGGGTTCACACCCCTGGAGGGGCTGGTGATGGGGACCCGGTGCGGGGACCTGGATCCGGCCGTGGTCCTCTACCTGATGCTGTCCGAGGGCATGACGCCCCACGAGATGGACATGCTGCTGAACAAACAGAGCGGGTTGCTGGGGCTGTCCGGGGTCTCGAACGATATGGAAAAGCTAATCGAAAAATCCGATCAGGGGCACCGGGAAGCCCACGAGGCGATCGAGGTCTTCTGCCATCGATTAAAGAAGTACATCGGTTCCTACGTGGGGGTGCTGAACGGCGCCGACGCGCTGGTGTTCAGCGGCGGGATCGGCGAACATTCCCCCCTGATTCGGGAGAAGAGCGCCGGGGATCTCGAGGCCCTCGGGTTGGAACTGGACGAAGCCGAAAACGAGCGGGCCATCGGGGAGGAACGGCGGATTTCCCCGGGGGACGATCCGCCCCACGTCTACGTGATTCCGACCGACGAAGAAATGGTAATTGCCCGGGACACGGTTCGCTGCCTTACGTGACGACGGGCGGCACCCGCGGGAGGCTTCTCACCTCGGTTTCCTGTTCCAAGGTTGAATGAGAAGAATGAAAGTCCGTTTCGGAGTCCGTACGTGCGTCGCGATCGGAGGCTTGACCTCGCGCGGAACTGCGAACATCCGTATTTTGGATGTATACTGGTAAAGATGTCGAGGATTTTTCGTGAATAGGGAGGCGGTTCCGTGCCCGGCTGGCCCGAATTGATCGTGCTGATCGTTATTATTCTCCTGTTGTTCGGCCCGAAGAAACTGCCCGAACTGGCCCGCTCCGTGGGGAAGAGCATCCAGGAGGTCAAGAGCGGCATGAACGACGTCCGGGACGAGGTAAGCGACATGGGGAACGACGTGCGGGATCAGGT
>CAYPTI010000013.1:0-7802 GCA_964413525.1 uncultured bacterium | reverse complement strand
TGAACGACGTCCGGGACGAGGTAAGCGACATGGGGAACGACGTGCGGGATCAGGTCTCCATCGAGTCCGGACCCGAATCGGAGCCGTCCCCCGAGGAAACCGCATCAGAAACCGAGCCCGGGGACCGCGAACCTACCGAATCAAGCTGACCCCCCTGTCACGAGAGTGGTTCGAACCACACTTCTCACTCTGATATACTTACTGATTAGCCGAATCCCGGGAGGAATTCCGTTTGCCGGACGACCGTGCCGACGAATACAGACCGGAGGAGTACAAACAAAGTGAGTCGGAGGCAGGGGAGCCCTCCGCCGATCCGGAGGAATGGTGGAGCTGGAGCAACTTCGCCCGTCTGTTTGTCTTCCCCCTCATTATTGTCATCGTGGCGGTGGGGATCTACGGGTTCTTCCAGTTCCTCATGCAGGACGGCCGGCGGGTCCAGGATTACGTGGCCGAAATTCAGACGGGGCCCGAGAACCACCGCTGGCGAGCGGCCTACGATCTGGCCCAGCACGTCCAGTACCGGGAGGGACAGGACTTCACCGAATCCTCGGCCGAGGACGTGGTTCGGATCTTCCGGACCGCCGAGGACGATCAGATCAAGACCTACCTGGCCTTGGTGCTCGCGGAACTCCCCACCGAGGCTTCGGTCGACGCGCTGGAGGAGGGCCTGCAGTCCGAAACGCCCTCCGTCCGTGAATCGTCGGTCCTGGCCCTCGGACGATTGAACGCCACCGAATCCGTGGACGAGATCGTTCCGCTGCTGCAGGATGAAAGCTACGAAGTACGCCGGATGGCCGCCTTCGCGCTCGGGGGAATCGGGGATCCGTCCGTCGTGGAGGATTTAAAAAATACGCTCGACGATTCCAGCATCGACGTTCGGTTGAACACGGCCATCGCCCTGAGCCGCCTGGGAAGTCCGGCCGGGGAGGTCGTGCTGCTCGATTATCTTGAACGGGCGCTCAATGGGGAGCTGGAGGACGTCAACGTGGAGCAGCGGCGGAACATTTTGAACACGGCCATGGAGGCCCTCGCCGAGACGCAGTCCGAGGAAGCCGTGCCGCTGTTGCGGGAGTTGCAGGACGAGGACCCGGACTCGGCGGTTCGTCGCACGGCGCTGGAAGCCCGTCAGACCATTCAGGAAGGGGAATCGTGATGACCCTCTACTGGGATAACGCCGCCACGACACGACCGCGAAGTTCCCTGATCGACGAGTCCCGGGAGCTGGACGCCCGCCGGTATGCCAACCCCTCCAGCATTCACGAGGAGGGGTCCCGAAGCCGGGAGTTGATCGAGACGGCCCGCCGGCAGGTGAAGCAGGCTTTCGACGCCGAGGGGTACCGGGTGGTCTTTACCGGGTCCGGTTCCGAGGCCAACAACCTGGCCCTGCGGGGCAGCCTCGAACGGAAACTTCGTTCGGGGGAACCGGTCCACGTCCTTACCTCCCCCATCGAACACAAGGCCGTCCTGAATACGCTCCGGGATTTGAAACACCGGGGACTTGAACTGGAGTATCTTCCGACCGACGGTTCCGGCCGTGTCCGGGCTGAAACGCTGACCGACCTCCTGCGACCGGAGACCCACCTGGTGTCGGTGATGTGGGCGAACAACGAACTGGGAACCCTCCAGCCGGTGGACGAACTGGTCGACCGGCTGAAGGATCACCCGGCCCGCCTCCATACCGACGCCGTTCAGGCGGCCGGAAAAGAACCGATCAGCCTGTCGGAAAGCGGCGTCGACATGCTTTCCCTGTCGGCCCATAAGTTTCACGGGTTCAAGGGCACCGGAGCTTTGCTGATCCGGAAAAACCTGAACCTAGCCCCGGTCATCCACGGCGGAGGCCAGGAGGAGGGCCTGCGGTCCGGTACCCATGATGTTCGGGGGATCTGGGGGCTCGGGGAAGCACTGAGGGAGATGGTCGATAACCGGGAGGCCTTCCGGGAGCGAGTCACCCGGATGCGGGACCGGCTGGAAACCGACCTAGTGGACCGGTTGCCGGAGGTCCGAATTCTGGGGGAGGACGGACCCCGGCTCCCCAACATCAGCGCCCTCGCCGTTCCGGGAGCCCGGGGGTCGGCCATTGTCCGGCAGGCCTCGGAGCACGGGTTGGCCATTTCCACCGGCTCGGCCTGCGATTCGGAGGAGGTCGACATCCCGTCCCACGTCGTGACAAGCTTGGATCTGGACGAAATCGATCCGCTGAACGTGATCCGGGTGTCGTTCGGCGACCTGAACGAACCCGGGGAATTGGAAGAGGGCGTGGACATCCTGGTGGACGCGATCCGGGAGACCAGGGTCCGTTCAACCGCCGCGTGACTTGCCGTTGAACGGGGTGTTGGCTACAATGCGAAACCCTCAAGCCAGTCATACCGAACGGTGGGAGGCGGCCCCATGCCGCACTTTATCGACGACACCTGTATAGGCTGCACGGCCTGTTCGAAGAAATGTCCGGTGGATTGCATTTACGGCCTCCGGGACGAACTGCACGTGATTGACCCGGAGATCTGCATCGACTGCGGGGTCTGCGGCCTGGTCTGTCCGGTGGACTGCATCTACGACGAGGAAGACAATCAGATCCTCAGCGAGAAGCCCGGCCAGTGGGAGAAACCAACCGTGGAGCCCGCCCTCTGTACTGCCTGCGATTACTGCATCGACATCTGTCCGACTGAGTGCCTGGAACTCCTCCCCCGCGAAGAAGTGGGCGATTTTTACGACGTGGCCGAGCTGGTCCGCCCCGAGGACTGCATCAGCTGCAATTTTTGCGCCGAGATCTGCGACAAGGACGCCATCTGGCTCGTCCCCCCCGAGGAACGCGCCACCGCCTGACCGGATTCGCTTCCCTGCTGAACCATCCCACCATTAAATATTCCCGTCTTCTTAGAGCCTGAACAATCCGATTTCATGCGAGTTATTGAGCCTTCGAGCGCAAGCGCTCAAGGATTGTTGCCTAATAGGGTGGAATTTACTCAGAATTGATCGTGACCGGAACAAACCATGGGATTCCGTGAACGGTAGCGAACGTCCGGGGAACGAGTTGGTCCCGAGAAATCAGGGGAGGTGTTGGAACATGGATGCCGATGGGATGACGGTATACAGCATCCCGGTCTGTCCCTTCTGTCAGCGGCTGGAAATTTTGCTGTCCCTGAAGGATCGAGCCGACGCGGTTGACGTTGAGGTCGTCGACATCACCAAACCGCGTCCGGAGGAACTGCTGGAGAAGACCGGGGGAAGCACCGCGCTTCCCGTGCTGGAAACCGAGGACGGCGACATCATCAAGGAGAGCCTGGTGATCCTCCGGTACCTTGAGGACCGGTTTCCGGCGCCGGCCATCGCTCGGTCGGACCCGTACGAGCGGGCGGTTGAGGGGATGCTGATCAGCCGGGAGGGTTCCTTCGTGGAGGCCGGCTACACCCTGGTGATGAATCAGGACCCGGACCGCCGGGGCGAACTGTACGATCAGATGCTGGAACAGTACGCGCAGCTCAACGACTTCCTGATGGAACACAGCCCGGACCGCACGTTTCTGTTTGACGACTTCGGGTACGCCGAGGCCGTGTTCACGCCGTTCTTCATGCGGTTCTGGTTCCTGGAATACTACGAGGATTTCGAGTTGCCGGACGAGGACCGGTACGCGCGGGTCCGCCGGTGGGTCGACGCCTGTCTCGACCATCCCGCCGCCCAGCAGGTGACCCGGGAGGAGATTGTCAAACTGTACTACGACTACGCCCGGGGAGCCGGCAACGGGGCGTTACCGGAGGGACGGGAACGGTCCAGTTTCGTCTTCGAACCCCACTGGTCCGAGCGACCCTGGCCTCCGAAGGACAAGTACGCCCCCGGCGCGTCCGATCGGGAACTGGGATTGATCGATTGAACCAACCCCGGAGGACCGTTGAGCGTGATTGCTGGCCGGCTCTGAACCTGTGTTTGTCGGTTTTAAGTCAACCGGTCCACGAGCTGTCGGGGTTCCACCCGGTAGCCGGTGAAGAAGGGACCGAAGTCGCTGTAGCGGGCGCTGACCTCGTCGAACCGCATCTCGTAGATCAGCCGCTTGAACTCCCGGGGATCGCTTCCGTACAGGGTCACGCCCCACTCCCAGTCGTCCAGCCCGACCGAACTGGTGATGATTTGCTTGATCGAGCCGGCGAACTTTCGTCCTGTTTTGCCGTGCTGGCCCATCAATTTGGCCCGTTCGTCGTGAGGGAGGGTGTACCAGTTCTGGTCGGGGTTGCGCCGTTTTTCCATCGGGTAGAAGGTCACGTAGGGATGGTCGGGAAGCTCGGGGTATAGCCGCATTTTCATGTACCGTTCCATCCGGTTCTGCTTCTCTTCCCGGGCCTCCTCGTACTCCTCGGTGCCCGGCTCCAGGTCCTCGGCTTCCAGTTCCCGTTCCACCGCCGCGTCCAGGTCCCGGTAGTGGCTCAGTTCGGTCACCGAGAGGAACCCGTAGGCCACGCTGAGGTAGGGCGCCGCGGGGGAGGTATCAATCGACCGCTCCAGTTTGTCCAGTTCCTCCAGTTCGTCGTCCATGTACAGGGTCATGAAGTCGGCTTCGTTTCCGGTTAGTTTTACCAGGTCAAACCGGGGCTGATCGGCGTAAGATTCAAGCACGCTGGCGAGGCCGTTCATCTGCTCCGCGTAGGCTTCGCGGTCGGCTCCGGGATGAACCCGGTACATCCGGTGTGATACGAGGTAGCCTTCTTCGGTTTCCGGCGGTTCGACGGTGGACATGGCGGTCACTCCCATTCCAGGACATCAAGCTGGTTATCGTACAGCACGTCTTCAGTCTCCTCGATCGCCTTCAGCAGCAGGTCACGGGTCCGGTCGAAGGGCAAGAAGGACGATTTAAATCCGTTGATGATCAGGTGACGAAGATCCTTGAGGCTGAAGTTGAAGTACCGGACGGCCCGGTAGTACTCCTCGGTCAGAGAGGTGTCGCTGACCGTCCGGTTGTCGGTGTTCAGGGTAACGCGCAGGCCCCGGTCCAGGTAGTCGGGAAGGGGATGGTCCTCAAATGATTCCACGGCCCCGGTCTGGACGTTGCTGGTCAGGCAGATTTCAAGCGGAATTCGGTGGTTGAGGACGAAGTCGAGCAGGTCCGGGTCCTCCCGGAGACGAACCCCGTGGCCGATCCGGTGGGCACCGCAGTAGTGGATTGCCTGCTGGATGCTTTCGGGGCCGAAGTCCTCGCCGGCGTGGATGGTGACGTTTAAGTTGTGGTTGCGGGCCAGGTAGAAGGCCTCCAGGTGCTCCTTGGCCGGGTTGTCCCGTTCGGCCCCGGCGAGGTCGAAGCCCACCACTCCCTTCCCCTTGAACTCCACGGCCAGCCGGGCCAGATCGAGGGTCCGAGCCGGGTCCGTGTGCCGGAGGCCGGACAGGATCACCCCGGTGGTGACGTCGTGATCGGCTTCTCCCTCCTCCAGTCCGTCCAGCACCGCTTTCAGGACTTCGGTGGCGTCCAGTCCCCGTTCCGTGTGGAGGAAGGGAGCGAACCGAACCTCCAGGTACCAGACGGTGTCTTCGGCCGCGTCCTCGACCAGCTCACGGGCCACCCGGCGAAGCCGGGATTCGTCCTGCAGCAGTTCCAGGGGCAGGTCGAAGGCCTTCAGGTACTCGGACAGACTGCGGGCGTCGGGGCTGGTCCGGAGGGATTCCTCCAGATCGGACGGGGGAGTCCGACCCTCGTCGCGAAGAAACGTCCGGAGGGTTTCGGGCCGGACCGAACCGTCCAGGTGGCAGTGGAGGTCGGTTTTGGGAAGCTGGTTCAGGGTTTGACGGTCAATTTCCATACGGGACGGTTCCCTTCCGGGCCGGAACCGGCGGCGGTGCCGACCCATATCGTCTTATCCCCCCGACGTCCGGGAGTTCGTACCGTTTCGAACGAATTGCCGGAACGTCTACTGATGGCCAGTTCCCTGGTTGATCTTCTCAGTCGGGGATTCGGCCGGCGGGCGGGTGAAATGAATCGAAGGCACGGAATCTGTCCGACCGGGCGAACTCAATCGAATTGAGTGGATTCCGAACATGATATCGGAGCCGAGCCCCGGTGTCAGCAATTCATCGGAGAATGCCCCCGCCGGACCCGGGGACCGCCGGATGATTACGGTTGATTCGATGGATGCGGCCCGATTGGTATTCGGTGGTGATTGGGTCCCGAGCCGCAGGCAATACCGTCAACCTGAGAGGAAAGGGGATCGGTTGGCCGGACAAGAGCAGTCGAATTCGTGTGTTATGGAGAGCAATTCGCTCAGGATCCGTCGCGGGAGGGATCGTTTGATGAGGAGTCGTCGGGGTCGAGCAGCCCGTGTTTCTGAAGGATCTGCTGGCGGACCAGGTTCCAGAGCCCCTGCCGTTCGTCGTTCCGGTAGGTCAACCAGAACGTCCGGAGTCGGTTCACTCGCCCCGGATCGAGGTCCTCGTCCAGTAGCAGGACCGGAGCGAGGGCGGCTGTATACCGGAGTTCGTAGGTGTCGGAGCGGCTGAGATCCTTCAGTTCGGTGAACACCGGTTCGAAGTCCTCTTTTAACCGTCTGGACCAGGAGCGGGCGGCGCCCTCCCGGACGATTTCCTCGGAGTGGGCCGAGAGGTCCAGGAGAAGTTCGTGGGCCCGCTCCGGATCGACAAACCAGACGTGATGGATCTGATGGGCGGCGAAGAAGGCCGGGAGCCAGGAGGAGTGATCGTCAGCCTGATTTACAAGGAACCGGAAGTACCGTTCCGGTTGACCCCGGAAGAGGTTGCGGATCTGGCGGAAGGCCCAGGGAAGGACGGAGGGGATCGATTGATACCGGAGGGCACGCAAAAACCAGGAGGCGACGGTTTCCTTCAAGGAACGAGAAGGGATCCCGACCGGATCGGGCTGATGCCCGTCCGGTCGGGGTCCGAAATTCGCTTAGGAACCCGGTCCGTATTCCCGGTTGATGGCTTCGTCAATGTCGAGCCGGTCGTACAGTTCGCTGACCGGTACCTCGTAGGCCTGGGCGAACGCGAGCAATTCGATCGGGTCGATTCGCCGGCGTCCGGACTCGCAGTTGGAGATGAACACCTGGTCCTTGTTCAAGCGTTCGGCAACTTCGGCCTGCGTGAGTCGATCGCCGTCCGTGCCGTGTTCCTCACGAAGTTCCTTCAGGATCTGACGAAGCTGATCCATCAACCAGAACTTGGTGGAACTTTCCAGCAATTGAGCGGGGTCGTGCTTGGTCGCGGTAGCCATACCGATTCCTCTCCTTTCTGAAGCTCAGAAATACCAGCTTCTGGCGCAATCAGCACCGTGGATTCAGGTTCCATCGATTTCAAAAATTCTTTCCTGTATTTCTCAATTCCAAAGCAAAAGTATACAATGTTCGAGGGTGGACTTCAAAATGGTTTGAAAGTGGGAGGTTCCCCGACCCCTCGAGAAGTCGTCGGCCCCCGACGTTTCGATTCCTTATATGATACATGTTATTCAAGGGATGTTCCACAAGTTTTTAATCAAACTTCATGCAATAAACCATCTTCTTTAGGTTCCCGCGGAATCCCGGGTTTCGGCAGCGATCACGACCCGTAACCCGGTTTAAAAAAGGAGGCTCCTGGCTCACAATGGATCTACTGCCGGTTTTTGGAGTACTCGTTTGAGGGAGGAGTGATTCCGGTGGAACGAGGAATCGATTTGCGACGGTACATTTCCATGACCGAGAAGAATCATCCCGAGGCAACCGGGGAATTCAGCCAGTTGCTCGGTCAGATCACCCTGGCCGCAAAGATCGTTTCACGGGAGATCAACCACGCGGGACTGGGGGACATCCTGGGGTACACGGAGGAGACCAACC
>CAYPTI010000012.1:0-22289 GCA_964413525.1 uncultured bacterium | reverse complement strand
TTGAGCGTGCTGATGATCTTCTTCCAGTACTCCTCCCCGTGACCGTACCCCACCGTGCAGAAGGTCCAGGGACGGTTGGCCGGATCGTTGATCGGGGTCATGTCCCACGTTCCCATGAGCCGCTGGTTTTCCTCGTAAACGTTCACGTCCGAGGCCTCGAAGTGCATCAGGACGTCGTGCTCGGATAGGTAGCGGATGGTCTCGACCGGATCGATGTTCTGGAGCATCAGGTGTCCGGGGTCCACGTAGGCTCCGATCCGGTCGTTGGTGGCCCGGCGGAGTTTCATCAGCATCGGCGGGCTGTGGACGAGCGTGTTGATGTGAATCTCCACCGGCAGGTCCACGTCGTGTTGATCGGCGAATTCGGACAGCTCCTCCCAGTAGGGCAGGGCGACCTCGTTCCACTGGTACTCGAAAAATTCGGCGTACTGATCGAAAAACTGGCCGTCCCGGATGCCCGGCGGAATGGGAGAGACGATCCAGTTTGGAGTCCGGTCCTGTGGGCTTCCCCCCGGCGTTCCGGCAAACACCCCAACCTGGTCGATATCAAGCTGGGCGGCCAGGCGGATCGAATTACGAATTCGGCGGTCGGCTCTGGATGCCCGTTCCTCCTGAGGATGTAGCGGATTCCAGGCCGTGGCGCCAAAAATATCGATCTCGACGTCGTGTTTGGCCAGGGTGTCCTTAAGTCGGGACCGGCCTTCGGAATTGTCCAGCAGTTCCTTGGGATCGCACCGCCAGTCGAGGCTCTGAATTCGGAACGGCTCCAGAAAGTCGAGGGTTTCCTCAAGGGGCTCGGGGAACGGCAGGGTCTGGACGCACAGGTGCATGCCCGAATCGGTCAACGGATTATCCTCCCGGCGGTACTGAAGATGACCATCCAATCAGGGTTAGAATAAAAAGCCTCCAAATCCGATTGTAGGTGGCCCCTCCGGGGGCGACAAGCGAAGTCTGATTCCTCCGACAGGTGTACAGGGACGCGCAGCGTGGAATCGAACAGGTCCCTCACAGACGACCACGAGAACCCGTTCCTTGAATTTTTGTTCAAACATGAAGATAATATTTGCTTTATCTCACGGTTCGTGTCGTCCGGTCCGTCCACCCCGGAAAGCCCGTTCCGGATCGAATTCGGAGGGTCGGGCTGTCGGCTGACGGACTCAAATCCGTATCTGAGGAGCGGAGTACGTATGGGATTGTACGTTCAAAAATACGGCGGCAGTTCCGTCGCCGATCCGGAGAAGATCCGGAACGTGGCCGGCCGCATTGTTGACACGGCCCGGGAGGGGCACGAAGTCGTCGCCGTGGTTTCGGCTCCCGGGGACACCACGGACGAGCTTATTGAATTCGCGGAGGCCGTCTCGGACACCCGCCCCCGGCGGGAGATGGATCTTCTGATGGCCACCGGGGAGATGGTGGGTTGTTCGCTGGTGGCGATGGCCATCGAGGACCTCGGGGAACGGGCGATAGCCCTGACCGGGGCCCAGATGGGAATTCGGACGGACGTCGCCCATACCCGGGCCCGGATCCGGGACATCCAGGCCGATCGGCTCCGGAACGAACTGGACCGGGGACGGATCGTCGTGGCGGCCGGGTTCCAGGGGATCACCCCGAACAACGACATTGCGACCCTGGGGCGAGGAGGTTCGGACACCACCGCGGTGGCTCTCGCGGCGGTCCTGGAGGCGGACCAGTGTGAGATCTACACCGACGTGGACGGCGTGTTCACCGCCGATCCCCGGAGGGTGCCCTCGGCCCGTAAGATCGATCGGCTGAATTACGAGGAAATGCTTGAACTGTCGAGCCTGGGGACCGAAGTTCTCCAGGTCCGGGCGGTGGAATTCGGCTGGAAGTACGGAGTTCCCGTCCACGTCCGGTCGAGTTTCCACTCCGAACCCGGTACCCTGATCATACCCGGAGGTGACGAATCCATGGAAGAAGTTGACGTACGGGCGGTAACCGCCGATATGGATCAGACCCGGCTCTCCCTGATCGACGTGCCGGATCGGCCGGGGATCGCCGGCAAAATTTTTGGTGCGCTTGCCGACCAGAACATTAACGTCGACATGATCATCCAGAGCAGCGCGGCCCGGCAGCAGATGGAAAACGACATCTCGTTCACCGTAAGCCGTTCGGATTTTGACCAGGCTCTGGATATTATGGAGCAGGTTGTCGAAGACCTCGGTATAGAAGGCTTCACCTACGAGGAACACATCGCCAAGGTTTCGGTGGTGGGGACGGGAATGCGGAGTCACCCCGGTGTGGCGAAAAAACTGTTCGACAGCCTGGGGGGCAAGGACATCAACATCGAGATGATCTCCACCAGCGAGATCAAGATTTCCGTCGTGATCGCGGAGGACCAGGTGGACGAGGCCGTCAATCTGTTGCACGAGGTGTTTGAACTGGAGGCAACCGGAGAAACGGAGGTCGTATAGTGGGACTTCAACTGTACGACACGACCCTGCGGGACGGAGCCCAGGCGGAAAGCGTGGCTTTCTCCCTGGAGGACAAGATCCGCATTACTCGCCGGCTGGACGAGATGGGGATCCATCTCATCGAAGGAGGCTGGCCGGGCTCCAACCCCAAGGACATGGAGTACTTTGAGCGGATGAAGTCGATCTCCTTGAACAACGCCCGGCTGGCGGCCTTCGGTTCCACCCGCCACATCAGCAACGCCCCCGAGGAGGACGAGAACCTGCAGGCCCTCCTGGACGCCGAAACCCCTGTGATAACGGTAGTCGGGAAAAGCTGGTCCTTCCATGTCCGGGAAGCCCTGGGCATCGAGGAATCCGAGAACCTGGATCTCATCGGCTCGTCGATCCGGTACCTGAAGGAACAGGGCCGGGAGGTCGTGTACGACGCCGAACACTACTTCGACGCCTACGAGGACGAACCCGAGCATGCCCTGGAAACCGTGCGGGTGGCCGAGGAGGCCGGAGCCGACACGATCTGTCTCTGCGAGACCAACGGCGGAAAGCTCCCCCGGCAGGTTTACGAGATGTTTCAAGCCACCCGGGAGGAACTCGACGTGGAGCTGGGGATCCACGCCCATAATGACGCCGCCTGCGCGGTGGCCAACAGCCTGGAAGCGGTCCGGGCGGGAGCAACCCAGGTACAGGGCACCATCAACGGGTTCGGGGAACGCTGCGGCAACGCAGACCTGACTTCGATCATCCCGAACCTAGAGTTAAAGATGGGGTACGAGGTGCTGGGGGAAAAACGGCTCCGGCAGCTTCGGGAGTTGAGCGGCTTCGTGTACGAGCTCGCCAACCTGTCGCCCGATTCTCGCAAACCCTTCGTCGGGTCATCGGCCTTCGCTCATAAGGGAGGCATCCACGTGAGCGCCATCCGTCGCAACCCTGAGACCTACGAACACGTCCCCCCGGAAAGCGTCGGCAACACCCGGCGGGTCCTGGTGAGTGAACTGTCCGGCAAAAGCAACATCATCCAGAAGGCCGAGGAGCTGGATCTGGAGCTCCCCGACGAATCCGCCAAGGTTCGAGAAGTCGTCGAGGAAATCAAACGGCTCGAGAACGAGGGCTATCAATTTGAAGCCGCCGAAGGATCGTTCGAGATCCTGGTGAACCGGCTGCTCGGGCGGCATCAGGTGTACTTCAGCCTGGAAGGGTTTCGGGTGATCAACGACCAGGACGACCAGGCCGTCCAGCGCTGTGAGGCGACCATCAAGGTCCGGGTCGGCGACCGGGTCGAGCACACCGCCGCGGACGGGGTGGGACCGGTGAACGCCCTGGACAACGCCTTACGAAAGGCGCTGGATGAACTGTATCCGGAGCTGGGGGACGTCACGCTCACGGACTTCAAGGTCCGGGTTCTCGACGAACGGGCCGGGACCGAGGCCAAGGTCCGGGTGCTGGTCGAAATGAGCGACGGGGAAGAAAACTGGGGGACGGTAGGGGTATCCTCGAACATCATCGAAGCCAGCTGGAACGCCCTGACGGACGGGCTCGATTACAAGCTCATGAAGACGAGGGACTGAAGACGGTTGGAAAGTTAACAAGTTTGAAAGTTGGAAAGTAAGAGTCAAATCGTAGGGATTTTGAATGTCGATGAGATTTAACAAATTTGAAGAGATCGATGTGTGGAAAAAGGGAATGGAATTATGTAATGAAATGTACGAACTTTCCCGACGAAAATCGTTTGCCAAAGACTTTGAGTTGACAAATCAACTGCGTCGATCGGCCATATCCATTCCGTCAAATATTGCTGAAGGGTTTGAGAGAAATAGCAAGCCTGAATTCATAAGGTTTTTAAAAATAGCCAAAGGTTCGGCCGGTGAACTCCGAACACAGTTGTATATTGCTCGGGATCAGGAATACGTTTCTACGGAACAATTTCAGGAGCTTTATAAAAAAGTTTCTGAGGTTTCAAAAATGATTGCGGGCTTGATCGACTACCTTACCGATTGAACGTAAGAGTTATCAGGCTAAAAAACTTTGCAACTTTCGCACTTTACAACTTTTTAACTGTGAGGAACTTTCCCGATGTCACAACTTCCCGACTACCAACCGCGTGAATTTGAACCGGATCATTACGAGGACTGGGTGGATGCCGGCCTGTTCGAGGCCGATCCGGACAGCGACCGACCTCCCTTCTGCATGGTCATTCCGCCCCCCAACGTCACCGGCTCCCTTCACATGGGACATGCCCTGAACTCCACCCTTCAGGACGTGCTGGCTCGCTGGCGACACATGATGGGGGATGAGGTTCTCTGGGTGCCGGGGACCGACCACGCCGGCATCGCCACCCAGAACGTCGTTGAACGTCAGATCGAGGAAGAGGGCACCGACCGCCACGAACTGGGTCGGGAGGCCTTCCTCGAGCGGGTCTGGGACTGGAAACAGGAGTACGGGGACCGGATCGTC
Organism: uncultured bacterium; assembly: GCA_964413525.1. Taxonomy (GTDB): domain Bacteria; phylum T1Sed10-126; class T1Sed10-126; order T1Sed10-126; family CAYPTI01; genus CAYPTI01. Next base: position 17,409 of record CAYPTI010000012.1, on the reverse strand, counting down.
CACCAGCTTCGTGCTCTCGGGGTTTCCTGCGACTGGTCGCGGGAGCGGTTCACCATGGACGAGGGCCTGTCCAACGCGGTGAAACGGAACTTCCTCGATCTGTACGAGGACGGCTACATTTACCGGGGGGATTACATCGTCAACTGGTGTCCCCGGTGTCAGACGGCGCTGTCCGACATTGAGGTCGAACACAGCGAAGTCGACGGTCACTGGTACCATATCGAGTACCCCCTCGTCGATTCCGATGACCGGATCCGGGTCGCCACCACCCGACCGGAGACCATGCTTGGGGACACCGGCGTTGCGTTTCATCCGTCGGACGAACGATATCAGCACCTGGAGGGGAACCGGGTCCGGCTGCCGCTCGTGGAACGGGAGATTCCGATCGTGGCCGACGACCGGGTTGATCCTGACTTTGGTTCCGGGCTGGTGAAGGTGACCCCGGCTCATGACGACCTGGACTTCCGGATCGGCCAGGATCACGACCTGGAGGTTGTCAACCTGCTGAACGACGACGGGACCTTCAACGAAAACGCCGGCGAGACGTATGAAGGTCTGGACCGGTACGAGGCCCGGGACGCCGTCGTGTCAGCTCTTGATCGGGAAGGGTACCTGATCGAGATCGAGGACTACCGTCACGAGGTGGGTCACTGCTACCGGTGCGACACGCCGGTTGAACCCTACGTGTCCAAGCAGTGGTTCGTGGCCATGGAGGAGCTGGCCGAACCGGCCATCGAGGCCGTGCGGGAGGGGGAGATCGAATTTCATCCGTCCCGCTGGGAGAACACCTACTTCGAATGGATGGAGAACATCCGGGACTGGTGCATCAGCCGTCAGATCTGGTGGGGACACCGGATCCCCGTCTGGTACGGACCCGACGAAGAAATTTTTGTGGCCGAAAGTGAGGAGAAGGCTCACGAACAGGCCCGCGAGCACTACGGTGAGCCGGTCGAACTCACCCGGGAGGAGGACGTCCTCGACACCTGGTTTTCCTCCGCCCTCTGGCCGTTCTCGACCCTGGGCTGGCCCGATGAAGAAAGCCCCGAACTGAACAAATTTTACCCGACCGACGTGCTGTCCACCGGGTTTGACATCATTTTCTTCTGGGTCGCCCGGATGATCATGATGGGGTACTACGCGATGGATGAGAAACCCTTCGAGGACGTCTACATCCACGCCCTGATCCGGACCGAGGACGGCCGGAAGATGAGCAAATCGCTGGGCAACGTGATCGATCCGCTCGACATGATCGAGGAGTTCGGCTGTGACCCGCTTCGGTTCACCCTCTGCGCCCTGGCGGCTCAGGGACGGGACATCCGGCTGTCCGAGGACCGCATCCGTGGGTTCCGAAACTTTGCCAACAAGGTCTGGAACGCGGCCCGGTACGTGGACTACGCCGCCGGTGACGCCGAGCCGAAGGAACTCCGGGAACCGATCGATCGGGATAAGCTCGAACCGGTCGATCGCTGGATCCTAAGCCGGTTCCGGCAAACGATGGAGACTGCCACCGAGGCGCTGGATAACTACCATTTCGACGAATACGGGGAGACCCTGTACCAGTTCGTCTGGCACGAGTTCTGTGACTGGTACATCGAGTGGTCGAAACTCCGGTTGGACGGCACGGGGGACCACCCCGAAGAGACGAAAAAAGTGCTGGTTCAGGTTCTGGACGACATCGTGAAAGCCTTGCATCCCGTAATGCCCTACCTGACCGAGGAGCTCCAGGATCATTTTCGTCCCGGGTCGGACTACCTGCTCAACCAGTCCTGGCCGGAGCCCCCGGCCTCCCACCGGGAACCGGACCTTGAACGGACCGTTCACCGCCTTCAGGAGCTGACCCGGGCCGGTCGGCACCTGAAGAAGGAGTTTAACGTCCAGACGGACGAGGGCGTGGAATTGCTGTTTCGGCCGGAGGAAGGGGACGGGTCCAGGCTGGAACGCTTCGATCCCTACGTTCGAGAACTCGTGGGGCTGGAGCAGTTTACGGTGGAGCCCGGCGCGGATCGACCGCAGACGTCGACCACCGAAGTTCTTTCCTTCGGGACGGTGTTTATGCCGCTGGAAGGGATCATTGACGTGGAGCGGGAGATTGAACGCATTGAGTCCGACCTGGAGGATCGTCGGGAACGCCGTCAGGAATTGAATCAGCGCCTCAACAACCCGCAGTTTCTGGACAATGCTCCCGAGGACGTGGTGGAGCAGAGCAAGGAAGAATTCAGCGACGTCCAGGACGAAATCGAACGGCTGGAATCCACCCTGGAGGAACTGGCTTCCGCCGCCCCCGCCTGAGGGGGACCGTCTGGCTACCGATTCCCGGATTTATTCAGCGCAACCGCGAGTCAATGAGGACAGCAACCGCTCGGTTCATGAGAACCTGTTCTTGGAACCGGGGCAGTGTTGATACACTTTCCCCGGACTTGGCGGGTTCGCCCCGGATCATCAGACCGGGAACAGGCGTTTCTGAATCCGGCAAGCCCGCCTTACGTATCATTTGTTCGATGAGGTCCCGCTATCTCACGTCGGTTTCCATCAACCGTCGGTTCGGCCGTGAGGTGGAGCGGTCTCCGGTTGGAATCCTGCAACCTCTATTAACAACCGGTTGGATGTCTCTGTACTAAAACCCTTCGATTCGCCGGACGAAACCGTAGTAACTTCACTTGATTGAGGTTGGTTGATGAGAAAACTCGATCGCGAACTCGGGCTGTTTTCGGTCTGTACCATCGCCTGCGGGGCCATGCTCTCCGGTCTGTTCGTGCTGCCGGGTCACGCGGCGGACATCGGTGGGTCCTCGGTACACCTCGCCTTCCTGCTGGCCGGGCTTCTGTTTATTCCGGCGGCCCTCAGCAAGGCCGAAATGGCCACGGCCCTTCCCGAAGCCGGCGGGGACTACATCTTCATCGACCGGGCGTTTGGGCCGATGGTCAGCACGATCACCGGCATGGGGACCTGGCTTGCCCTGATGCTCAAGAGCGCCTTCGCGCTGGTGGGTTTGAGCGCTTACCTGTTTTTGATCGTTGATCTGCCGGCCTCGTACCTGATTTATTTTGCCTGCGCCGTGGGGTTCTTCCTTCTGGTGTTAAACAGCCTGGGCGTGAAGAAAACCGGTCAGTTTCAGTCCTTCCTCGTGGTCGCCACCTTCCTGGTCCTGCTACTGTACGTCGAACGCGGGGCGGTGAACGTCCGGCCGGAAAACTTTGAAGCGATGTTTGGAACCGGAGCTCTCGGGTTCATCAGTGCTACCGCGTTCGTCTTCGTCTCCTACGCGGGGGTGACCAAAGTCGCCAGCGCGGCGGAGGAAGTGAAGAATCCCAGCGTGAACATTCCCTGGGGAATGCTTCTATCCTTGATAATCATGATTTTGATCTACGCCTCCGTCGTCTACGTCGTGGTGGGGGTCGTTCCGGTCGAGCAACTGGGAAGCAACGCCGGAATTTACAAGAACGCTCCCCTCTCCCAGGCGGCGCTGGAGTTCATGGGATGGTGGGGGGAACTGCTGGTTTCCTCGATCGCCGTGCTGGCCCTGGCCGCCATGGCCAACGCGGGCCTGCTGGCTTCCTCCCGGTACCCCCTGGCGATGTCCCGGTACAAACAGCTCCCGGAGGTTTTTTCTTCCATCCACCGGCGGTTCGGGACCCCGGTCCTGTCGGTTGTGGTTACGGGCAGCGCCATCATCCTTTCGATCGTCTTTCTGCCCGTCATTCAACTCGCCAAGCTGGCCAGCGCCTTTCTGTTGCTGGTGTTTGCCCTGGTTCACCTCTCCCTGATCGTCTTCCGGGAATCGGAGATTGAATGGTATCAACCCGAGTTTACCTCGCCCTTCTATCCCTACATTCAGTTTATCGGCGTAGCTTCTTCGTTTTTGCTGATTGGATTCATGGGCTGGTTGACCATCATTGGATCGCTGGCGCTGGTGGGGGTTGGATTCATTTGGTACCTGGTGTACGCCCGGAAGCGGGCCGACCGGCTGGGAGCCTTCTTCAAACAGCGGGAAGGGGACGAGGAGTTGCAGGAAGAGGAGCGGGAGTTGTTCGAAGAAACCCGCTCCCGAAGCCCCTCGGGGTTGTACAAGGATTCCGTGATCGTGCCCTTCTTCGAACTGGACGAGGTGGACCTTGAGGTCGAGCGTCGAATGCGCCTGGCGGCGGCTCTGTGTGACCCGGACGAGATCCTCGACGTGGTTCATTTTTACGAAGTCCCGGAACAGATTTTTCTGTCGAACGCCGAGGTGGACGAAGAGATCGAGCGGGCGTTTGAGGAACGGATCGACATGCTGCGAGGTAAGGTCGACAACGAAATCCATTTCGACGAAGTGATCACCCACAACTCCCGCCGGGCACTTCGGAACTACGCCGAGGAGGAAAATCCCCACTGGGTGGTGCTGGAGTGGATGGAGCCCTCGAACTGGGGCGGTCTTATCGGGCAGAGCAAATGGTGGCTGGAAGATTTTCCCTGCGACACGTTCTTTCTGCTGGACCGGGGGCGTCAGGACTTCGAGGACATCATTGTCCTCACCGAACCGGGTCCCTTCGACGGCGAGGTGGTCTACGCGGCCGATCACATCACCTGCTATTCGGGAGGTTCGCTCACCTTCCTGAATCCGCTGGCCGGAGGGGAGGAGGCCCGGACGTTCATGGAATCCTATCAGCGAGAATTGAGCGGGCTGTGTGAACAACCGTCTCGGGCGGAACTGATCCCCGCCGAGGAATGGGAGGAATCCGTGCTGGAACGCTGCAAGGAAGCGGACCTGCTTCTGATGGGAGGGTTGACCGACGACACGTTCGAAGGGTTTTCCGCCCGGTCGTACGAGGAACGGTTCGTCGAGCAGGCCGATTGCAGCGTCGGCCGGATCCGCAGCGCCATGAAGGAGCCGATCTCCGTGCTCGCCAACCGGGACGAAGCGGGAACGGACGTCTATGAGCTGGTGAAGAACCACGGCGAAGTTCTTCGGAGCGGTGCTCCGGATCAGGGAGAACTGTACCGTGAACTTGCTGGTTCCCTTCATGAGTGGACCGGGGTGGAGACGGAGGACCTCGAACGAGCGTTTCGTGCTCGGGAGGAAGAACATGGACTAACGGTCCGTCACGGCGTTGCGTTTCCCAACGCCACGGTGTCCGGGGTAAACGAGCCCCTGATACGAATCGTGCTTCTGGACGACCCGGTCCGGTTCGGCGAATCCGGGGACGAAGCTCAGATCTGCATCTCGGTTCTGGGGTCTGACGGCGACCAGCCGATGATACGGACCATCCTCGGCGCCCTGGAGGAACTGTTTACCAGTCCGACCGCCCGTCAGAAGCTGATCGAGTCCGAGCAACCCGAGGAAGCCCGTCAGAACCTCCTGGGTATGCTTCGCAAGAAACCCGAACGGAGACCGGTCTCCCAGTGATAACACCAACCGGACGATCCCCCGGCGGCCCTCGGCGCTTTGACCGGGTCACGCTCCGGGGGGGATTGAACCGAACATGGAACCGCTCCTGACGGGCGTGACCGGCCTCCTTGTCGGGTTCGGGTTTGGCGCTTCATCGGGGATCACCTTCCTGGTCGCTCCGTTGCTGTTTGTGGCCCTCGATTCGGAAGACGCCTTTTCCTTCACCCGTCGGTTCTGGCCCCGATATTTTTTAACCCTGGGTGGGGTCGGACTGCTTTCGTTGGTCCTCACGGGACTTCGTTCGTCGGACTGGCAGGCCCCGGTCGCCGTGGGACTGGCTTCTATCCTTATGTTCCTGAACCTTGGCCTCAGCCGGTGGATGGAACGGCTGAGACCGGAATACGAGGATTCCGGTGAGGCGCCCTACGGATTGCTTCACCGGCTGACGTTCGGGAGTAATTTTGTTGTTATCGTCCTCTTTGCCTGGGCTCTGGTCCGGTTCATGGTAATGGGTTGAGCAGATCTCGGATGGAAAACGGTCTTTCGTTAAACCCTCCCGTCGGTTGACGGGTTCTGGTTCACTCAATCGTTAGCTGACCAACCGATCCCAAGAAGTAAGGGGGGGTCATGATGAGTTCGCTTCGGGTATTTGTCTTCAGCCCCAACTTTGGTCTGCCGACCTCGGGGCCTTTTGCTCTGAAGCTGGAAGCCTGGCTTCGGATGGCCGGGATCGATTATGAGCGTGTGTACGAGGACAATCCCAGCAAAGGTCCTAAAGGGAAGAACCCCTGGATTGAACTTGACGACGAAGAAATGGGGGATACGGAACTGATCATCGAACACCTATCGAACCGTCACCAGGTCGATCTCGATGCTCACCTGAGTACCCGGCAGTCGGCGATTGCTCTGGTTATCCGGCGAATGGTTGAGGAACACCTTCATCAGGTCCTCGAATGGGAGCTGTTCGTTCACGACGCCGGCTGGGAAGCCATGGCGGAACACATCGACGAACACTTCCCGATCGTCTTGAACTCCTTGTTAAAATTCTACCTGCGTCGACACTTCAAGAAACAACTTCACGCCCGCGGCATCAATCGGCACGATCCCGAGACGGTTGCTCGGTTGGGCAAGAAGGATCTCGATGCGCTGGACGAACTCCTTGCCGACGGGGGACTCTATTTGTTCGGCGACCGGCCGTGTGTGGCCGACGCATCGGTCTTCGGACTCGCCGGGCCCTTCGTCCACGCCAATATCGAGGCCCCCGTTATCCAGTATGCCAAAACGCTACCCAACCTTCGGACCTACTGCGAACGACTGCTGTCCGACTTGTTTCCAGACTGGGACCCCGGCGAGGATCCCTCACTGGTGGAGAAGGGTCCCTGAACCCTGCCGGGTTCAGATCAAGTCGGTGCTCGATATCGAACGTATCCGGTTGGATTTGGGGGAGACGGCGTGGCCGGTTCGAACGGCCTCTCCCTCCTGGGTACCTGACCATTTCAAAACCGGATTTGGCCGGGTGCCGGTGCGTTCCCGTACGGTTCGTTCCGTGGGAGTTTGTTCGCGGTTAACCAGGGCCCTCCTACGACGTCTGGAACCGGTAGGGGAGCCGGCATGATGTCCAGGTCCTCGCTCGGGCGACTGTTCTGGGCCGTCTCCTTGCTGCTCTCCGTCGCGGGCGTCGGGGTTACGGTTCTGCTTCTCCGATACCATTACGCTGGCGGAAGCACGATCTGTCAGCCCGGCGCCGGATGTGACGTGGTTCTGAACAGCCCGCTGAGTTCGGTCCTGGGGCTCCCCACCGCACTATACGGCCTGGTTTTTTACCTTCTTCTGGGGGGGTTGCTCGGAGGGGTCCCCTTCCTGGGGACGGCACGGCGGAAGAGGATGCTTGAGGTTCTGATTCTCCTGGTTCTGAGCGGCGTCGGGGTGTCGGCCCTGCTGACGCTTTATTCCGTCGTGGTCCTGAACTCCCTTTGCTGGCTGTGTACCACCTCCTTTGGGCTGGTAACCGTGCTGCTGGTGATCCTGGCGGGCTGGTGGTTCGTTCTGAGCAAGCAACCGATCAATTGACCGGAGATCCGTCCCGACCAGAGTTGTTCTGAGTCCCGTTTTTTTATCTGGAAACGGACCCTGAACATCATTCTCGGTCGGCCGAATGCTGACCGATGCCAGAGGCACAATGTACAACCTCGAGGTGAATTCGCCCCCCGGATCCAGTTTCTTGTCGCACGTCCATACAGACTGTTCGTGATGGTTGATGACCCGTGGATGGTTTCTGATCCACGAAATCAGACCCTTTCGGAAACCGGATTTACTCTCAAGAAGGGAGGGGGGCCTTGTCGATGCCGGGTGGGGTCACTGTTCCGGTGGATCTGAATCCCTATAATAGGGTCTTTCAATCTCATTCCTCTTGCTAACATCGCTGAGCTGGGTTTCGGGGGATTTCGTCGGTCGAGTCAACGGTTAGGGTCTTCTGATCACATGGCTACGGTCCATTGGGAGTGACCTCCATGGGACGCAAAGCGGGCATCCTCTGTCTGTTTGGATTTGCCGTCACCTTTGCCGGGTTGAACCTTTCTCTCCGGCAGGCGGGGATCCTGGGCATCCCCGCACTGGTGCTTGTCGTGGCGGGACTCCTTGCGGGGAGCATTCTCTGTTTTCCGTTCTTCGGTCGCCACGTGAGTCGGTCGGGGTGGCCCCTGATGGACCGGCGGTATCTGATCGATCTGGTTATCTTGGTCGTCACCGCCAGCGTTATTCCCTTCTGGTTGCAGGTCGAGGGGTTTCAGCGGACCACCGCCAGCAAGGGGGGGATAATTCTGTCTCTGATTCCCGTGCTGACGGCGGTGTTTTCCCGGTTAATCCTGGCTCGGAAAGTCACCCCGGCTCTGGTCCTGCGGATTGCGTTGATGTTCGGAGGAGGGGCCCTGATTTCCTGGGAGGGGGGACCGATGGGCGTCAACCTCGGGGACATCATGCTGTTTGGCACGGCGGCCAGCCTGGCTCTTTCGATGGTTATCGCCCACCGCCTGTTGAAGGACTGGCCCATTCACGTGGTTATCCAGGCTCGCCTGTCCCTTGGATTGATTCTTCTGGTTCCCCTGGTCCTGGTGCTGGAACCTCTGTCCGGGTGGACCCATCCGGATCTTCTCTGGCTTGGATTTCTGTCCGGCTTCTTGCTGCTGGCCTCCCTGTACGGGGTGTATTATGGATTGATGGCCCTGGGACCGGAGTTTTCGACTCTGTTTGATATTGTCGCGGCGATGCTGACCGTGATGGGGGCCTATTTGCTGTTTGCCGAGACGTTGCTTCTCAACCAGCTTATGGGGGGAGCGATCATCCTCGGCACGGCGGCTCACCTGGTCTGGAACATCTGGCACGGGAAGGAGGATCTGGTGAAGTCGAAGGGGTAAGGGGAGTTATTCTTCGCCGGCGACCTGATCCAGGGAAAATTTCATCAGCACTTCCGCCCGAACCTCCAGGGTATCGGGGGGATGAACGGCCGGAGCGGTCATGTCCTCGGACTCAAGCATGGCCGCCCGGAAGTACGGGTTAGGGGAGGGGCGTTCGGTGACCTGAATAAGCTGGATGGGCCCCAGTTCGACGCCGGCGGCCGAAGCCATGGTTTCCGCCGACTGACGGGCGTTCTGGACGGCGCCTGCGAGCGCGTTGTTGCGTGCCGTTCGCCGGGTCGAATCGGTCAGGGTGAACTCAAGCCGGTGGGTTCGGGTAGCACCGGCTTCGAAGGCCCGGGAAAGCAGGACAGAGATTCTGTCCAGTTCCTCCGTCCGAACCTGCAGGATGTGCTGGCCCTGCCAGCCCACGATTTCATAATCACGTTCTCCCCGTTCCTGCCAGGAGCCGATGGTAACGTCCACGGTATGAATGTTCTCCTCTTCCAGGAACGGAAGTTCGAGGAGTTCCCGACGGACGCGGGAGGTTGCCTCCTGAATCTCGGTCTGGAGGTCCTGGAGCAACTGCTGTCGTTCCGTTTCCGGATGATCGGAGAACCGGACCTCCCGGTCCACCGCCAGGCGAAGTTCGGCCTGATCCGGAGTCGGGGTTGCCACGTGTTCGCCGGTAACCTCCAGGGTGGAGGGTTCCGCCAGGGCCGGGAAAGCCGTTGATAGACTCAGAACAGTGATTAGTCCAAGCAACAGAACCGGTATGATCCCTCGACAGGAGCAGGTCATGATGGATTCCTCCGGATTCTCATCCCAGATTCGATACATGGTATGTTGAACCGGATCCTACCATGGACTCAATTAAATGACGAAACGGATCTCGTTCCCCGGCAAGAAATCTCGTTCCATCCGTCCGAGCAACCGATAACCATTCTATTATCAGGATGACATCGCCAGCACGTCGATACTGTTTATTTATCCACGGAGGTGCTTGATTCATGAATCCCGGACGGGCACTCGATCGGCTGCACAGAACGTGGTTCGGGCCGACCCCGTCGGATGGGGTCCCGGAGGAAGCCCGCCGCTACTGGTTCGATCACGACCCGGAACTGGATCGGCAGCTCGAGCATGAATTTGGTTCCCTTCACCATCGGATGACCGAGCAAAAGGCGGTCGACCGGGTGGAGTCGTCCGATCCCTCCCCCCGGAGGATGCTGTCGTTGATCGTTCTTCTGGATCAGGTGTCCAGGAACCTGCACCGCAACAGCCCGAAGGCCTATCAACAGGACGACCAGGCCAGGGCCCTCGCCCGGTCCATGGTGGAGTCCGGGACCGACCGGGAGCTCATCTCCGTGGAGCGCGTGTTCGTCTACATGCCGTTTGAACATTCGGAACGACTGGCGGATCAGGAACGGAGTGTGGCCCTGTTCGAACGGCTCCTGGAAGAGGCCCCGGAAGACTGGAAGGAGCAGGCGACTGAATTTCTCGACTACGCCCGGCGGCATTACGAGGTTATCGAGCGGTTCGGTCGGTTCCCCCATCGAAACGAGATTCTGGGACGTGAATCGACCCCCGAGGAACGAGAATACCTTGAAACGGCCGGAAGCGGGTTCTAAGCTTCCGCGTCGCCTCGGACGGGAGGATCGGGTTCACATTCCAATAAGGGAGTGGTCACGGTGGATGAGATCGAACTGGTTATCGTAGGGTACGGGAACGTAGGTCGGGGAGTTCACGGAGCGATCCGGGCCAACCCGGACATGGAGCTGGCCGGTATTTTGACCCGGGGACCCGATCGCGTTCGGTCGGAATTCAACCGGCGAGGAGAACCCTGTCCCCCGCTGATGGACGCCGGCAAAGACCGGGATTTTTCCGCCGAGCTGGTTGCGGACGCTGCCGTCCTGTGCGGGGGTTCAAAGGAAGACCTTCCGAAGCAGGGCCCTCAATTCGCCCGGCACTACAACACCGTGGACAGTTTCGACACCCATGCCGATATTCCCGAGTATTTTGGAACGATGGACGAAGTTGGGCGGGAACACGGAACCCTGAGTGTGGTTTCGACCGGTTGGGATCCGGGTACCTTTTCCGAGGAACGGGTCAAGGCCGACGCCTTTCTTCCCGGAGCCTCCCATTACACCTTCTGGGGACCGGGCGTCAGTCAGGGGCATTCGGACGCCGTACGGCAAATTGACGGGGTGGTCGATTGTCGCCAGTATACCCTGCCGGTCGAAGATGCCATCCAACGAGTTCGTAGCGGGGAACGCCCCGGCCTCGAGCCGGGTGAAATGCACACCCGGGAAGCCTACGTCGTGGTGGAAGAGGGAGCCGATCGTGACCGAATCAGGCGTGAGATTAAGCAGATGCCGCATTATTTCGAACCGTATAAAACGACGGTCCAGTTCGTTTCCCGGGAGGAAATGGAGGCCGAACACGACCGCTACCCGCACGGCGGTTTCGTTATGGCTTCGGGGGAATCCGCGGCCGGCAACAGCGCCCTGATCGAGTACAGCGTGGAATGGGACAGCAACCCGGAGGCCACCGGTCAGATCATGGTTGCCCACGCCCGGGCGGCCGTGCGGATGTATCGTCGGGGGGAAACCGGAGCCCGGACCGTCCTGGACGTTCCTCCGATCGATCTATCTCCCCATTCCCGGGAGGAACTTCTGGCGGATTATCTGTAGGGTTAAGGTTGGGTTTTGTCAGACGATAAGTACGGAACGGAAGGCTTGATGGGCCGATTCGGACGGGAACCGGTCGGACCGGTGACGATTCGGCCGCCGGTCAGGAGGTGGCGGGCTTGGGTCGTTCGAAACCGCTGAGCGGATGGCCCGGTTCGATTCGGACGTGGACCGGCGTGCCCGGATCCACGTGGGTGGCGTGATTGGTCAGGCTGTAGACGTGCTGATCGGAGTTTTCCAGTTCGATTTCGTATCGGTGAAGTCCCCCGAGAAATTCGTAGTCGACAATTCGACCGTTGGCGGATTCCTCGTCGGTGGGCTCGAACTGGATGTCGTCGGCCCGGATCATGAGGTCGAAGGGTTCCTCCTCCGGCACCTCGGGGACCCGGACCTGGTCGGCTGACAGATTCTGAATGTCGGTTTCGACGTGGTTGTTGGTTTGCCGGGCGGTCAGAAATTCCGTCGGACCCAGGAAGTGGGCCACGAACCGGGTTTGAGGTTCCACGGCCACGTCTTCCGGAGCCCCGACCTGGTCGATCTGTCCCCGCCGCATGACCGCCAGCCGGTCCCCCATGAACAGGGCTTCCCGCTGGTCGTGGGTCACGAAAATGGTCGGGGTTCCCTTGGTTTTCAAAATTTCCTTCACGTCGCTTCGGACCCGATCCCGCAGTTCCTTGTCGAGGTTGCTGAACGGTTCGTCCATCAGCAGCACCGACGGTTCGACCACCAGGGACCGGGCCAGAGCCACGCGCTGTTGCTGACCACCGGATAGCTGATCGGGATACCGAACCCGGTGGGTGTTCAGCCCCACCAGGTCCAGGACCCGTTCGATCCGGATGTCGTGGCAGGGGGCGTCGGGCAAGCCAAACTCGATATTTTCCTGCACGGTCAGGTGAGGAAACAGAGCGAAGTGCTGGAAGACCATCCCCACGTCCCGGTCCTCGGGTTTTTTGTGTTCCTCGGGGGAGGAGATCGTGTTTTCCCGCAGGTGAATTTCGCCGCCATCTGGCCGTTCGAATCCTGCGATCATCCGGAGCAACGTCGTTTTTCCGCAACCGGAGGGCCCGATTACGCTGAGGATTTCGTTGTCCTCGAGGGTGAGGCTGACGCTGTCGACGGCGGGATGGCGGAGGCCGTCGAATTCCTTGCTCAGGGAATCCACCGTAAGGACGGTCTGACTCATGACGGATTCAGCTCCCGTTGGCCGTGAGAAAGGTCGTGCTTGAGGATAAGCGTCATTAACCCGCCGGAAATTACGATCAGTATTATCCCGCTGGAGCCGGCCAGAGTAAAGATCGCCGAGTCGGTGGCCTGCCAGATCTGGATGGAGAGCGTTTCCATGCCGGTCGGCCTCAGGAGCAGGGTCGCCGGCAGTTCCTTCATGGTGGTTAGAAAAACCAGCCCGGCGCCCGAGAGGATTCCGGGTTTCAGGAGGGGAAGCAGGACCCGGGTGAAAATCGTAAACGAGGACTGTCCCAGGGACCGGCCGGCCTCGACGAGGGAAGGGTCGAGCTGTTCGAGGTTGCTTCGCAGGGCCCCGGTGGATTGGGAGAGGAACCGGATGACGTAGGCGAACAGCAGAATTGCCACCGACTGATACAGGAACGGAACCCACCGGGAAGCAAAAAAGACCAGCGCCAGCCCGATGACAATCCCCGGGACGGCGTATCCCACGTAAACGGCTCGGTCGACCACCTTGCCCGAAAATCCACGGCTGCGGACCATGAAAAAGCACAGGGGAAGGGCCACCACCAGACAGATGACCGCAGCAATTCCCGACAGGTAAAAGGAGGTCCAGGCGCTCACAAGTACGGCCTGGATTTGCAGGTCGCCCCACAGACCCCGTAGACTCCAGAGCAGACAGACCACCGCCGGCAGGGCCAGCCCCAGGAAGACGACCGTGCCACAGAACAGTTGAGCCGGGAGCTGCCACGGACCCAGTTCGACTAACCGGTGGGTCTGGTCCCGCTGGCGGGAAGCGGACCGAATGTTGCCCCGCAAAAACACCTCGAACACCAGGATGCCCACCGTCAGCACGACCAGGACCAGGGAATACAGGGCGGCGGTGTTGCGGTCGAAGCTGAAGCTGTATTCGACGTAGATCATGCGGGTGAAGGAGTCGAACCGAAGCAGCGTCACGGCCCCGAAGTCACTCAGGGTGTAGAGGGCGACGAGCAGGCTCCCCGACCCGATGGCCGGGACCAGCTGGGGGACGGTAATCCGCCAGAACGCCGACCAGCGGGAGTGGCCCAGGCTCCGGCCGGCCTCCTCGAGGGAAAGGTCAATCGAACGGAGGCCCGTTCGGACGGTCAGATAAATGTACGGATAGGTAAACAGGGTCAGGACCAGCAGGGCCCCCGGCCAGCCGTAGATCGAAGGAAGCCGGCTGACCCCCAGGGGTTCCAGCCACTCCTGCAGCAGGCTGCCCCGGGGACCAAAAGCGGAAATCATCGTGAAGGCGCCGATGTAGCTCGGGATGACCAGGGGAAGGGCCAGCAGAATGGTCCAGATCCGGCGGAACTTGAGGTCGGTCCGGACGGTCAGGTAGGCGGCCGGAAGCGCCACCAGCACCGCCAGCACCGTGACGAGGAGCGTGAGAAGAAGCGACCGCCCGACAACAACATAGGTCTTCAGGGAGGTGAAGAAATCGAGCAGCACCGCCTGACCCACGAACCCTCCCCGGAGGAACAGGTAGACAACCGGTAGAAGCAGCGCCGTCAGAACCAGAAGGGAATAGGTCCTCAGGTCGCGGGTTCGGCGCCGGGAACGGGGTTCGTCCAGGGTACGCAGCATCGGGGCGAAACCACCTCCTGAGGGGACCCGAAGACAGCCCGGGCTATCGTACCGGTTCGTTGCCCGGGGCGTCCTCGCTGGACCCGCCGGCTCGGCCGGCCACCGGACGAACGTCGGATCAACCAACCACCGGGGTCTGTTCAGGCCGATGGATTCCACTGCGCCCGAGTTATGAAGAGGGGAGGACACGAGCATGGTTTTCACTCGTCCAAGCTTCGAGCCGCAGCGCGAAATATTATCGGCATTTACCGATGAAACAAGGCCGTCGCCCGGTTTGACGGATGCTCGTGATGAGTAGGATCACCGTACCGTCGGTTGGGGGGTTGATGCGGGGAATCCAGGGTGTCATTTTTTCTCCTATTAAGTATCCTCCCGACGCTGAGCCTGATTCCCGAGGAGGCGGAGTTCATGCGGTCCTTTTTTGCTCTTCCCATCCCGGACGATCTTCGACCGGGGCTGGAGGATCTGCTGGCCGATCTGGACCGGCCGGAGAGTTTCAAGCCGGTTGACCCGGACAACTATCACATCACCCTCCGGTTTCTGGGGGACGTATCCCGCCGGCTGCTGGAGGAACTGGATTCCGGCCTCCACCGGGTTCTTCCGACCACGGGTCCGATACCGCTGACCCTCCAGGGAGCCGGAGCGTTCCCGAACCTCTCCCAACCCAGGGTGCTCTGGGCCGGGATCGATCACTCGGAGGACTTGCTCCGGGTTCAGCAGTCGATCGAGGATCTCTGCGTGGATCGGGATCTGGAGCCCGAGGATCGGGAGTATCACGCCCACGTGACCCTGGGACGGGTGAAGTCCGACCCCGGATCGGCATCCGAAGCGGTGGCCGAGTGGGTCCAGCGGCATCGGGAACGGACGCTGGGGGAATTTGAGGCGGATGAAGTCGTGTTGATGGAAAGTGAGCTGGACGAGGACGGTCCAACCTATACACCGATCTGGCGGTGGCCGCTGTGAAGGAACAACTGTTTGTGTCGCTCCATAACAAGGAACCCTACGAACCGATGCTGAAGGAACTGGCCGGAGAGGGGATCGAGTTTATCGGCACCGAGGGCACGGCCAACTGGTGTGGGGAACGGGACCTGCCCTGCCGGTCCGTGGTGGACGTGCTGGACTTCGCACCCCGACTCGATGGCCAGGTGAAGACGCTGCATCCGGACCTGTACCAGTCCCTGTTAGGCCGTCCCGAGGGTGAAGATCCCCCGATTGAGGAACTGTCCGGAGTAATCGTGGATTTAACTCCGTTCCGGTCGGACGGAGCGTTCGACCGGGAGGCCGTCGATATCGGGGGCATCAGCCTGCTGCGGGCGGCGGCGAAAAATTTTCCCTCCCGGGTCGCTCTGTGTGGGCCGGAGATGGTTCGAGCGTACCTCCGGCACCGGCCCCTGGACCGGGACCAACGTCGGTACCTGGCGCGCAGGGTCCTGGAACAAACCCTGCTGTACGATCTGGACTGGCGGGCCGTACTCGGGGAGGAGGACAACGACCGCTGGTCGCTGGGGATGGAGCTGACGGAACGACTCCGATACGGTGAGAACCCCAACCAGGAGGCCTCGATCGTACGATCCCTTGGCTCCTCGAAATCCAGCGGATACCGGTTAATCGGTGACAGGGGTCTGTCCTACACCAATTGCCTCGACCTCGAAGCAGCCCGCCGGCTGGTCGCTCGGACGGATCCGGTGCAGGCGGTAGCCATCAAACACACCAACCCGACGGGTTGGGCTTCCGGGGAACAACCCTCCCGGGTCGTCCGCCGGGCCTGGGAGGGGGATCCCAAGAGCGCCTTCGGGGGGGTGGTGGCTGTGAACCGGACCCTGTCTCTGGCGGTGCTGGACGAACTGGAGGATTATTTTCTGGATCGGCTTCTCGTCCCGGACCTGACCCCGGCCGCCCGCCGGCGACTGGAAGAAAAAGGATCTCCCCGCGTGGCGATCTGGACCCGGGAGTGGACGGAACGATCCGGGAGCCAGCTCCGCAGCTGGGAGGGGGGCTACCTGTTGCAGGATTCCCTGGAGACGGACGACAACCCGGAACGGTGGGACACGGTGACCTCGATGGAACCTACGTCCGATCAGCTCACGGCGCTCCGGCAGGCCTGGTGGGTGGTGGCCGCGACCTCCAGCAATGCGGCGGTGGTCGCCCGGCCCGGCCAGGTTCTGGGGGTCGGAGCCGGTCAGCAGAGCCGGGTGGACGCGGTCCGGCTTGCCTGCGAGAAGGCACGGGATCACCACGGCGAGTTGCCGGACGAGGCGGTCCTGGCATCGGACGGATTTTTTCCGTTTCCCGACAACGTCGAGGTGGCGGCCCGGCACGGCGTCCGGACGCTGGTCCAGCCCGGAGGGTCCGTGAAGGACGACGAAGTCATCGAGACCGCCGACACGCTGGGCCTCAGCATGATGGTCACCGGTCAACGGGTCTTTCGGCATTAACCGATCGTGTTACTTGTTGAGGACCCCTGGAGTGGCTTCACCTTGATAGGTCACCATCGCTTCGTTTCTCAGATGGGAGATGGATTTAAACTGTTTTAACCCTCAGCCTCGAACGGTGTCCGATACGATTGCCGAATCGAAGTCCTCCCCTCGCTGAACTTCATTCAATTTCCTGGGAGGAGAGGAGCCGGGATGGGGTTCTGGCGGGTTTTTCTATTTTTCGAGTATCGAAAGAATATAAACCTCGCAGTGGCCCTGGGCCACGAGAATGAGCCAGAATTCCATCTCGGCTTCGACACCGGATTGAAACTGAGAACCATCTATCATGGTTATGGTCCCACGCGCAGATCAAAATTGACTCGGGGACAGGTTGGGAGTACGAGGGTTTTCGGTTTCCGGACGGTTTGTTTGAACCTGCTTTCATCAGTTGAACCCTTGTGCAACAACCGTTCCCTCACATCATTCTCATCCAGCCTCTGGCTGGATTCCGAGGCGAGAAGCCTCAGGGTCCCGACTCGTGTGTAAAGACGGCCTTCTCCCATCATTCTCGGTCAGCCGCTGGCCGACCGGAGCCAGAGGCACGACGTACGTCCCCGAGGTAATTTCGCCTCCCGGATCGGGAACGTTATCCCGTGTCCGGTCATACCCTTCGTTACGATTGGTTACCCATAGTTGATTCCGGACGGCGAAATTAAACCGGGTCGGAGACCGTATATACACACAAAAATGGACGTGAC
>CAYPTI010000011.1:0-22905 GCA_964413525.1 uncultured bacterium | reverse complement strand
AAACGGCGGCGGAGGAAATTGATCGGGCGCTCGAGGTCGGTCGGGAGGGCCAGCGTCGTCGGCAGCGAACCCGGCGGATCAAGCAATCCCGCCGGGGAGGCGGGGGCGGTGAGCGAGACATCAAGGAAGAACAGCAAAAACGGCGGCGGGCCGAAACCACGGACGATCTGCTGGAGGAGGCTTACGAGGAGGACCCGGACCTGCTCGGCCGATACGTGGAGGAGGAATCACCGGACGAATCGTCGGACGACACCTGATCACGGGGATGACCTTTCATTCTCTGCGAACGACGGCCGGGCCCCTGGGTGGACGTTGAGGAACTTACGTTAGTCGGGACGCGAATGTTGGTCGAGTCGGTCCAGTGGGGCGGCCCGGAAGCCCGTGGTGCGGGTCACCCATTTCTCCGCCTCGGCCACCAGAAACACCAGCAGGCCGGAGGCCAGGGCAAGCAACCAGACCGAAAACGTGATCCCCTCGATTGAGAACAGGTACTGCATCACGGGGACGTAGGTGAACCCGAGCTGAAACAGGGTAACCAGGCCGATGGCGATCAACACGGGAGGGCTTCCCAGGATGACCCGGGAGTTGAGGCAGGATCGCATGATGAACCGGCTGTTGAGCAGGTAGAACGCCTCGCCGGCAACCAGGGTGTTCACGGCGGCTGCCTGGGCGAACCCAACGGAGTGTCCCTGGGCGAGACACCAGTTGAAGACGGCCAGGACGGTGGCGCCCAGGACAAGTGAGATCAAGCCAATCCGGCCGGCCAGATAAAGGGAGATGATCGGTTCGTCGGCGTCCCGGGGCGGCCGGTTCATGGTCCCCGGCTCCGTGGCTTCGAAGGCCAGGGCCAGGGCCAGCGTCACGGCGGTGATCATGTTTACCCACAGGACGTGGACGGGGGTCATGGGCAGGGTGAGGCCCAGGACCAGGGCGGCGAAGATGACCGAGGCTTCTCCGCCGTTGGTCGGCAGGAGGAACAGGATGGATTTCTTCAGGTTGTCGTACACGGTTCGACCCTCTTCAACCGCCTGACTGATGGACGAGAAGTTGTCGTCCGCCAGCACCATCTGGGCGGCGTCCTTGGATACTTCGGTTCCCTTGATTCCCATCGCGACCCCGACGTCGGCCCGTTTGAGGGACGGGGCGTCGTTAACCCCGTCCCCGGTCATGGCGCAGATGTTGCCCCGGCTCTGCAGCATCTTCACCAGGCGTAGTTTGTGTTCCGGGCTGGTGCGGGCAAAGACGTCCGATTCCTCAAGGGCCTGCTGCAGGGCTTCGTCGTCCATCCGGTCGATCTCTTCCCCGGTGACGATCCGGTCGGTCCGTTTCAGGCCGATTTCCTCGGCGATGGCCCGGGCGGTCAGGGCGTGGTCGCCGGTGATCATGAGGACCCGAATGCCGGCGTCGTGACAGCGGCGAATGGAGTCGACGGTTTCGTCCCGGGGGGGATCGATCATGCCGACCAGCCCCAGAAACGTGAATCCGCCGTCGATGTCGGCATGGTCGATTCGATCCTGATCCGCGGAAGCCGTCCGGCAGGCCAGGGCGAGGATTCGCTGACCTTGCGCGGCATGTTCCTCGACGACCCGGTCCCACCGGTTGCGTTCCAGCGGTTTTCGGCCGTCGTCGGCCAGCTGATCCTCGCACCGATCCAGGATGGTTTCGGGAGCCCCTTTGACAACAATCAATCGGCCCTCGGGCGTATCGTTGAGCGTGGCCATGTAACGCTGTTCCGATTCGAAGGGAAGCAGGTCGACCTGGGGATGGTCCGGCTGGTCGGACGTGGGTTCGATGCCCGTTTTTCCCCCGAGGGTGAGGAGGGCGCCCTCCGTGGGGTCGCCGTCGATCTGCCAGCCATCCTCCTTCTGGTGAAGTCGGGCCTCGTTGCAGAGGACCCCTGCCCGGATCAACCGCATGAGGTGTTCGTCCTGCTGGGGTTGGGTGATCTGATCGTTGTGGAGGAAGGATCCGCTTGGCTCGTACCCGGCTCCCCGGACCGTGTAGGTCCGGGTCGGGAGGATGACGCTCCGGACCGTCATCTCGTTGCGGGTCAGCGTGCCGGTTTTGTCGGTACAGATCGCGGTCACGGCCCCCAGGGTTTCGACGGCCGGGAGACGCCGGATGATGGCGTTTCGACCGGCCATCCGCTGGACACCGATGGCCAGGATGATGGACATGATGGCGGGGAGGCCCTCGGGGATCGCAGCCACCGTGAGGGCGATGATCATGAGGAACAGTTCCTGCAGGGAGTAATCCCGAAACAGGTAACCCACGCCAAAGAGGACGGTACCGAGCCCGAGGATGGCACCGGACAACCAGTATCCGAACCGATCGATCTGACGGAGCAGCGGTGTGGTCAGTTCCTCGACTTCCTCCATCATTTCCTGGATGCGCCCCAGTTCCGTCCGGATGCCGGTTTCCACCACGACGCCCCTCGCCCGGCCGGAGGTGACGTGAGTCCCGTGGAAGACCATGGAGGTCCGGTCGCCGAGCACGGATCCTTCGGAGACCGGTTCGATCTGTTTGCTCATGGCCACGGATTCGCCGGTCAGAGCGGCTTCATCCACCTGGAGGTTGCGCTGCTGGATGATCCGGAGGTCGGCCGGCACCTTGTCGCCCGACTGGAGGAACACGACGTCCCCGGGCACAAGATCCTCCGACGGGACGGTTTCTTGTTCGCCGTTCCGCAGAACCACGGCCTCCAGGGTAAGCATTTTTTTAATGTTTTCGATCGCCTGCTCGGCCTTGCCTTCCTGGATAAACCCGACCAGAGCGTTGATCATCACCACGGCGAGGATGACCCCGGTGTCGATCCAGTGCTGCATGAGGGCGGTCACGACACTGGAGACCAGAAGGACGTAGATCAGGACGTTGTGGAACTGAAGCAGGAACCGCATCAGGGGTCCGCGGCGCCTGGTTTCAGGAAGGTTGTTGGGTCCGTGTTCCTCCAGCCGGCGGCGGGCCTCGTCCGAATCGAGGCCCGTTCCGGGATCGGTGTGCAGCCGGGAAAACACGTCGTCCACCGGTTTGGAATGCCAGCTCATCCGATCGGTGTTCCGCTCGGAATCAGGTTCGGGTTCCATGAGGAACTCCCCGGCAACGTAATGAGCCTTAGTGTACTGGTTATCGGGAGTCCTTAAACAACGGCTGACACGACGTTCCCGAAGGCCCGGATAGTGTCCCGCGGGGTCGGGATAATTAATCATCCCCTTCTGAACGTCGTCCCCGGCTTGTTGTCTGCAATGGGTCGTATCCGGGTGGAGGAAATCCCCGATTTGGCGCCGTTCTCGAAGCTCGTTTGAAAACCGGGTAATTTTTAGTCCAATATGTTCAAGTTTTCGAATCCCCGGGAAGTTTTTCCAGGACGGGAAACAGTCTGTCGGG
This sequence comes from uncultured bacterium, assembly GCA_964413525.1. Classification (GTDB taxonomy): domain Bacteria; phylum T1Sed10-126; class T1Sed10-126; order T1Sed10-126; family CAYPTI01; genus CAYPTI01. The sequence continues at coordinate 19,521 of CAYPTI010000011.1, read as the reverse complement.
AAGGAGCGTTCCGTCCTGGTTTCCGGGTCAACGTCAGGTAGGTTTCAGAAGGATCGAAAAGAAGCGCTCCTTCCCGTCGGTCCAGTGCTCGACGAGGGCGAGCGGAACCGGTTCGATGAGCTGACGGATCGAGTCCAGGGAGTACTTCTGGCAGGTTTCGGTGTGGATGTAGGAGCCGGCCGGGAACCGGTAGCGGGTTTCCAGCCGGGGAATCCGGATCCACTGTCCCCGCTGGCTGACCAGGTGCATTTGAATTTGCTCACGGTCCTCCAGGTAGGGGGCCCGGTGCCGGAAGGTGGCCGGATCGATGGAAGCGGCGAGTTGCCGGTTAATCCGGAGGAGCAGGTTCTTGTTGAACGCGGCCGTGATCCCCCTCGAATCGTCGTAGGCCGCTTTGAGGATTTGTTTTTCCTTCACCCGATCCAGCCCCAGGAGCACCCGGTCGGCCGGGTCCAGCGGTTCCGCAATGGTCCGCAAAAGCTTCCGGGCCCGCGGAAGTTCGTAGTTCCCGAGACTGCTGCCCAGAAAACACACCAGGCGGGGAGCCGGGGAGTCCTCGAGCTGTCCGAGGGCGGCTTCATAGGTTCCGGCCAGTCCGGTAAGGACCAGGTCCGGAAACCGTTCGGCCAGCCGTTCGCCGGTCGCCCGGAGCATGGTTTCGTCGACGTCGTTCATCCAGTATTCGGGTCGCTCGTGACGATTCATCAGGACCCGGAGAAGGCGTTCGGTCTTTTCAGCGTTGCCCGCCCCCAGTTCCAGGACAGTCCGGGGCCCTCCGGCCCGTTCGAGAATCGCCCGACCGTGGGACGTGAGGAGTTCGTCCTCCGCCTCGGTCAGGTAGTACTCGGGAAGTTCACAAATACGCTCGAACAACTTTGAACCCCGTCGATCGTAGAAGAACCGCGGGGGGATCGTCGGGGGCTCCTCCTCAAATCCCGTTCGCACGGCGTCGGGGAGTCCCGGTTGGTTCGGGGTTGCAAGATTTCGCAGGTCCACACGGGTCACCTCGATGGATCGACTTTCGACTAAACCCGGTCAGATGAAGGGGTCTCTGCGTATGTCGGGAAGGGTATTGTTTCGCGGGCAGGTGTGGAAGGGTAGCATTATGGGACTCGATCGATTCCCCCTCTTGTTTGCATTCCGAGCCGGGAGGCACCCGTCACCGTGGATCAGTTTGAGGCCGAGGTTCTTTACCATCCGGACCGCTTGACCGAATGGACGGGGGACGTCACCGATCGGTTGATGGAAGGAATTGAGGATCTCACCCGAGAACAGATGATGGGCCCGTATCATCCGTTCAACAACCCGCTGCTCTGGGAGGTTCTTCACGCCGGCTGGTTCATCGAACGGTGGTTTCTCCGGGAACACCTCGGACGGGAACCCCGGTTCGACGGGTTCGATGACATCTACGATTCCACGGTTATCTCCCACGGGAGACGATGGGTCGAGGAGCTTCATTCTCCCGAACAAACCCGGGACTTCCTCACCTCGCTGGCGGGGCGGGTTGAAACCGTCCTGCATACCGGTTCCGTCTCCCGGGAAGCCCGGTACTATCTCTACTATGCCATCCTGCACGCCGACATGCATACGGAGGCCCTGACCTACCAGCGGCAGACCCTCGGCTATCCGGCTCCGGATCACCCTGCGGCTTCTGATTCGGGGTCCACCGATCCGGTCGAGGAGAACTACGTTCCGTTCGGGGAAGGCACCTGGAGGCTGGGAGCCGATCCGGAGGATCCCTTCTGTTTTGACAACGAAAAGTGGGCTCACGAAGTGACCGTTGATCCGTTTGAGCTGCGGAACCTGCCCGTCACCCAGGGGGAGTACAGACAGTTCGTGGAGGCGGGTGGATACGAGAGCCCCCGCTGGTGGAGTGAGCCGGGTTGGAGCTGGCGAACCAGCGGAGAACTGTCCTCCCCGAGGTACTGGCGTCGGGGCGACGGTGGCTGGGAACGGCGTCAGTTTGACCGCTGGGTGCCCCTTGAACCCGATCACGTCATGATCCACGTGAGCTGGTACGAGGCCCGGGCGTACTGCCGCTGGGACGGGAGCCGGCTTCCCACCGAGGCGGAATGGATGGTTGCGTCCACGGTCGAGCCGGGGGAGTCGTTCGACCAACGGAGCCACCGGCCGTATCCGTGGGGGGCCGAGCTTCCCCGGGAAACCCACGCCCGGCTGGACTGGCGGGGAATGGGGAGCGGCCCGGCGAGCGGAACCGGGGCCGGGGAGTCCCCCGCGGGGATCCGAAGCCTGATCGGCACCGTCTGGGAGTGGACGGTGGACCCCTTCGAGCCGTTCCCGGGGTTTGAACCGGATTATTACCGCCAGTATTCGGAACCGTGGTTCGGATCCCGCAAGGTCCTCAAGGGAGGTTGCTTCGCCACCCGGTCCCGCCTGGCCCGGAGCGGGTATCGGAATTTTTACTCGCCCAACCGAAACGATGTGCTGGCCGGATTTCGACCGGCTCGGAGCCTTGATCCATGACCGCACAACCCACCGTCCTGATGAAGATCCCCCCCGATCAGTCCGACCGGCGGGGGAACCGGGTCACGGCCGACCGCTGGGAGGGCATTCTTCGTTCCCTCGGTTACAGGGTACCGGTCGTGGAGACGTACGAGGACCAGCCGGCCGAGGTTCTGATCGCCCTCCACGCGGTCCACGGGAACGAGACGATTCGGTACTTTTCGAAGCACCATCCCGACCGTCCGATTATTCTGGCTCTGACCGGAACCGATCTGTACCGGGATCTGCCCGATGACCCGGCGGCTCGACAGAGCGTGGAGTTAGCCGACCGGTTCGTTGTTCTCCAGTCGGAGGCCCTCCGGGAATTGCCCGCGGCGAGGCGGAAGGACGCCTGGGTGATCGAACAATCCGTCGATCTGAAGTCCCTGTCCCCGGAGTCGTCGTGGCTGGGAAAGGATCGTGAACTCGGGGATGAATTGCTCATCAGCGTCGTCGGACACCTGAGGTGGGAGAAGGACCCCTTCCGGGTGGTACGAGCGCTGGAACGAATTCCCGAGGATCGACGGCCGGCGGTTCGGCACGTCGGGGCCGAAGCGGAGCCAGGGTACGCCGACCGGGCCCGCCGGTTCACGGAGGAGGTGGCCGGGTACCGGTGGGTGGGCGAAGTCTCTCGGGCTCAGGCCCTGGGGTTGATCGATCGTTCCGACCTGATGGTTGTTTCCTCCCGAATGGAGGGAGGCGCCAACGTAGTTTCGGAGGCGCTTGCCCTGGAGACTCCGGTTTTGGCTTCGGACATTCCCGGCAACCGGGGGTTGCTCCCGGACGGCTATCCGGGGTTGTTTCCCGTGGAGGATGAATCGGCGCTGGCCGAAATCATCCGACGAATTCAGCGGGAGGAGTCCTTCTTGAACCGGCTCCGTGATCGGATCAAAACAATGGATCCCGAACCGGCCTCCCGCGGGCGCGAGAAACGGAAGTGGAGAGACCTGATGGAGGAATTGATTGCTGTTCCGTCCTGAGGGGTTCGCTCGGGAAGCATTCGATCGGAGTGCCGTTGTTCCCCGATGCCGGGTCCCCGGCGGTTGCTTCGTCCTCCGACCGGAATCCTGATATCCTTTACGGGCTGCAAGGCGTTTTCCATACGATTTGTGACCCAATCGCCGAGGGCTGACGGACGGGAAGGACGGTTCGAGTCGTGATGGATTGGAGTCGGTTGTACCGCTACGGAGCCACGGCGGGGATTCTGGTGGTCGCCGGAATCCTGGGAACACTTTTTTACCAGGAAATCCAGGCCGTGGTCTCCCTGGAGCGGGATCAGTCCGCCTTTCGGGACCGGGTGGTTCAGCTCACCGACGAGGAGCGAGGCGGAGGGTCCTGGGATCCGGATCGATTGGACGTTCCCGACCGCTCCGCCGGGTCCCTCCCGGAATCCCTACCCGAGGACGTCCGGACCGGTCTCCGGGATCAGGACATCAGCACTGACAATTTGCCCGACCGGTTGTCGGACCTATCGCTGCGAACGCTGGAAGGTGACCGGATTTCAGCCCGGGATCTGCACGGGAAATGGATCCTGTTGAACTTCTGGGCAACCTGGTGTGCCATCTGTCAGACCGAGGCTCCCACGCTTCAAAACCTGAACGAGGCCTTCCGTGATGCTCCGCTCCGGGTGGTGGGGGTCAACATCCAGCAGGAGCCGTCTCTGGTGAGGGATTACGTACGTCACCAGGGGTTGGACTACCGGATTTTGCTGGATCGGGACGGGAACCTGGCCAACGAGTTCTACGTCACCGGGGTGCCCGAGACCATTCTGATCGACCCCGAGGGCACGGTGATCGGGCGGTTTTTGAGTTACCGGGACTGGAACAATGAGGAGCTGCGCTCGCTGCTTCGGGGGTTGTTGGAAGGCTGATTATTTGGCGTTCGATGCTTCGTTCGAAGGACCGTTGAGTTCGTTGATGACGGAAGGTCCCGAATGGCTCCGGACCCGTCGCCGCACGATCATTACGACCAAGTACGTCCTGGCGGTTCTGCTCAGCCTTCACGTTACGGCCTGGCTCGGAGTGATAGATTTTTTATCGGCCTCCTTCGTGGCGGTCGCGACCCTGCAGCCGAACCTGTACCGCGGCCTCCGGTGGTCCTGGGACCAGCTGCTGGCCACCACCCTCGGGGCCGGGGTTTCCGCCGTCGTTCTGCTCGGGTCGGGTGGGGACCTGCTCGATTACTGGTGGATGTTTCAGGCCGCGGCCGCGATGGGCATCACGATTTTTCTCTGCCTCCGGTTCAACCTGGGCAAGGGGACCACGATCGCGATCTTCACCGTCGTCTACCTCGCCTGCCTCCCCCGCATGATCCCCGATCAGGGATTCTGGGACATGTTTCACATCCGGTACGCCACGATCCTGATCGGCCTCGCCACCGCGACCCTGCTCAACTACGGTTCCTCCCTGTTCCGGTACCGGGACCGGCTGGCCTTGAACCTGCGCTCCATTCTTCAGAAGCTCGTCAGCGGGTTGGAGTCCCTTTCTTCGGCCGAATTGAGCCACCCGCCCGAGGAACGGGAACTCGAACCCTCCCTGGATCGGCTCCGGGATCTGTTCGAATCGATTCACGACATGGAGCGGGATCTGGCCCAGCTTGATCGGGAGGCTCACTGGACGGTCTCGATCCTTGAACTTGACGAAATCAGGGAAGTACGGGCCCGACTGTTGCTGATCAAGAACCTGGTCCACCACACCTGGACCCTGCTGCTGAAGTTGCTCCACCATCCTCCGGAATCCGACGTGAACCGGGAGCTTCAGCAGGCTCTATCTGACCGAACAACCGCCGTGGAACGGATGGTTACCTACATCGAAGGAGGAAAGCCGGAGGGGGAGACCCTCCGGCCCGACCGCTGGTCCCGGCCGGATGAATTTGAAGAGGAATTTCGACTGCTGGACGAGAACATCCGACACTTAATTGAACGCCGGGAGGACCGATGACGGTTTCGAGCAGCTTCGGTTAGAAGTCCAGGAATCGAGCCGAATACAGTCCGGAGAAGGACGTCCCTGCTCGCGGGGCCCGAGAAGTTAGACGCAGGTCAGGTGGAAGGAACCGGATCGTTCAGCCGGTTGATTCGGTCCGGGGATTATCCCACAGCATGCTGGGTTCGACTCCCTCGGAGCGGATCAGCTCGATCCAGCCGGTACGGGTGGGGAAATGCCGGTAACAGAGGTATCCGGCCGGAACCAGTGAGATCAGCAGGTCGAGGGGCGAGCCCGTGAACAGGTATCCGACCACGCCGACAAGCCCCAGAATCTCGGCAATGGTTAGCTGGGTCACGGTACGCTGTTTGAGGACGGAATAATGGTTCCGGTTCACCTCATCCCGTGACGACGGGTACGGATCCCGCCGGAGCTTCTTGAGCAGGGAGGGTTCGACCGAGAGACTGAACGCGGTGCCGGCGACGACCAGAGCGGCCAGCCCCAGGTGGACCCACAACGTCAGATTCGCCAACCCCAGCACCGAAAGCAGGGATTCTCCCACCATCCACTGAACGGCCAACACGACGAACAACACCACCAGAACCCCCGCCGACATGAACAGTCCGACGACCCTGGAGAGTCGGAGTGCTTCCTCCAGCGTTTCCGGTTGTGCTTCCCCGTCGGATTTCATATAAGGTTACTCCTTCCTTAAGTTTGTTCATTGCATCTTTTTTTATCATAGTTTTGGCACCCTTGCAAGTGTTATTCGGGGGAGGGTTGCATTGTTTTCTCCCGGCAACCCGTCGGTTACGATACAAGACCTACCGAGGGTATGGGTTTGGGGAGGTAAGAACGAACCAGCGGTCGTATTTGATCGCCTGCACGACTACCTTGTTTGATCGAATATACTTCTTGCGGGAGTTGATAACCATGAGCATCGAGGAGGACGTCGAGCGAGTGATGAACGAAGCGGTCGGGAAGGAAGAGACTCGTTCCGCCCTGGAGGCCATCCGGGACCACCGGGATGAGATCGGGGACGAGGCGGTGGAAACGCTCGAACGAATCGTGGACCATTACGGGGTGGCGCTGCGGTATTTTCGCCACCATCGATAGGTCTACGGTGGCTCAACGTCAGGGAGTCGAGTCGGGAACCGGGGGGACGGTCTTCCGGGGAAACGGTAAGGGGTCTTCCGTCAATGGGGGTACTCGCCGGTGATGTAGCCCTCCAGGTGCTTGATCCGGAGCTGAGCCTGTTCCGAGAGCTTCTTCACGCAGTCCCCGATGGAAACGATGCCCACCAGGTTGTCGTCCTCGATTACCGGCAGGTGCCGGATCCGTTTTGAGGTCATGATCGCCATGCATTCCTCGACGTTGTATCCCGGATCCACGACCACCAGCCGTTCGGTCATCACGTCCCCGACGGGAACGGAGCCGTCGGACGTTTCGCTGAGCACGATCCGCCGGATGTAGTCCCGTTCGCTGAACAGCCCGGCGACGGACCCCTCCTCCATCACGATGATCGACCCGACGTTCCGGTGGACCATTTGTTCCAGCGCATCCAGGGCGGACTTGTCCGACGAAATGGTCAGGACGAAGTCCCCTTTTGCCTCCAGAATTTCGGCTACCCGGATCTTCACGGGTGTACCTCCCGGTCCGACGGTTGGGTTGGAGAGCCCGCGCATCGGTTACCAGTGTGCAGGCAGATGTCCGGTGATTCAAGCAACCATTCGTCCGGTTGGGACCCGGTGGGGGTCGGCGTCCGGAGCGCCGGCTGAAGGGATCGAAGCGGGAAGGGAAGTTCCAACCGGACCGGCCGAGGCAAAACAGGACCATCGCTGCCCCGGAACGGGACGATCAACGAGGGATGAAGAAGGAGCCGGCTGTCGGGGTCAGTCCCCGTGGGTTTCTTTGTAGGCGTTGACGACTTCCTGCATCATCTGTTTGGCGTCCCCGAACAGCATCAGGGTGTTGTCGCGGGCGAACAGCGGGTTGGGGATGCCGGCGAAACCGGGGCTGAGGCTCCGTTTGTTCACGACGACGGTCTGGGCCTCCCAGACCTCCAGCACCGGCATGCCGTCGATCGGGGTGCCGGTGTCCTCGTTGGCAACCGGGTTGATGACGTCGTTGGACCCCAGGGTGATCACGATGTCGGTCTGGGAGAAGGTCGGGTTGATTTCCTCTAGTTCCTTCAACCGGTCGTAGGGCACGTCCGCCTCGGCGAGCAGGACGTTCATGTGGCCGGGCATTCGGCCGGCCACCGGGTGGATGGCGAATTCCACTTCGACGTCGTTTTTCTCCAGCAGATCCATCAATTCTTTCACGGCGTGCTGAGCCTGAGCGACCGCCATGCCGTAGCCCGGAGCGATGACGACGCGCCGGGCCGTGTCCAGCAGCATTTCCAGTTCCTCCGGCGAAGTCTGTTGAATGTTGCCCTCGTAGATGTCGTCTGTGTCGGTTTCCTGAACCTCACCGACCCCTCCGAAGAAGACGTTGGCGACGGAACGGTTCATGGCCTCGCACATGATGATGGTGAGGATGAAGCCGGCAAACCCGACCAGGGTTCCGGCAATGATCAGAACGGTGTTGTTGAGTACGAACCCGGTGCCGGCGGCGGCCAGCCCGGAGTACGAATTCAGCAGTGCGATGACCACCGGCATGTCGGCCCCGCCGATCGGAATGACCAGGGTGATGCCCAGCAGGGAGGCCGCGACCAGGAGGAACCAGTACGAGGGTACCCATTCGGCGACGAGCACCCCGGACATCCACTCGGGCTGAACCACGAGGTAGACACCGAACCCGATGGATGCCAGAAGCAACAGCACCTTGACGACCTGTTCGCCGGTGTACCGGAAGGGCGCGTCGTCGATCCAGCCGTGCAGTTTGCCGGCCGCGACCAGGCTGCCGAAGAAGGTCACTCCCCCGATGATCCCCGAGGCGGAGGCGGCAACGGTCAGGTCGACCGCCCCCGCCAGCCAGAGGAGGCCTTCGACCTCAACCTCGTTGATCAATTCCGCTCCGGCCACCACCGCCGAGGCACCGCCTCCAAATCCGTTGAACAGGCCCACCAGCTGGGGCATGGCGGTCATCTCGACCGAGACGGCAAGCCAGGTACCGATGGCCGCCCCGACGATGATCCCGGCCAGCAGGACCCCGGGGTGAAGGACCTCAAACCAGAGGACGGTCGCCACCACGGCCAGGAACATCGCCACGGCGGAAACCAGGTTCCCCCGAACCGCCGTCCGGGGATGGGTCATGTCCTTCAGGCCGAGGATGAACAGGACCCCGGCGACGAGGTAGGTCAGGGAGAGGATCCAGTCGGGCAGGTGGGCGAGCATCGGTTAGTTCTCCTTGTCCTTTCGGAACATGCCGAGCATCCGGTGGGTTACCAGGTAGCCGCCGACGACGTTAATCGTCGCCATCACCACGGCGATGAATCCCAGCACGACGGCCAGGGTGTTGCCGCCCTGCATCGCGAGCACCACGGATCCCACCAGGGTAATCCCGGAGATGGCGTTGGCCCCGGACAGCAGCGGCGTGTGGAGGTTCGGCGGGATTTTGGTGATGATTTCGAACCCGACGAATCCGGCCAGAATGAAGATCGTGAGCATGGTAATCAGCTGATCCATGGGGGGAGGCTCCTTACTCCTCGTCGGTTGACCGATGGGGATTCCGAACCTGACCCTCGTGGGTGAGAAGGATCGAATCGATGATCTCGTCCTCGAGATCCAGGTTCAGTTCCCCGTCGGAGGAAAATTCGTTGATCAGGGAGGCCACGTTGTTGGAGTACAGCTGACTGGCGTGGTAGGGAACGGTCCGGGGGAGGTCGGTTGGTCCCAGGATCGTGACGCCGTGAACGGCTTTTTCTTCCCCGGCTTCCGTCAGCTCACAGTTTCCCCCGTTGACGGCGGCCAGATCGACGATGACCGCCCCGGGCGGCATCTGTTCGATCATCTCTTCCGAAACGAGTTCCGGGGCCGGTTTGCCCGGGATGTTGGCGGTCGTAATCACGACGTCCGAGTACTCCAGAACCTCGGTGAGCCGTTCCCGCTGTTTGGCGTAAAACTCCTCGTCCATCTCCCGGGCGTAGCCGCCCTCCCCTTCCGCACCCTCCGTCTCAAGATCAAGTTCGACAAAGTCGGCTCCCAGGCTTTCGACCTGTTCCTTCACTTCCAGTCGGATGTCGTACCCTTCCACCTGGGCGCCCAGCCGCTTGGCGGTGGCGATGGACTGCAGGCCGGCCACCCCGGCCCCGATCACGAAGACCTTCGCCGGTTTCACGGTCCCCGCGGCGGTCATCATCATGGGAAACATTTTGGGAAGTTTCTGGGCTGCCAGCACGGTCGCCTTGTAGCCGCCGATGTTGGCCTGGGAGGAGAGCGCGTCCATGCTCTGGGCCCGGCTGATGCGGGGAATCAGTTCCATCGCCAGGACCGACAGGTCCCGACCGGCCGCCTGCTCGAGCAGATCGTCCGTCTCGTACGGATTCATCAGCCCCACGATGGTCTGTTCGGCCCGGGTGTGCTCCAGATCGTCCGACCAGCCCTCCGGATGGTTCGCCAGCCCGTTGACCACAGCCACCACGTCGGCCTGCTCGAACACGGCCTCGCGGGAATCCACCACCTCGACGTCTTCTTCCTCGTAATCCCGGTCCCGGAAGCCGGCTCGCCGGCCGGCGTCCGATTCCACGACCACCCGGTGATCGTTCCGGATCAGTTTCCGGGCGCTTCCGGGCGTGATGGCAACCCGGGTCTCACCCGGAGCGGTTTCCTTAACCGTACCCACAATCATCGTCCGGATCGTTCCTTTCACGGATCGAGAAGTTCGCTGGAATGCACAGGAATCCAAACGATAACTATCTATCTTCCTTGAATCAAAGGAATTATGGAAAGACGTGACCAGCGGTCTCCGATCGCCCGAGAATCGAATGAATATCGCCTCGTCGATTTGGAAGCCAGGTTGGAAGCCAGGGTGGTGAAACCGGTTCGAATCAAACCGCAACCCCTGGCTTCGTACCGGCCACCGAAGCGGGTACAATTGATTCACCGGGACGCCCCGGTAGCTACACCACAGGCGCTCGGTCCCGCGGCGGGTACCGGGACATCAGGGATCCCGCTCCGCGGCGTGAACCGTGGGCTGATCACGCCGGTCGGGAACCCGGACGCACGGAACCAGAACGTCATGAATCTGGTTTCAACGGGAGGGTTTCGCCATGTCGCTTGACGGGCTTCACGTTGGAGTGTTTCTGGAAGCAGGGTTTGAGGATCTTGAATTCTGGGTTCCCCGGATGCGGCTGGAGGAAGCCGGGGTTGAGGTTACCGTGCTCGACACCGGACGCCAGCCAACCTATACGGGAAAACGCGGTCTGACGGCGGAACCGGATCGACCGGCCGATCGGATGGACCCGGCTTCCCTTGATTCCGTCGTGATCCCCGGGGGCTGGGCCCCGGACAAGCTGCGCCGGGACCGGGCCGTCCTCGACCTGGTCCGGCACTGTTATGAGGAGAACAAACTCATCGGAAGCATCTGCCACGGGGGCTGGGTTCCCGTGTCGGCCGGGATCGTTGACGGTCACGAGGCCACGGGCAGCACCGGGATCAGGGACGACCTCGAGAACGCCGGAGCCACCTGGCGGGACGAGGCGGCCTTCCGGGACGATCCCTTCGTCTGGGGTCGAGTGGTCAAGGACATACCGGATTTCTGCCGGGAACTGATGACCGCTCTATCGGAGCACAGCGAACGATGAACGAGGAACCTCCGATCGGCTGTGGTTCTGTTATCTGAAGCTGGTTCGAAGGAGGAGATTGGGTTTAAGCCGTTGATTGAGCGGTCTTGCGGTCCGAACCCAGCCGCAATAAGATTACGGTTTCTCTCGGGCGCCCGTAGCTCAGCCCGGACAGAGCGTCGCCCTCCGGAGGCGAAAGTCGCAGGTTCGAATCCTGCCGGGCGTACCATTTTTCGCCCCCGGTCAGCCTCGGGCTGATCGTTTGCCTCCTTTCTCCCCTAAGAGGATCCTTACCCGAGCACCTGAGACCTCGACCGTCCGTCAGCCCCCCCCTTGCTCCGACTCCCCGATCGGAGGCTTTCTTACGCGCAAAGATAGACCTGACCATGAGGGGGGGAGAAACGGTTCGAGGAACGGACGGAGACCGGTTAGCAATGGGTTCGTGAAAATTGGGCGAGGTATTGTACAATAAAGTGCTTGTGATCGTCGGCCGCCCCCGGTCGGGATTGATCGACCTCTACTCGGTCCTTGAAGCGAGCCGTTGTGTCGTCCCCGGCTGACGGGTTCAGCATTTAACAACAGGCATCCGGCGGAGACTCTTTGCCGGAGCGGGAGGTTCAGGTCACGTCACCATGAAAGATTGGATTCCCTTTTTCGACTGGTTTTTGCGTTTACTTCTCGGCTCCAAACAGGAACGGGATCTGAAGGAACTTCGGCCCCTGGTGGATTTTGTCAATTTGTTTGAGCGGGCGGTTCACGACCGGTCCGACGAGTGGCTCCGGAACCGAACCGACGCGTACCAGCAATTGCTGGCGGACGGCGTGGATCCGGAGATTCGAAACGACCACTACCTGGAGATGCTGAAGGAGGCCCAGGAAACCCTTCAGTCCATGGATCCGGCGAAGAAAGCCGATCAGCTCCGGGAACGGCTCCACGCCAACCGCGAGGAACTGTCCGAAAAATACGAAGGGGACGCCTTCCAGGTGGCGATCGAAAAACCCCTGAAACCGGAGAACGTCGAGGGCCTCGCCGAGGCCTACGAGGAACGGATCCGGGACTGGCAGGACGACACCCTGGAGTCCCTCGAACAGCGCTACCTCGAGGGCTGGGAACACTTTACGGACGAGATGCCGGACGACGAGCGGGAAAAAGCCCTCTGGTTGCTGCTTCCGGAGGCCTTTTCGGTCGTTCGGGAAGCGGCTCACCGCCGGTTGGGCCTGCGGCACTACGACGTCCAGGTCCTCGGGGGGATCGTCTTTCACCAGGGACGCATCGGGGAGATGAAAACCGGGGAAGGGAAAACCCTCGCCGCCACCATGCCCCTCTACCTGAACGCCCTCACCGGCGACGGAGCTCATCTCGTCACGGTGAACGACTACCTGGCCAAGCGGGACTCGAAGTGGATGGGTGAGATCTACGACAAGCTGGGTATGGAGGCGGGACTTCTCCAGGGCGGGATGTCGCCGGACGATCGAAAGCCCGAGTACGAGGCCCCCATCACCTACGGGACCAACAACGAGTTTGGCTTCGACTATTTGCGGGACAACATGGCCGTCCGACCGGAGGACACCGTGCAGCCGGAGCGGAACTTCTGCATCATCGACGAGGTCGACAGCGTCCTGATCGACGAGGCCCGCACCCCCCTGATCATCAGCGGACGGGCCGACAAACCGGTCAAACTGTACAAGCAGATCGATCGGGTCGTCCGGCAGCTGAACCGGGAGGAACATTACGAGCTTGATGAGAAACGAAAATCCGTCAACCTGACCGATCCCGGCAGCGACAAAGTCGAGGCCGAACTGGAGCTGGACAACCTGTACGACTCGGCCAACATGGACCTCGTCCACCATATCCAGCAATCCATCCGGGCCCATGAACTGTACGAAAAGGACGCCGAATATGTGGTCCAGGACGGGGAAGTGCTCATTGTCGATCAGTTCACCGGTCGGCTCCAGCCCGGTCGCCGGTTCAGCGAGGGACTTCACCAGGCCATCGAGGCCAAGGAAGGGGTGGAGATCGAGCAGGAGAATCAGACCCTGGCGACCATCACGATTCAGAATTACTTCCGGATGTATAACAAACTGGCGGGCATGACCGGTACCGCCGACACGGAAGCCGGGGAGTTTCAGGAAATTTACGACCTCGACGTGGTCGTGGTTCCGACGAACGAACCCGATATCCGGGTCGATTACGAGGACGCGATTTACAAGACCGAACCGGAGAAAATGGATGCCGTGGTGGACGAGATCGAACACCTCCACGAGGAGGGCAAGCCGGTCCTGGTGGGGACCATCGACATCGACAAATCCGAGTTTCTGGGTCAGAAACTCCAGCGCCAGGGCATTCCCCACAACATCCTCAACGCCAAGAACCACGAGCGGGAGGCCGCCATCATCGCTCAGGCCGGTCAGCCGGGAGCGGTCACCATCGCCACCAACATGGCCGGGCGCGGAACCGACATCGTGCTGGGGGAGGGAGTCATCGAAGACGGATGCCCGGTGGAACCGGAGGATCCCGAGGAGGATCCCTACTGCCCGCACGATCCCATCTGCGGTCTTCACGTGATCGGCACCGAACGGCACGACTCGCGCCGGATCGACAATCAGCTCCGGGGCCGTACCGCCCGGCAGGGGGACCCCGGCGCCAGTCGATTTTTCGTCTCCCTTGAGGACGAACTGATGCAGTTGTTTGGCTCCGACAAGATTCAGGGGATGCTCGGGAGCCTCGGCCTGGAGGAAGGGCAGCGGATCGAGCACAACTGGATCAGCAAGTCGATCAAGCGGGCCCAGGGCAAGGTTGAATCCCACAACTTCGAGATCCGCAAGCGATTGCTTGAATACGACGACGTCATGGAACAGCAGCGGGGCATTATTTATTCGGCCCGGCAGAAAGCCCTCTACGAGGAGGACGTGAGCGACATGATTTTCGACCTCATGGAATACGAGGTCGATTACTGGATGGAGATGTACGCCGAAACGCGTCGTCCGCCCGAGGACTGGGAACTCGAAGAGCTGTTCGGGGCCGTCAAGGACATGACCGCCTGGGAGCCCGACGACGACACCCGGGAGGAGTGGATGAGCCTCTCCCATGACGAATTTCGTCACGAGTTGCTCGAGAAGCTCCACGAACTGTACGACAACAAGGAAGAGGAACTGGGCGAGGAGGTCATGCGGGACGTGGAGTCTCAACTCCTCCTGCGGGTGGTCGACAGCCGCTGGAAACAGCACCTCTACGCCATGGACAGCCTGAAACAGGGCATTCAACTGGAGAGTTTCTCCAAGAAGGACCCGCTCGCGGAGTACAAGCGGGAAAGTTACGAGCTGTTTGAAGAACTTCAGGTCCGGATGCGGGAGGATCTGCTGAAGTTTCTCTTCCTGCTGGAAACGGTCTCGGAGGAGGATCAACCCGAGCAACCCGCCTCGACTCAGATCGAGAAGGAATCCTCCTCGGCCCTGGCCGGGTTGATTCAGGACGACACCGCCCAGTCTCAGGAAGAGGCGGTTCAATCCGGTTCGTCGGGGGGCGAGGGCGGCTCGACGGTACAAACTGTGGTCAAGGATGACGAACCGGGACGAAACGACCCCTGCCCCTGCGGTTCGGGAAAAAAATACAAGTACTGCTGCGGCCGCTGAACCGACGAATTCCCCGTGTTTGATTCCCTCGTTGACGCGGTGGACACCGATTCTGACCTCGACGAGGCCGACTTCGAGGAAATTTCCTTCGTTCGCTGGGAGGTGCTCCTCGCCGCGTTTGGGATCCTGGTTCTGGTGATCGCGGGCGGGGCGTGGGTGTTCGAGGCCACCATGACGACGATGGCCGAGGATCGGGTCCGGGAGGCCCGGTCGATCCTCCGGCAGGAGGAGGACCTGGCCGACCTGAAGCTTGCCTCCGGTCCGTGGACGGAGGAAATCCGGCGGCTGCGAACCCTTCAGATGGAGGTCGGGCGGGCGCTGCTTGCGGAGAACGACCGGCGGAACCTGGACGCCGAACTGGAACGCCGGTTCCGGGAACAAATGTTAACTCACGAGCAGCCCGAGGACTGGAGGGACCGGCTGCCTTCGGACCTTGAGCAGTGGTACCAGACCCGGCGGGAAGAACAGCGTCAATCCATTGAACAGTTGTTCGGTCGAGTCCGGGAGGGCGTCGATCGGAGCCTGAGGCTCCTGGAGCAGCTGATCTCCATCGAACGGGAGGAGTTGCCGGGAGCCTTCCAGCCGTACTGGGAGCGCAGCCAGCACGAATTCTTCCACCTGGAACGGGAGATCGAACAGCTTCGCGATGAGCTTCCCTCCGACGCCGACGCCCCTCGCCTGTCCGACGAAACCTTCGGCCGGATCAACGACTTCACCGCCCACCTCAGTGACCTGATCCGTCACCTGTTCCGAGCCCAGGCCCTGGCCGATCGGTGGCAGGGATGGCTGTACGCCGAACAGTTGCTGCATGATGCGCTTCGGATCCGTCCCGATTACCCTCCGGCCTTCCGGGGGCTGGGAGACGCGTACCGGAAGGTGGGCCTGACCCGGGTGGCCGACCATTATTACCGACAGGTCGTACGGGTTGAGCCCCACGGAGCCGACGCCGACTGGATTCAGGACCATTTCGAACAGCGTCGGGAAGACGGAGGTTCGAACTGGAATCGCTACAACCGGGCCTTCCTGGCCCACCAGCGGGGAGACGAATCAGAGGCTGAACAACTCCTGATGGACATCCTGGATGAGGGTCCCGATGATCCCCTGCTGGTGTACCTGGTCGAACGACGACTCAAATACTTGGAGGACGGGGTACCGCCGTACAGCAAGGCGGCGTATTTTTAACTCCGCTGGTTTTCCGGACCCGACGTTAACCCCCGATT
Source organism: uncultured bacterium (assembly GCA_964413525.1). Classification (GTDB taxonomy): domain Bacteria; phylum T1Sed10-126; class T1Sed10-126; order T1Sed10-126; family CAYPTI01; genus CAYPTI01. Next base: position 3,524 of record CAYPTI010000011.1, on the reverse strand, counting down.
ACGTGCCGGGTTGAAGCCGATACCACGGGCGTAAGCCCGGGGGAATTTGTTATGTTGCTTGCGGGAGCTGAGGACAACCATGGATCCGTCGGACCTGAAGTTGATTCTGACGACGGTCGCCGATCGCGATCGGAGCCGGCAACTGGCCCGGGGACTGGTGGAGAATCGCCTCGCCGCCTGTGTGAACGTTGGCGATCCCATCGAGTCCGTGTATCGATGGGAAGGAGCTCTGCGGGAGGAAGAGGAAATCCCCCTGACCGTCAAAACCCCTTCGGATCGGCTGGAAGAAGCCGTTCGCTGGATTCGCGAAAACCACCCCTACGATACCCCGGAACTTCTGGTGCTTGAGGTCGGACAGGCCGACGGAGAATACGAAGCCTGGGCGAAGGAGCAAACCCGTGAAGGCTGACGACGTCGCCGGAATGCTGGAAAAAATGGCCGATCTGCTGGAGATCGACGGAGAAAACCGGTTCAAACTGCGAGCCTACCGGCGGGGAGCGGAGATCCTTCGGGAACGCTCGGACGAGTTCGACCAGCGGCTTGAGAACGGGACTCTGCGGGAGCTCGACGGCATCGGGGAGGCGCTGGAGGACAAAATCGTCCAGGCCGTTCGGGAGGGACGAATTGCTAAATTTGACGAAGTCAAGCAGCGTCTTCCGGTGACTCTGCTGGAACTGGCGGACATTCGAGGTCTCGGTCCCAAGTCCATCCGAAAACTGTACGACCGGGAAGGGGTTGAGAGCCTTGACGACCTGGAGCGGGCTCTGGAGACGGATCGGCTGAAGGAGATCGACGGGTTTGGCCCCAAGACCCTCGAAAACATTCGAACCTCCCTCGCCCGGCTTCACCGGTTCGACGGACGGACCCTGTTGATGGATGTGCGGCCCAGGGCGGAGGCGCTTCTCGAGTACCTTCAGGAGCAGCTCGAACCGGACCGAATGGAACCCGCCGGGAGTTACCGCCGGGGCCGGGAGACCGTCGGGGATCTGGATGTTCTGGTCAGCGGCGAAACGCAGGGAAGGGCTGGGGAGGCCCTGAAAACCTACCCGGAGGTCGAAGAGGTGATGGCGGCGGGAGAAACGAAGACGTCGGTGCTGTTAACGGACGACCTCCAGGTGGACGTCCGGGAGGTTCCGCCGGAAAACTTCGGAGCCGCTCTGCAGTACTTTACCGGGTCGAAGGAACACAACGTCCGGCTTCGGGAACGTGCGCGTCGGCGCGGTTGGACCGTTAACGAGTACGGCCTGTTCGACGAAGAAACCGGGGAGAAACTCGCCGGGAGCACGGAGGAAGGGATCTACGACGCCCTCGATCTGGACTGGATTCCCCCGGAACTGCGGGAAGACCACGGGGAACTTGAGGCGGCGGAGGCTCACGACCTGCCGGATCTGATTCAGCTCGAGGACATCCGGGGGGATTGCCATACCCATACCACGGCCTCGGACGGCCGCGATTCCACGGAATCCATGGTGGACGCGGCGGAGGCGATGGGGTACGAGTACCTGGCGATCACGGATCACTCCCGGTCGCTCCGGGTGGCCGACGGCCTTTCCGTTGACGGTCTCCGCGATCATGCTGAATCAATCCGGGAAGCAAACGAGCGGTCCGAGATCGAGGTGCTGGCCGGGACGGAGGTCGACATCCTCAAGGACGGTTCGCTGGATTACCCGGAGGACGTGCTGGCGGAGCTCGACTGGGTGATCGCCGCGGTCCACACCGGGTTTGATCTGGCTCCTGATCGGCAGACCGCACGGATCGTAGGGGCCATCCGCCACCCGGAGGTGGACGTCCTGGCTCATCCGACCGGACGGAAACTCGGTCAGCGGGATCCGTACGACGTGGATCGGAGTGCGATTCTGGACGCGTTGGTGGAGGAAGGCGTGGCGCTTGAAATTAACGCCAACGGACAGCGGCTGGACGCCAGCGACGAATGGTGCCGGCAGGCTCGCAAACGGGGGATCTCCTTCGTGATCTCGACCGACAGCCACGCCCGGGACCACCTCTGGATGATGGAGCTTGGGGTAACGACCGCCCGGCGGGGATGGCTCGAATCCACCGATGTGCTTAACACGAGATCGGAGCTGGGTTCGGGTTGAGCCGCGGCCGGGAGAAGAGTTCGGGACCTCCGCAACGTCCCCCCAACATTTCATTGCAATCTCACGCGTTGCCGGATAGATTGGAGGATGCAACGTTGCGGAAAATCAGGTTTGTGAAGGATTGAACGATGTGAAACCGCTTTGTTTCGGGAGGTAATGAAATGATTCGCTGGATGGGCGCGGGAATGGCCGGATTGATGGTGCTGGTTCTGGTGGGTTGTGTGACCGTCGAGGAGCATCAGGAACTGCAGGAGCAACTGGAGGCTCAGGAATCTCAACTGTCCGATCTGAGGCGGGAACGAAACAACCTGCGAGATGAGCGTGACCGGCTTCGGGAGCGGGTTGAGGAACTCGAACAGCAGGAACAGCGGGTGGAAGAACTCCAGAGTGAACTGAGCCAGCTGGAGCGCGAATTGCGGGAGGTTGAGGAGGCCGACATCGCCCGTGAGGGAGAAAACGTCGTCATCACCCTCGGGGAACGGATCCTCTTCGACACCGCACGGGCCGAACTTCGAGAGGACGCCCATGAGACCCTCAACCGGCTGGCCGAGATCATCGTCCAGCACCCCGAACGGGAGATCCGGATCGAAGGACACGCCGACTCGCGTGCTTACGTTGGCAACCGGTTTCAGGACAACCTGGATCTGGCGGCCAACCGGGCGATGACCGTGTTCCGACATTTCATGGACGAGACCGACCTGGAACCCGATCGGATGGGTGCGACAACGTTCGGGGAATTCAAACCCCTGGTTCCGAACACCTCGCCCGCGAACATGCAGAAGAACCGCCGGGTCGAGATCGTGCTGTATCCTCCGTCCCTGCCCGAAGACGTAGAAGAACCCTAGACGGACGGCCGTTCCGGTGCGCTCGCGGAACCGCGTGGACATCGGATTTCGATGCTAGCCCGGTTCGTCGACCGGCCCAACCGATTCGTCTTTCGGGTCCGGACTCCCCTCGACGAGGTGGTCGAGGCGTACTGCCCCAACACCTCCCGGCTGATCGGTCTGCTTGAGGAGGGCACCCGGGTCTGGTTAACCGCCAACTCCGATCCGCAGCGAAAAACCGCCTACACCGTTCGCCGGATTTACGACAACGACCACTGGGTCGGCCTGTACGCGGCCGAGGCGAACCGGATTTACGAACAAAAGTTGCGCCGGGATCACGACGGGATTCAGTCCTTTCCCTGGGAACAGGAGGTCCGGGCCGGCGATAGCTGGATCGATTTCTTCCGGCCCGGCGATCCCCCGACCTGGGTGGAAGTGAAGTCCCTCAGCAGTCGGGGACCGCGGACCGGCTGGGCGTTTTTTTCCGGTACCCCATCGAAACGAGCTCAAAAACACCTGGGGGAACTGGCCCGGCTTGCCCGGGAGGGGCAGCGGGCGGAGTGCGTGTTCGTGGTCCAGCGGTCGGACGTCGAGGGAGTCTGCA
>CAYPTI010000010.1:0-23405 GCA_964413525.1 uncultured bacterium | reverse complement strand
CAGGCCACGGCGAGCCCCACGGCGGGGGTGCCTGGTCGCGAGACCCGACCCGAAAACCGGGGAGCGGCCGCCGGGGAGATGGAAGCGGAACCCGGGCGGGGTCCGCCCGGGTTCCGCCGGTGAACGGTCCGTTCCGGGCCCACACCCGAACCGACTCCGGAACTCCGGAGAAAGGCTCGGACTTCTTTATGAAGGCGGCCAGGGAATGCCTCCCGGAGGCGCCTGGAACGACATCGACACGTGGCCCATCATGCTGATGTAGCTGAGGAACAGGATCAGAATGGCGCCGAGGACCAGCAAGTACCCGGCGGGGCGCAACCAGGACCGGTTGTGCAGCCCAACGGGAAGCAGCAGAGCCCCCAGGGCGAGAAGAGCATAGGTCACGATCATGTAGACGATCTCGATGCCGGTTCCCGCGACGACACCGGTGGGAACCTCGGTGGGAGGCGGCCGGAACACCCACTGGCTGAACGCACTGCCTCCAACCGCGAACAGAACCATCATCGGGGCGGTGAACGCTCCGACGTAGGCGATGGGACGGAGGGCGACCATCAGCTCGTCGGGCATTTCCTCAACCCGCCAGAGTTCGGACCACCAGGAACCGCCACCGGAGGAGCGGACGGAAATCGGCTGATCGTCGGCTCCTTCGACCGGGGTCTGGTGGATAATAAACGCGGCCGCGATCAACATCCCCCCGAGAACAACCGACGGCTCACCAAATATCAGGTTGGCGCCTTCCAGCAGCGGCCAGGTTGTTACCGTGTGAATGCCAAAGATGGCCAGGATGGCCCCGAGCATCCCGAAACACCACGCCCATGCCTTGCGAACGGGCGAGGCGGCGTTGGATCCGTAACGGGCGAAGGGAATGAGCAACAGGAGAGCGACTCCGGCCGCAAATCCCATGACTGTGTTGGAAAGAATTAACTGGCCGGAAGCCTGCGCTAGTGGAATGGTCAACATAACAGATCGACCCCTTTCGGAGGATAATGGATCCCTCCCCCGGGGACTCGTGAATTCAATCAAACGGCGGTGGGTATCGCCTCCCCTGGGCAAGGAATGACTCGATTTTGGTTATCAGGCGGAATCGGTTGGTTCCCGTATGATCGGTCCCTGTTTTTTTGTATTTAATTGATGATTTCGCATTGTAGGGAGCGGTCTCAGTTCCGACAAGCCGAACCGGCGCGCGGTGAGCCGAGATCCGGTTCGGGACCGATGGTTATAATGAACCACAGAGTCGCTGGTGAACAGTCTCGATCCGATGATGGGAGGATAATCCGTGTCCGGTTCGAATTCGTTCGGGAACCATTTTTCCTGGTCGAACAGCCGGCACCGGATGTTTGAGGAATGTAAGCGCAAGTACTATTACCAGTACTACGGGTACTGGAAGGGCTGGCTGCACGAGGCCCCCGAGCGGGTCCGGACGATCTATCGACTCAAACAGCTGGACAACCGGTATCTTTGGAAGGGAACCCTCGTCCACGAGGGAGTCGCTTTCCTCCTCAAGGGGGCTCTGACCGGCTCGGAGCCGGACCTCGACCGGTTCAAACAGGCCGTGGTCAACCGGATGAGAACTCAATTCAAACAATCCCGCAGGAAAAAATACCGCTGGGATCCGAAGGGGAAGTTCGGGCTGCTGGAACACGAGTACGAGGAGCGCCTCGAGGAAGGGACCTGGCGAGCGGTTCGGGATGACGTTCTGGACTGTCTGGATCGGTTCGTCGAATCGGAGGTTTACGAGACGGCTCGCAACCTCACGATGGAGGACTGCCTTGCCCTGGAGGGGGATCTCGAGAACCCGGACAACTTCTGGACCACCCTGCCGCCGGAACCGCGTCGGTTTGAGACCCTGCCGACCGAACCGTCGGTTGATCGGTTCGAGGTCGGGGACGTGCCGGTCTGGGTAAAACTGGACTTCGCGTTTCGGGAACCGGGGGGAGCGGTTCGGATCGTGGATTGGAAGTCGGGTGGTTCGAAGGATGAGCCCGATCCGATGCAGTTGAACGTGTACGGAACCTACGCCGTCGAAACCTGGGGCCTGCCGGAGGAGCAACTCCGACTGACCGTCTACAACGTGGCCCGGGACGAACGGTACGATCGGACCTTCAGCCGGGACCTGAAGCAGGAGACCCTCGGTCGACTTCGCGCGAGCACGGAAAAAATGAAGTCCGGGCTGGTTGACCCGGAGTCGAACCAGGCTCGTGAGGAAGATTTCCCGACGATTGACGACGTCAGCACGTGCCGACGCTGTCGGTACCGGTTGGTCTGCAAACCGGAACTGGCGTGAGGAAACGATCCGGGCCGGCGAGAAGGGGTATGATCGATCGGGTCACTTGTCCGGCGGAGAATGGGGTTGTAGTGTGTTCCTGCTTCGCCTTCCGGTGAGCGAGCCCGGCTCGGGGGATGAAGAAGGACCTCCGATTTGACGTGAGCGGCCTGTCGGTCTCCCGGTGCCGGTTGGGTAAATAACCTACAGATTTCACGGCTTGTATATACTTCGTAGATTTCCCCTGGAGGGTTCTTTAATGTCTACCTTCGTCACCAACGGTACGGTCCTGACGATGGATCCGGACAACCGCGTTATCGAAGAGGGTACGGTTCGCATCGACGATGAGGGAACGATTGACGCCGTGGGACGGGATCTGACCCCGGATTCCTCCGATGACGTCGTGGACGCTCACGGGGGCGTGATCATGCCGGGGTTCGTGAACGCCCACATGCATCTGTACAGCACGTTTTCCCGCGGGATGGCCGTGCCGGGCCCGGAAGCTCACGACTTCGAACAGGTACTGGAGAGCCTCTGGTGGCAGCTCGACAAAGCGTTGACCCTCCAGGACTGCTACTACAGCGCCCTGATTCCGGCCTGTGAAGCCATCCGCCGGGGAACCACCACCCTGATCGATCACCACGCCAGTCCGTCGGCCGTGGAAGGAAGCCTGGAAACCGTCGGCCGGGCGCTGGAGGAAGCGGGTCTCCGGGGGGTGCTGGCTTACGAAGTCTCGGACCGGGACGGGGAAGAGGTCCGGGACGAGGGACTGGAGGAGAACCGGCGCGGATTTGAGTTCGCCCGGGATCGGAACCGGCTGGCCGCGCTGGTGGGTCTGCATGCTTCCTTCACCCTGTCGGAGGAAAGCCTGGAGGAGGCGGCTGACCTCGTGGAGGAGTTCGACTCCGGGGTTCACATCCACGTGGCGGAAGGACGCAACGACGAACCGCACTGCGAGGAGGAGTACGGGAAACGAATCGTTTCCCGGTTGGACGACCACGGTCTGTTGACCGAGAAGAGCCTGCTGGCTCACTGCATCCACATTGATGACGGGGAGCGGGACCTGCTGGAAGATCGTCCCGCCAGCGTGGTTCACAATCCGACGTCCAACATGAACAACGCGGTCGGGGCCGCCCCGGTGCTGGACCTGCTCGAGCGGGGGATCCGGGTCTGTCTGGGTACGGACGGGATGAGCGCCGACCCCTGGACGGACCTGCGAACCGTGAGCCATTTGCAGAACCACGCCGCCGGGGATCCGTCCACCAGTTTTGCCGAAGGCGTTCAGATGCTGCTGCAGAACAACCCGGACTTTGCCGGGGAAGTCCTCGATACGTCGCTGGGCCGGCTCGAGGAAGGCTACGCCGGGGACGTCATCACGCTCGATTATCTGCCCACGAGTCCGCTTACCTCCGAGAACCTGGCCGGCCATCTTTTGTTCGGGATGCATCCGGACCAGGTACGCAACACGGTTGTAGAAGGACAAATTCTCATGGAAAATAGAGACCTTCTGACCGTGGACGAACATGACGCTACCCGTCGTGCACGTGAACGTGCGAAGGCCATGTGGGAACGATTGGGTGTCGCCTGATCCGTTTATCCCGCCTGAATTCGTTTATCTGACCAACCTACTTTTGTAATCCTTATTCCCCGGCTCAGCCCCCAGGGGGCCGGGAAGGAAGTTGGTGCATCCATGACGTTTGAACAACCCCTGCACGAAGTGGACGGGATCGTAAACGATATTATTGCCGACGAGGTGTCCCGTCAGGAGGAGGGCGTCGAACTGATCGCGTCGGAAAACTTCGCCAGCCGGGCCGTGCTGCAGGCGGCCGGGTCCGTGATGACGAACAAGTACGCCGAAGGATACCCGGGCAAACGGTACTACGGGGGATGTGAGAACATGGACCGGGTTGAATCGAAGGCCATCGAACGGGCCCGGGACCTGTTCGGTTGTGAGTTCGTGAACGTCCAGCCTCACTCGGGATCGCAGGCCAACATGGCCACCTACATGTCGCTGATCGAGCCCGGGGCGACGTTGCTCAGCATGCGGCTGGATCACGGCGGTCACCTGACCCACGGATCGCCGGTCAACTTCAGCGGAAAACTGTACGACGTTCATCATTACGGAGTGGATCCCGAGTCGGAAGTGATCACCCGGGAGGAGCTGTCAGCCCGGGCCGCCGAGGCCGAACCGGACGTTATCGTGGCCGGGTACAGCGCCTACCCGCGCGAGATTCCCTTCGGGTGGTTCCGGGAGCTGGCCGACGAGTACGACGCCTACCTGGTCGTGGACATCGCCCACATCGCCGGCCTCGTGGCGGTGGGGGAACATCCGGATCCCTTTCCCGAAGCCGACGTGGTGACAACGACGACTCACAAGACGCTCCGGGGTCCCCGGGGCGGCATGATCATGACGCAGGACGAGGAACTGGCCGAGGGCATCAACAAGATGATCTTCCCCGGCACCCAGGGAGGGCCGTTGATGCATCTGATCGCCGCCAAGGCGGTGGCGTTCAAGGAAGCTCAACAGCCCGAATTCAGAACCTATCAGCGCCAGGTGAAGCAAAACGCGGAGGCGCTGGCCGAGGCGCTCGACGACCGGGGGTACCACATCGTGTCCGGGGGGACCGACAACCACCTGATGCTGGTGGATCTGCAGCCCAAGAACCTGACCGGGAAGGAAGCCGAGGAACGGCTGGACCGGGTCCAGATTACCACCAACAAGAACACCGTGCCCGGTGACCCCGAGTCACCCTTCGTCACCAGCGGCCTGCGGCTGGGCACCCCGGCGGTCACGACCCGGGGCATGAAGGAACCGCAGATGGAACGGATTGCCGAGCTCATCGACGAAACGCTGACGGAATCGGACCTGGACTCGCGGGAGGACGACCTCCGGAGCCAGGTCCGGGATCTGACGTCCGATTTTCCCCTGTATCCGTTTCTTGAGGGGCGATCGGGACTGCTGGCCGGAACATCCTAGTGCGCTGAACTGTTCACCATTCTGACTTTTTCTCAGGAGTGATAGCACCATGACAAGCATCGGTTCGAAGATTCGTGACAAAGGGGAAGAATACCGGGACGACATGGTCCGGCTGCTGCAGGATCTGATCGCCATCCCCTCGGTGAGTTCCGAGGAACAAGGGGTGGTGGAGCGGCTGGAAGAAGAGATGCAGTCGCTTGATTTCGACGACGTCTTCGTGGACGAGATGGGGAACGTGTACGGTCAGCTCGGAACCGGGGAACGGGAACTGGCCATCGACGCCCACATCGATACCGTCGCGGTGGGGAACCGGGACCTGTGGGATTACGATCCCTTCGGGGGCGACATTGTGGACGACAACATCATCGGGCGAGGCTCGACCGATCAGACCTCCGGCATGGTCTCCATGGTGTACGGCGGTCAGATCATCAAGGACCTCGATCTGCTGCCGGACGACGTCACGCTCTACATGGTGGGCACCGTCCAGGAGGAGGATTGCGACGGGCTCTGCTGGGATTACATCCTCAGCGAAAACGTTATCAATCCCGAAGCCGTGGTGATCACCGAACCGACCGAACTGGACATCAAGCGAGGGCACCGCGGTCGAATGGAGATGCAGCTGGATACCGAGGGGATCTCCTGCCACGGAAGCGCCCCCGAACGAGGCGAAAACGCGATCTACAAGATGGGTCCGCTGGTCAACCAGATCGAGGATCTGAACGAGGAGTTGAAGGATCACGACTTCCTGGGGAAGGGAACCATTGTTCTGTCTCAGATCTGGTCGGACGGACCGTCCCAGTGTGCCGTGCCGGATTCCTGTTCGGTATACATGGACCGCCGGCTGACGGTGGGAGAGGGGAAGGAGTCCTCGCTGAACGAAATTCGCAACCTCCCCGGCTACGATCCGGAGGAGCACAACGTCTGGGTGCCGACCTACCGGAAGTCCAGCTGGACGGGATTTGAGTACGACTTCGAGAAGTACTACCCGACCTGGTGCCTGGAGGAAGACCACCCCGTGATCCAGAGCGGCGTGAAGGCGTTCCTCCGGGCGTTCGAGAAGGACCCCGTGGTGACCAACTGGACCTTCTCGACCAACGGGGTCAGCATCGCGGGCAAACACGGCGTACCCTGCGTTGGATTCGGGCCCGGGATCGAGGAGTACGCTCACGCCCCGAACGAACGGGTTCCGATCGAACACCTGGTCGGGGCGGCCGAATTCTACGCCGCCTGGCCGGGTTCGTACGTTGAAGACATCTCACACCCCGTAGGAATGGAAGGTGAAGCCGTATGAAGACCACCATACGAGGCAAGGATTACATCGAAACCCAGGACTGGGAAAAACAGGAACTGGATACCCTGCTGGAGTTATCCTACAAGCTGAAGCGGGAGTACGCCGCCGGGGAACTGAAGGACTACCTGAAGAACCAGACCTTCTACATGATGTTCTTTGACAAATCGACCCGGACCCGCAACGCCTTCGAATCCGGCTCCACTCAACTGGGAGCCCACGCCCATCACCTGCTGCCCGAGCAGCTCCAGATCTCCCACGGGGAGACCGCCGTCGAAACCGGGGAGATCCTGGCCCGGATGGGCCACGGGATCGGGATCCGTCACGACCTGATTCCGTACTACGGCAACCAGTACATCAGAAAGGTCGCCAAGGGATCCTCGGTTCCCGTCGTGAACATGCAGTGCGACGTGGATCACCCGACCCAGACCCTGGCCGACCTGATGACCATCCAGGAGTACTTCGGCAAGGATACCTCCGATCTGAAGGTGGCGGTGTCCTGGGCCTATTCGCCCAGCTACGCCAAGCCGGTCAGCGTCCCCCAGGGGCTCATCACCCTGCTGCCGCGCTACAACATGGACGTCACCCTGGCCCATCCCGAAGGCTACGAACTGATGGACAAGCCGATGGAGGACGCGAAGGCGAACGCCGAGAAGCACGACGTCAATTTTGAGGTGACTCACTCCATGGAGGAGGCCTTCGAGGACGCCGACATCGTCTACCCCAAATCCTGGGGGGCCATCGATCTCATGGCCGAAAAGCAGGGGCTGGATGATCCCGAGGAGATCCAGGCGATCGAGGACAAGTTGCTGGAGATGAACCGCCAGCACACCGACTGGATCTGCGACCGGGAAAAGATGGATCTGGCCCATGATCGCGCCCGGTACATGCACTGTCTGCCGGCGGACCGCGGCGACGAGGTCACCGACGAAGTCTTTGATTCCGAACAGTCCATCGTTCTGAACGAAGCCGAGAACCGGCTCCACACGGCCAAGGCGATTATGCTCGGTACCATGGGGGGACGGCCGGGGCACCGGTAAGTTCTCCTTCGGTATCGTTTCGCCTGTGTGTGGCACCGGTCCCGAGGACCGATTTTGCTCGATTTGATTTTTACCCTCATCCCGTTCGAGGGCGGAGCTCGTGGAGTCACGAGATGAACGAGGGGATCCCCGTGGAGGAATGATCATGAGTTTTCTGGCAGGTCTTTACAGTCCGGCGGCCGACCGGTTGTACGAACCCGAGCTGGGTCGGTACGTCTGCGACGAAACCGGCGAAAACCTCAAAGTCGTGTACGACTACGACCGCATCAGCCGACTGCTCAGCATGGAGGAGGCCTTTGACCGGGGGGACGTCACCGGTCTTCACCGGTACGTTGATCTGCTTCCCCTGGAATCCGGGGACGAGCTGCCTCCGCTTGAAGTGGGGGAAGTCCCCCTGATCGAATCCCCCCGGCTGCGGGACCGCTACGATCACCCGAACCTGTACCTGAAGGACGACGGCCGGAACCCGTCGGCCTCGTTCAAGGACCGGGCATCCGGGGTGGCGATCGCCCACGCCCGGGAACACGATCAGGACCTGATCACGGGAGCGTCCACCGGCAACGCGGCCTCCTCGCTGGCCTGTCTCTCCGCGTCGATGGGGATGACCAGCGTGATCTTCGTGCCCCATACCGCCCCGGAGGGCAAGGTGGCTCAACTGCTCCTGTACGGAGCCCACGTTTTTGCCGTGGAGGGGACCTACGACGACGCGTTTGACCTCTGCACAGAGGTGGCCGACGAGTTTGGCTGGTACAACCGGAACACCGGCTACAATCCCTACACGAGGGAAGGCAAGAAAACCGTTTCCTTTGAGTTAACCCTCGAACTCGGGGAAGCCCCCGACTGGGTCTTCGTGTCGGTGGGGGACGGCAACATCATCAGCGGCGTCCACAAGGGATTTGACGAACTTGAAACCCTGGGCTGGATCGACCGCTGTCCGAAGATCGTGGGAGTCCAGTCCGAGGGCAGCGCCGCCATCGCCAACGCCTTTGAGCGGCACGGGGAGATCGAGGCCGTGGAAGCGAACACGCTGGCCGACAGCATTTCGGTCGACTTTCCCAGCGACGGACAATTTGCCCTGGAGGCGGCGACGGAAACCGGCGGGCGGTACGTCAGCGTGCCGGACGAAGCCATCCTCGAGGCGCTGTCCGAGCTTGCCAACACCGCCGGGGTGTTCTCGGAGCCGGCGGCGGCCACCGCGTTTGCCGGATACAAGGAAGTGCGTGACGACATCGGAGAGGACGAGACCGCCGTCGTCATGCTGACAGGGCACGGGCTGAAGGACGTCCGGACCGCCATGGAGGCGGCCGGAGAACCGATGACGATTCCCCCGGAGATGGGCGCCGTGGAGTCCAACCTCAGCCGGCTCGATCTGGTATAGATGATCGGTTTGCCGGAGCCCGGAGGGACGGGGTGGCCGGGCTGACCGAATCGACGGATTCCACGCTCTCCCGCTGGGTGCTGCGCAACGATACCCGCCTCCGACGGGTGATTCCCGTGCTTCGCGAACAGTACGGGGAACCCGAACCACCGCCCAAACGGGACGGTCTCCAGGTTCTCGTCCTCACCGTCCTCAGTCAGAACACGACCGATCCCAAGGCACTTGAGGCGTATGAAAACCTGCTGAACACCTTTCTCGGGCCGGCCATCGAAGAAAACCGGGACCGGCTTCCGACGAACGAGGACGGGAGCATCGACGCCGTGGCCATCCGGATGAGCCAGGCGGCCGATGCGCTCCCCAACCCGGACTGGGAAGCCCTGAGAACGGCTCCGGTCGGGCGGCTGGAAGAGTGCATTTCCGTCTGCGGTCTTCAGCAGGCCAAATCAGCCACCATCCAGCGGGTGCTCGACTGGGTTCACGATCAGGTGGAAACCTACGATCTGGACGAACTGGTCGATGGGAATCGACCCGAGGAAGCGGCCCGCCGGTTGTCCGACATCAAGGGTGTCGGGGTGAAGACGGCCGCCGTGACCCTGATTGAGGCCTACCACGTGGATCTGTGCCCGGTGGATACCCACGTTCACCGCATCGTCCAGCGACTCCGCCTGGTCAAACCGACCTCCAACCGGGACACAACGTACCGGCGCCTTCAGCCGCTGCTTCCCGAGGGGGAAGGATATGCCTTCCATCACAATCTGCTGACCTTTGGGCGGACGGTCTGCACCGCCCGGGACCCGGATTGCGAGGACTGTGTGTTTAACCGGGTCTGCTACCATTACCGGGTGGAACAGCAGGACGAGGACCGGGTTCTCCGGTTCGTGGAGGAATGACGGGATGACCGAACCGAACCCGGCCATATTAATTCCGATTAAGACCCTTCCGGAATCAAAAAGCAGGCTGCGTCCGGTGCTGGACGACCGCCGGAGAATCGAACTGATGAAGCTGCTGGTGAAGGATCTGGTTCACCGGATGGAACCGATCATTCACGATTCGGGGCCGGTGGCCGTGGTGACCGAGGATCCGTGGGTGGAAGAATTCGGCCGTCAAACCGGACTCGTCGTGCTGGAGGAACCCTCGGGTTGTTCCAGCCTGGGCGAGGTGGTTGACGAGGCGGCCCGGAGGCTGGCCCCCACCGGACCGCTGGTGGTGTTTCCGGTCGATTTACCCCTGATAACCGCCTCCCACGTGAAGGAATTGATTGAACGGTTCCGCTCGGTCGAGGTCGGCCTGGTCCCGGATGTGGACGAATCGGGGACCAACTTCCTGTGGAGGAACCCCGCCGAGATCATCCCCTGTCGGTACGAGGGCACGGCCAGCTTTGAGGACCACCGGGAGTCCGCGGAGGAAGCGAACTGTTCCTTGCGCATCGAACGGTCCTTTCCCGTCTCGATCGACCTCGATACGCCGGCCGATCTGGAGGTTCTCCGGCAGCATCGAACCCTCCTTACCGAACCGATGAAGGAATTCCTGGATTCGCTTCCGGCTACCATCCGATGAACCGGTTCGTTCATCCCGATTTCTCGGTTGCTCGGGTGACTCGTCGTTTCCCCGGGACCTTCGTATGTCGTTGACCGTGAGGGAGCTTTCCGGCCTGCCGGAGGCAACCCCGGATCGTGATCTGGTTTCGGACCTCGCCCGGGCTCTCTCTCAACATACCGTCCGGGAGGGAGACGTCCTGTGCGTGGCCCAGAAAGTGGTCTCCAAGTGGGAGGATCGGTCCTTCCCCCTGTCCGGGGTGGACCCAAGCCCGCTGGCGGAACGATACGCTCCGGAGATCGGGAAGGACCCCCGGCTGGTTCAGGCGATCCTGGATCACAGCCGCCGGGTGATCCGGATGCACGAACAGGTACTGATCACGGAAACCCCGCACGGGTTCATCTGTGCCAACGCGGGCCTCGATCAATCCAACCTCGACGGGGAAGACCGGGTGCTGGCTCTGCCGGAGGATCCCGATCGGTCGGCCGACCGGATTCGAGCCGGGCTGGCGGAGACCCTCGGAACGACGGTCGCCGTGATCATTACCGATACCTGGGGACGGCCGTGGAGGCTCGGGCAGGTGAATGTTTGCATCGGGCTCAGCGGCCGCCGGGCGCTCCGGGATCATCGAGGGGAACCGGATGATTTCGGGGAGGAGTTGACCGAGACGGTGATCGCGGAAGCGGATGAACTGGCCGGGGCGGCGGAACTGGTGATGGAAAAATCCCGCCGCGTACCCGCCGTGCTCATCTCGGGCCTGGACGACGTCGAACCCGAAGAGACCGGTCGGGCTCTGCTCCGGCCACCCTCCGAAGATCTGTTCCGCTAACCCGCGTCCTATCGCTCTCACCTTTGTCGAATGAAGTGTCCTTATGTGGGGTTTCTTGGCAAACCACGGCTGATATACTGACCGCTTATTTCAACTTTTCCGGAAGGTGATTCCCATGAATTCGCTGCCCGAACCCGTGGCCGTTATCGGTGGTACCGGTGATCTCGGCCAGGGAATCTGCAAATTTTTGTTGCACCACGGAGTCGAAACCATTATCGGATCGCGGAAAGAAGAGAAGGCCCAACGGATCATGAACGAACTGGTCACGGAGGACACCCGATCCCTCGCCCGGGGACTGCAGAACAACGACGCGGCCGAGGAGGCGGAGTTTGTCATTCTGGCCATTCCCTTCTGGGGACATGATTCCATCGTTCCCGGCCTGAAGCCCCATGTCGAGGGGAAGGTCGTCATGGACACGTCGGTTCCGCTCGACGAGGACAACCCCCGGCGGTACGACGAACCCGAACAGGGTTCGGCCGGCCTGGCCGTTCGTGAAGTTCTGGGGGATGTCGCCGAGGTGGGGGCCGGCATGCACACGATGTCCGCTCACAAGCTGTCCGATCCGGACAATCCCCCGACCGCGGATGTTTTCTACTGCGGAAGCGAACCGGCTCGCGAGGTAATCGGGGCCCTGATCGACCGGCTCGGATTCACCGGCCGGGACGCGGGACCCCTGTGGAGGACCCGGACGCTTGAACGGCTCACCCCGATGATGATCCACTTCAACATCGAGTACGGGAAAAAATCCATCGGACTGAAACTGGTAGGTGCTGATTAATCTCCCGATTTGAGGAGATTTACGGGTAGCCCTTTGATTCGTCCGTCGAGGTGTCGTATGCTGAACCATGAATTGAATCATTTCTATATTAACCAGGATTGGGACGTGATCCATCATGATTTCCGAGTTTGGGATTACCTATAAAGGGGGCAAATCCCCGCAGCGGATGGCCGGGCTAGCCCAACTTGCCGAGGACGCCGGGTTTTCCTATTGCTGGTCGTACGATTCGCATGTCCTGTGGAAAGAATGTTACCCGATGCTGACCCACGTACTCGACAACACCAACGAAATGAAAGTGGGACCGCTGGTGACGAACCCCGCCATCCGGGACGTCACCGTGACGGCGAGTCTGTTCGCGACGATGAACAAGATCGCTCCGGGCCGGGCGGAGATCGGGATCGGGCGCGGAGACAGTTCCCTTCGGATGCTGGGCAAAAGCCCCGTGCCGTGGCATGACTTTGAGGAAAAAGTCGAATTGATCCGGGACCTTCACGCCGGTCGAACCATCCAGCATCCGGACACCGGGGACGACGTCACCATCACGTGGACGGACACGGAACTGTTCACCTGGGTGGCCGCCTACGGACCGAAGATGCTGGAGGTGGCCGGAAAGATCGCCGACGGACTCGTGCTCCAGATTTCCGATCCGTACCTGGTGGGCTGGTTCATCGAACAGTGCCGCGCCGGAGCCGAAAAACACGGCCGGGATCCGGACGAAATTAAAATCATGTCCTGCGCTCCCGTCTGGTTGAGTGACGACATCGAGGAGTGCCGGGAGCACGTCCGGTGGTTCCCCGCCATGGTCGGAAATCACGTCGCCGACCTGGTCGACAAACACCACAAGGGTGATCAGCTCCCCGACGAACTCACCAGCTACATCGAGAAGCGGAAAGGTGAAGGAGCCGAGGGGGGTTACGACTACGAGGAACACGCCGAATCCGACGCCGAACACCTCGATTTCCTCGAGGGTCAGGAAGAAATCATCGACCGGTTCAGCATCGTCGGAACCGCCGAGGACCACATCGAAAAACTTCACAAGCTCGGTGAAAAAGGCGTGGATCAGTTCAACATCTACCTGATCAGCGGAGACGACGCCCGGCACGTCGAGGAGTACGGGAAGAAAATTATTCCCGAATTCATCGGCGGGAAGTCCTACGCCGCCACCGGGGTCGAGTAACTTCGGATATCGGAAGAGGGGGGAGGCCCGAGCCCGGCCTCCCCTTTTCCCGGACTCGAACCCCTGCTCACCGTTTCTCCTTCCTTAACCTGAACCTCCGATTGGTAGATAATAGTCGGGTTGCTTGATCGTCGTTCCACCCGCCGAGCGGGAGCAACTTGCTTCCTCTGCCGTGCGGACTGTCTGGTCAGGAGGGTTCTTTATTTCCACATCGCCGCCGGATCGCAGGATCGTCACCAACTCGGACCTGGACGCGCTGGTAGCCTGCGTGCTCCTGAAACGAGTTGAACCCGTCGGATCGATCAAATACCTGCCGCTGGAGCGATTGCGGACCGGTGACTTCTCATCCGTCTCCACCGACATTGTGGTGAACATGCCGTACATCCCCGGGTGCGGACTGTGGTTTGACCACCACGCCAGCAACGAACCCCCGGAGCAGTACGCCGGACGGTACCGGCCGGAGGCGCCCAGCGCCGCCCGGGTGGTGTACGATCATTACGTCGAACGGGAGGGACAACACGTCTTCGACGGGCTGGAGGAGCTGCTGGCCGAGACCGACCGGGTGGACGATGCTCGCTTCCGTCCCGAGGACATCCTCGAACCCCGGGGAACCGTCCTGCTGAGTTTTTTGATCCCGGCCCATCCGCTAAAGGAGCAAGCGGTGTCGGAAAACAACCTCATGGTCTCCCTGCTGGATTCGGGCGATCCCCAGACGGTGCTGGACCATCCGGTCTTTCGTCCGGCGGCGGAGGAATTCCTTGACCGGCTGGAGGAAAGCAAACCCGTGCTCCGGGATCAGCTGGACCGTCGAGACGGGGTGATGGTGCTCGACTACCGAACCATGGAGCCGGGCGTGGCCCGGTTGTGCGACAACAAATTTTTGCCCTTCGTGCTGTATCCGGACGACCATACCCTGATGCGGATCAAACCCCTGAACGACGATCGGGTGAAGGTTACCCTCGGGTTCAACATGTTCCTGGATCCCTCCCGCTGTCCGACCCATTACGGACATCTTATGGCCCGGTACGAGGGCGGGGGACATCGCCGGGCGGCGGGCTGCTCGCTGGCCCGGTCGGAGGCCGACGAACACATCGAGGAAATCCTTCAGGCGCTGCTCGGGGACGAAACCGTGGCGGAGAAGACCCGATGATCGGATCGATCCGGGGCCGCGTCACCCACCGAACGGAGAATCGTCTGACGCTGACGACCTCCTCGGGAATCGGCTACGAAATCGAAACCCTGCCCGAGGTGCTCTCCGATCTCCGATCGGGGGAGGAAACCATCTTTTACACCCACCTGCACGTGCGGGAGGACGACCTGAGGTTGTTCGGGTTTCCGGATCGATCCCGGAGGGATTTCTTTCGACACCTTCTGCCTCAGAAAGGAATCGGTCCCCGGATGGCCCTCCGGATCCTGACCGACCTGGGCGTCGACGAATTCCATTCCGCCATCCAACGGCAGGACGTGGAAGAATTGAAACGAATTAAGGGCATCGGCAAGAAGACGGCCAAACGGCTGATCCTGGAAATGGCCGAGTCGCTGCCGGAACTCGAATCGTCCCCGGAACCCGATCCGCGCAAGCGGGAGGCCGTGGATGCGCTGACCGGCCTGGGGTTCACCCGGGACGAGGCCAGTTCGGCCGTCAGCACCACCCAGCAGGAGAACCCGAACCTCCCGTTGAAGGAACTGATCCAGAAGAGTCTCACGAGAATGGAGCCGACCGGATGAGCCTGAAACCCTGGATGGAGACAACCCGACGAATTTTGCCCGACCTGTGGTCCCCGAAACTGGACGGGTTAAACGCGTTCATTGAGAACAGCGACCGGTTCAAACTGGTCTATGAGGACAACCAGGTGGAGGAACTCGACACGGGCTGCCGGGCCGGAGTCGGAATTTCGGCCCACCGCGGCACCCAGACCGATTTCTTCAGTTTTGGCGACCGGGAGGAGTTCAAAGGGGAAGCTCCCGAGCTTGCCGGCATGCTGGGGTCCGAGGGCCGGGACTCGCTCGACTGGTCCTCTCCCCGGACCCGTTCCATGCCCGTGGGGAGGAACCTCTCGGCCAAGCCTCACCGACGGAAACTCGATCGGGTGCGGGAGGCCAACGAAGCCGCCCGTTCGCAGGATGACCGGATCCGGCAGGTACGAGTCGTCTATTCGGAAAAATGTCGTGAGTTTGCCGTGCTGGACGCCGAGGGCTGGGTCCGGAGAGAACAGCAGCAGTACGTCAACTTCGTGGTCCAGGCCGTGGGGAAGGAAGACGGTCGCCGGGAGAGCGGCCATTCCCGGGCGGCGGCTTACCAGGGGGAGGAATTCTTCGATGAGGTGGATCCGGCGGAGGTCGCCCGCGAAGCGGCCAGTCAGGCCGTCACCGCCCTGGAAGCCGAACCGGTGCAGGCGGGGCCGACCACGGTGGTGATCGCCTCCGGGTTCGGCGGGACGATCTTTCACGAAGCCTGCGGGCACGGATTCGAAGCGGATCACATCTACGAGGACGTTTCGCAGTACGCCGGTCGGATGGGAGAACAGGTGGCGTCGGAAGCCATCACGTTCGTGGACGACGGGTCGCTGTCCAACCGGTACGGAGGGTTCTGTTTTGACGATGAAGGGACGCCGTCCGGACGGAATGTCCTGATCCGCGACGGGGTGATGGAGTCGATGATGAGCGACCGAAAATACGCCGGTCTTCTGGGACGAGATCCCTCCGGAAACGGCCGCCGCCAGTCCTTCCATCACCCGGTGCTTCCCCGGATGACGAATACGTTCATTGAAAACGGCGACGCCGATCCCGAGCGGATCATCGAGGACACCGAGGACGGTGTGTACGCCGCCCGGATCGGCGGGGGACAGGTGGATCCGGCCTCGGGTGATTTCATCTTTTCGATTTCGGAGGGGTACCGAATCCGGAACGGGGAAGTGGCCGAACCCATCCGCGACGCCGCCCTGGTCGGCAACGGTCCGGCGGTCCTCAACCGGGTGGACGCCGTGGGCAACGATCTCGATCTCCAACCCGGCATGTGCGGGAAGGGACAATGGGTCCCGGTCTGCGTGGGTCAGCCCACCCTGAGGGTCCGTGAATTAACCATCGGGGGGGACGAATCGTGAACCCCGACAGCCTGGCAAAAAACATCGCCCGGACCTGTCCGGAACGGTCGGAGGTCTTCGTCAAACGGACCTTCAGCCGCAACGTGGAGTGGGACGGGGACGAAGTGAAATCGATCAACGTCAAGCAGGATTCCGGGGCCGGCCTGCGGGTGTTGGGGGACGACCGGATTGGGTTTGCTCACGCCAACCGGAGCCGGCTCAGCGCTCCGGATTTAATCGATCGGGCCCGGCAGGTACGGAGCATGAAGGCGCAGGACCGCCAGCGGACGTTTCCGGGCATTCCCCCGCGATGTCGGGAACCGGCCGTCGATCGGTTTGACGGGACCCTGAGGTCCGATCCGGAATCACGAATCAATCGACTGTCGGACCGGTTGGGACCGGCGCTGGAGGAAGACGACGTCCAGACCCTCCAGGCTCAGTACGGGGAATCCTGGTCGGAGGTGCACCTCTTCGTCGACGGAAGGCCCGTCTACCGGTCCCGCAGCAGTTCCTACAGTTTCGGGGTCTGGGCCGTCTGCGAGCGGGACGGAGACGTCGAATCCGGGTACGACGGCCAGACCTTTACTCACTTCGATCGTCTGGACGTCGATTCCGTTCTTGAATCCGCTCGGAACCGGGGTCAAACGTTGCTCGGCGCCACCCCGCCGGAGGAGTACCACGGGCCGGCGATCCTGGACGACCGGGCCGCTTCGTCCCTGCTCGGGCTTGCCTCCAGCATGGTGAACGGAGAAACCATCCGGAAGGACCGGTCGGCCTGGGGGGCGGACCGCCGGGGTGACCGGCTGGCGAGCGATCAGGTAACCATCGTCGATGACCCAACCCTTCCGGACCTGACGGGCTCTGGGGAGTACGATGCCTACGGGGAACCCATGGAGCCCGTAACCGTGCTGGAGGATGGGGTCTACCGGGAATTTTTAACCAACAAGTACGTTGCCAACCGGCTGGAGTGTGAGAACAATCACCGGACCTCCCGCGGGTTCCGGTCCACCCCGGGGGTGGGGACCACGAATTTTCGCATCAAGCCGGGCAACCGGACGTTCGATCAACTGACGGAAGAGCTCGGTACCGGACCGGTGATCACCGGGATTCAGTCCGGTTCCGGAATGGACGCGGTCAACGGACGGTTTTCCGTCGGGTGCTCGGGAATCGTTCAGTCGAACGGGGAAGGGGATCAACCCTTCACCGAGGGAACGATCAGCGGAAGCCTGGAAGACCTGCTCGGGTCCGTCGGGGCGGTCGGATCGGAACCGCCCCGCGGTCGATCGACCGCCTCCCCGCCGTTGCTGGTGGAGACGGTCCACCTCGGAGGCTCCGGATGAAGGAATCGGATCCTTCGCCTGATTCGTTTATCGAGGAATCCGGGGTTGAATCGTCCCTGTCCCCGGAACCGATGGAGGACGATCCCCCCGAGTCGACCAACGAGCTGCGCCCCAAGCGGCTGGAAGAATTCATCGGTCAACAGCAACTCGTTGAAAACCTGGAAGTTTTCCTGACGGCCGCCCGGCAACGGGGGGAATCCCTCGATCACGTCCTGTTGCACGGACCGCCCGGGCTGGGCAAAACTACCCTCGCGTCCATTCTTGCCCGGGAGATGGACGTGAAACTGAAGGCCAGTTCCGGTCCGATGCTGGAGCGGCCCGGGGACCTGGCGGCCATCCTCACCAAGCTGCCCCCGGATTCGGTGTTGTTTCTGGATGAGATTCACCGGCTGCCCCCGGTAGTGGAGGAATTCCTGTATCCGGCCCTGGAGGACCGGCGGATCGATCTCACGGTGGGCGAGGGGAGTTCCGCCCGGAGCATGAGCATCGACCTGCCTCCGTTTACGCTGGTCGGCGCTACGACCCGTGCCGGGCTTCTGACCCGACCCCTGCGGTCCCGGTTCGGCGTGGTTGAACGGCTGGAGTACTACGACACCGACGAGATGGAAACCATCGTCCAGCGGTCGGCCGAAATTCTTGACGTCCCCACGGAACCCCCCGGGGTCCGGGAGATCGCTCGCCGGTCCCGGGGCACCCCTCGAATTGCCAACCGGTTGTTGAGCCGGGTCCGGGACTTTGCCGAAGTCGAAGGAGACGGGACGATCACGGAAGCGCTGGCGCGACATGCCCTGGAACGGCTGGAAGTCGATCAGGCGGGATTATCCCGCATGGACCGCCGAATTCTCACCGCCATTATCAACCGGTTTGACGGGGGGCCGGTCGGGATCGACACCCTGGCGACCGCCGTGAGCGAGGAGAAGGGGACCATCGAGGAACTCCACGAGCCGTTCCTGATCAAAGCGGGGTTCCTGAAAAAAACCCAGCGCGGAAGGACGGTTACGTCCAGCGCTCACGAACATCTCGGCATGGAGCCGGACGGCGGATCGAACGAACCCGATCTGTTCCAGGAGGAGGAATGAAACCGAACCCATCGAGCGAGGTTGAGGACGGGTAAGGACCAATCCATCTGGCGGGAAGGGCCCGCGGGCGGTGGTTTAACTGGACCGGAAGCGCTCGTTTGTACGCCGGCTGGTTCACGGATTCAGCAACCTCATGCTGCCGGAATTCTGCCTGCTATGCGAAGGATGGGTCCAGCGCTCCGCCTCCGTGCCCCTCTGTTCCCGCCATTCCGAGCCGCTGTCGCGAATACCCGAACCGCGGTGCTATCAGTGCCAGCGACCCATGAAACCGTCGCCGGGGACCCGTGAACCGACGGCGTTTTCCCTGGTCTGCGGTGATTGCCGGACCCGTGAACTGATCCTGACCAGGGTACGATGCGGGTTCCTGCTCACGGAGGCTGCCCGAACGATCGTTCTTGACTGGAAATTTCAGCGACGTCGACGCTGGAGTTCGTGGCTGGGGGATCGGCTCCGACGATTGATTGGCCCGACCCTGGAGGACTACGGGATCTCCGGGCTGATCCCGGTCCCGCTCCACCCCGACCGACGCCGGGAACGGGGGTTCAATCAGGCGCTGGATCTGGCGAGACGGCTGGAAACGGAGGCCTGGCCGGTGCTTGAGGGACTCCGGAAGGTCCGATCGACGGAACCGCAATCAACCCTGTCGCGAGAGGAACGGACGTTGAACCTCAAGGGGGCCTTCGACGTCCCGGACGAGCTTGATCTGGATTCCGGTGCCAGTGTCGCGGTCGTGGATGATGTCTATACCACCGGCTCCACCCTGCGCGAATGCGCCCGGACCCTGCAGGCGGAACGGAATTGTTCCGTGCTCGGCATCACCCTCTTGAGGGCGATTCCGCATGACGACCGATCGGGATCCCGGCCCGACAGCACCTGATGATTCACCGGGTGTGATTTCGTCGACCCGGAATCAACCGTGGGTCATTAGTCATCACAAGGAACGTGAATAGACGGCGATTTTCATTGTATCCGGGAGCCAATTCGCGCAGGAGACGAACGGTTCAAATCCAACCGGATCCAGGAGGCCAAGGGTATGTCCGACGGATCATCCGACGACCGGGCTCGAACCATTCGGTCGATGTTCAACCGGATCGCCGGCCGGTACGATCTGTTGAACCGCGTCCTGTCGGGGTTTGTCGATCAACTCTGGCGTCGCCAGCTGGGGGAAGCGATCAGGGGGAACCGGATCCTGGACCTGGCTACCGGGACCGGTGACGTGCTGCGGACGGCCTCCCAGTTTCGACCGCACTCCCTCCGGATCGGGCTTGATTTTGCGGAAAACATGCTGACCGATGTCGAATCCAAGGATCCGGGAGCTAGGGTCGTGCAGGGGGACGGCCGGACTCTGCCCTTCCGTTCGGGCCGGTTCGACACCGTGACCTGTGCGTTTGGGATTCGGAACATTGAGCCACGGAGCCAGGCGTTCTCGGAGGCGTTCAGGGTCCTGGCTCCGGGGGGAAGGCTGGCGATCCTGGAGTTTTTTCCACCCCGGAGCGGAGCGTTTTTAGCCCTCTACCGATGGTATCTTCGTACGGTGTTGCCCCGGGTCGGGAGCCTGGTGACCGGTTCGGACGCCTACGATTACCTGCAGGAAAGCGTGGAGGGATTTTGTTCCCCCGAACAGCTCGGAAAAGAAATGGAACAGGCCGGATTCACCCTGCGGGCCAATCGGGCCTTGACCGGGGGAATCACCCGGCTCCTGGTTGGCGAACGAACCGGCAAATCCGGGGTGGGCACCCAGGAAGTGAATTAACCGCCCACGTTCCAGAGTACGTTGTACAGGTTCTGGACGAAGAGGAGAAACAGAACGGGGACAACAAGATACCGGAGACAGAACAGCCAGAGCCCGCTCACGTTCCACTGCTGCCCCTTGCTCAATTCCCGCTCGGGGTCGTGCATGATCCAGCCCACGTACACCGCGAGCATCAGCCCTCCGAACAGCAGCATCAGATTGGCGGCGATCCCGTCCGCCACGGCCAGCCAGTCGCTCCGGTAGGCGGCCGGGATGCCGAGGAGAAAGATGAGAAACCCCGAACCGGCGGCGGCCTGCAGTCGTGGGAGGTCGTAGCGATCCATGAGGGAACTCGTAACGACCTCAAGCAGTGAGATGGCCGAGGTCAGGGCGGCCACCATCAAGGTGGCAAAGAAAACGGTACCGAAGAACTGACTTCCCAGTCCTCCGATCTGGCTGAACGCCGCATGGACCGATTCAAACAGGGTGCTGATCTCGTGATCCTCGGCGTGAGCCAGCAGACCGAACGCCGTCAGGAAGGGGAACACCATCAGTCCCGCAAGCAGCGCGATCGTAAGATCCGAGAGGGAAATAATGGCTCCCTCCTGGAACAGGTCCCGCTCGCGGTTCAGGTAACTTGAGTACGTGATCATGGCACCCATCCCCAGGCTGAGCGTAAAGAACGTCTGACCGGCGGCCGCGCCGAGCATGGCGAGATCCAGGAACGGAACCTCCATTCCCCAGATTCCGTACACCTGAACCAGGTTCTGGAGCTCGGGCTGGAGGTAATACGCGTACCCTTCGGAGGCCCCGGGAAGAAGGAAGGTCCAGGCGACCAGGAACAGCATCATGACCACCAGGACCGGGACCAGGATCTCCACGCAGATTTCAATTCCCCGTTCAACCCCGCCCAGGACAACCCCGATGGTGAGCA
This sequence comes from uncultured bacterium, assembly GCA_964413525.1. Lineage (GTDB taxonomy): Bacteria > T1Sed10-126 > T1Sed10-126 > T1Sed10-126 > CAYPTI01 > CAYPTI01. Next base: position 1,971 of record CAYPTI010000010.1, on the reverse strand, counting down.
CCATGAACAGGAGGTGGAACATGAAGGAACTGTGCCCGAAGGTGATCTCGGAAAAATAGGCCTCAGGGGTAACGGTAAACAGATGGCCGGTAAGGGAATCAAGCAGGTACTGGATGGTCCAGCCGGCCACGACGCTGTAGTAGGAGAGGATGAGAAAGCCGGAGGCAACGAACAGGACCCCGAGCCACCTCCAGGAGGGCTGCTCCGGCTGGGAAAGGGCCGGGATGGGGCTGGCTCCGGATCCTCGACCGAGGACAAACTCGGAAACCATAACCGGGAGGCCGATTAAAAACAGCAAACAAACATACAGCAAAACGAAGGCGGCGCCGCCGTTTTCGGCCACCATGTAGGGGAACCGCCACATGTTGCCCAGTCCTACGGCGCTCCCAATGGCGGCAAAGATGAACCCCACCCGGGTGTTCCAGCTCTCCCGACCGGACGAACTCATGAACTCCGATCGCTCCTCCGAACGTGAATCGTATGCGTTCCAAACGAGAACAGGTTGGAACCGAAAAAGGCTTCAAAAACGCCCCGGACAATACCGGGTTCCGGGTATCAAACCAAGGATCATTCCCGGAGGAACGTCGGTCGGTCAACCCCCTCATACCGTCTCCGGAGGACCCGGAACGCGGCCCGGCTCAATTGTCACAAAAAGACACGGGACTCGTATTTTTGGCAGTTATCCCATCAGCTCCAGAACCACGTCGTACAGGTTCCAGCTGAGCAGGAGGAACAGGACCGGAATAACGAAGTAACGAAGGCTGACCAGCCAGAGGCCGGTGAGGTCCCAGGATTGCCCCCGGGCCAGTTCACGTTCCGGTTGGTCCATCAACCAGCCGACGTAGACGGACATCATCAGACCGCCGAACAGGATGAGCAGGTTGGCCGCGACTCCGTCAGCGAAGGCCAGCCAGTCGCTCCGGTAGGCGGCCGGAATCCCCAGCAGGAAGATCAGAACCCCCGAACTCACCGTTGCCCGTTTCCGGTCGACGTCAAACAGGTCGATCAGGCTGCTGACGACCACCTCCAGAAACGAAATAGCCGAGGTGAGGGAGGCGACCGCGAGGGTGGTAAAAAAGAACACGCCGAGTCCCTGACCGGCCCAGCCTTCGAACTGCGAAACGGCCGCGTGGATCGATTCAAACAGGGTGCTGAGTTCATGGTTTTCCACGGCGCCCAGGAGTCCGAAGATGGTCAGCAGGGGAAACACCATACACCCGGCCAGAAGGGCAACGATCAGATCGGACAACGAAATGAGCGCCCCGTCCCGGAACAGATCCCGATCGGAGTCGAGGTAGCTGGCGTAGGTGATCATGCAGCCGATGCCCAGGCTGAGCGTGAAGAAGGTCTGACCCGCGGCCGACCCGAGAATGGTGAGGTTGAGGAAGGGAAGTCGAGATCCGAACAGCCGGTAGGTTTCGAACAAATTCTCCGGTTCGGGCCAGAGGTAATAGCTGAGACCTTCGTAGGCTCCCGGTTGGGCCAGGGACCACCCGACCAGAAACAGCATCATCAACAGCAGCAACGGGACCAGAATTTTTACACTCCGTTCGATGCCGTTCGTCACCCCTCCGAGCACAATCCCGATGGTTAGCACCATAAACAGGAGGTGAAAAAGAAGGGCTTCGTGACCGAAACTGATCTGAGCGAAGTAGCTACCGGCTTCCGTCAGGAACAGTCGACCCGTGAACGCATCGACCGCGTACCGGACGGTCCATCCGGCCACCACGCTGTAATAGGAAAGCAGCCAGAACCCCATCCCCACGAACAGGACCCCGAGCCAGCTCCAGTTGGGTTGATCGAACTGGGACAGAGCGAGCACGGGACTCCGGCCGGACCCTCGACCGAGAACGAACTCGGCCACCATTACCGGCAGCCCGATGCATATCAGCAAGACTACGAACAGGAACACGAACGCGGCGCCGCCGTTTTCGGCCACCATGTAGGGGAACCGCCACATGTTGCCCAGTC
>CAYPTI010000009.1:3256-24819 GCA_964413525.1 uncultured bacterium | reverse complement strand
ACTGTACCTCCTGTCCCCGTCCACCGGGTCGGTCCGGCTGGGAAAAAACCCCGGCAAGGTCAACCTCCGGGTGTTCGTCAAGCGCCTCCAGAACCGGTTCCCCGAACGGGGCGGTGCCGGCAAAGACAAGCCTAATCACGGGTGGACTCCTCCGTCCGCTGTTTCATCGCCTGGTTTATTTTTATTTTCTGCTGCAAATCACAGTGTTCCACCAGCGTCACTCCCCGAAGATGGTCCACCTCATGGACCACGCACTGAGCCATCATCCCCTCCATTCGACGCTCAACGGTCTCACCGGCCGGGGTCAGGGCCTGAAATCGAACCCACTCGGGGCGCTCGATCTCCACCTGAACGTCCGGAAAACTCAAGCACCCTTCGTTGACCCGAGCGGCCGGTCCGGTCTCCAGAATGTCCGGGTTCATGTAGACCTCGTGAAGCCGTTCCTCCGGATCGAGCCTCAACAGAAAAATCTCCAGCAACTCCCCCACCTGGGGAGCCGCCAGCCCGATCCCGTTGTGTTCATACAGGACCTCAACCATGGTCTCAATCAGTTCCCGGTGGTCTCCGGGGTCTTCCACCGGCTCACAGTCCTGGTTTAGGATCTCATCCGGGTGAATCCGCAACATGCTTCCTTCTTCCTTTCATGATCGGAACAAGATTCCCCTGACGGTCTCGCCGGCTGACTACATCAGATCGACCGGATCGACGTCGACCGTCACCCGGACGGAGGAATCCCTTGGAAGCCGCTCACGGGTCCGCTCCTTCCAGTCGGAGTCGAACCATCCGCGGCAGAGCAGATGCCAGCGATGTTTCCCCTTCACATAATCGATCCCGCAGGGGGAGGGGCCCAGCACATCTATCGAATCGTAGTCGGGAAGGATATCACAAATATTCCGCAGCGTCCTCACCACGTCCTCCTCCCGGTTTCCCCGGCAACGAAGATCGATCAGGCGGGAATAGGGCGGATACTTCAGCGGCCGGCGCTGGTTCAGCTCCTGACGGAAGAATCCCTCAAAGTCCTGATCCAGAGCCCGCTGGACGGCGTAGTGCTCCGGGTTGTAGGTCTGGAGGAGAACCTCCGCGTCCGGTCGATCCCGGCCGGCCCGGCCGATTACCTGCACCAGCTGCTGAAACGTCCGTTCACCGCTCCGGAAGTCGGGAAAATGAAGCGAGACGTCGGCGTTCACGATCCCCACGAACATGAGGTCCTCAAAATCCAGCCCCTTGGTCACCATCTGGGTGCCCACCAGCAGCGAACCCGGCGTGGATCCGAAGGCCTCCAGACACTCCTCCCGCGCCCCCTTCCGGCCCACCGTGTCGGCGTCCAGCCGGAAGACACGGGCGTCGGGAAACCGCCGGGTCGCCACCGAAGCCAGTTTTTCCGTCCCGGAACCGACCCGAGCGATTTCTTCCGAACCGCATTCATCACAGGTGGACGGTACCGGTCGGGAATACCCGCAGTAATGGCACCGCAACCGCCCCGGTCCCTGGTGAAGGGTGAGAGAAACGGAACAATCCGGACACTCCGGGACGTCACCGCACTCCTGGCAGAGAAGAAACTGAGCGGACCCTCGCCGGTTCAAAAACCAGATGGCCCGGGCTCCTTCCGAGAGGGAACGCTCGGTTTTTTCAATCAACCGATCGGTGAGCATATGTTGTTCGTTCCGGAGATCCTGAACCAGCACACCGGCGGGCTCTCCCCCGGTCGGACGCCGGTTCATCGAATGTCCCCGGTACCGGCCGCGGTGGACGTTCGCGTAGCTTTCCACGCTCGGGGTGGCGCTTCCAAGCAACACCGGACAGTCGAGAAATTGAGCTCGCTTCACCGCCACGTCGCGGGCGTGGTACCGGGGGTCCTGACCGGCCTTGTAGGACGTGTCGTGCTCCTCATCCACGATCAGAAGCCCGAGATCCAGGGCGGGAGCAAAGACGGCCGATTGGACCCCGAGGATCAGCCGCGCCTCCCCGGACTGGATCCGGTCCCACTCGTCCCGACGCTCCCCCCGGGACATCTCGCTGTGCCACAGAGCAACGGTATCCCCGAATCGCTCCACAAACCGCCGGGATTGGAAGGAAGCAAGCGTAATTTCCGGCACCAGCACCAGGACCGCCTCTCCTTCATCGAGTACCTGCCGGGCGGCCCGGAAATAGACCTCCGTTTTGCCGCTCCCGGTGATGCCGTGCAGCAGGTGGACCCCGAACCGTTGCTCCCGAACATCGTCTTCGACCGCGTCCAGCACCCGCTGTTGCTCGTCGGTCAGTGTGAACTCAGGATCGGCCTGCTCCCCGTGACGACGGGCCAGGGGAACCCGGCTTCGGGAACGCTCCTCGCGTCGGACGAATCCTTTCTCCTCGGCCCGGTTCAGCAGGTCGGTCCGTTTCAGGGACTCCGGGAGATCGGTTCGAAACGTATCCCCCCGATCCCGGAGGTGGTCCAGTAGATCTTGCTCCCGGGGAGACAGGTCATCCGGGTTCTCGGGGGAGTCATCGGTCAGGACGACGTACTGGTAGGTTCGCCGGGACACGTCCGGCCGACCGATCTGTACCGACTGTTCGGCCAGCCCCTGACGACGGGCTTCCTCCAGCTTATCGCGCAGTTCCGACAGCGTTTCGGACCGCTTCTCCGCAAGGGACCCGAATTTAATGCCCTCCTCAGCCGGAAGATCGGACAGGATCGAACGATCGGATGAATTTCCAGCCCTGAGCCAGCGCTCGGTGATCCGGGGCAGGTACGCGGGAGGAAGAATCCGCTGAAACACGGAGGAGAATCCGGACAGATAGTAAGTCCCGAGCCAGTTGCCAAGCTGAAGCAGCTCCTCCGACAGGGCGGGCGGGGTGGAGAGGATTTGCTGGACCGGGGCGAGCTCGAGTTCCGGATCGGGTTCGTGGACCCGAACCCCGAGCCCCACGGTCAACCGGCCGCGGAGGGGAACCACCAGAGCCCGTCCAAGGCACGCTTCCGGATCCTCCGTTTGATAGCTCAGGCTGTCGGGAAGGTTCTGTCGCAGGAAGACAACCCGGATCGCGGATCGATCACTCATCGTCCAGCAACGAGGCCGCCCGGTGCAGGTCGTTTACGAAATCCTGAGCGGCGGAACGGTTCCTCAGTACGTACCCCGGGTGGAACGTCGGCACCAGGTCCCGGCCCTCCCAGTCGTATACTTCCCCCCGGCTGCGGGTGATCCGATGATCGTCACCGAGGCAATACTGCAGGGCGAAACTCCCCAGGGACAGAACGACGACCGGATCAACCAGGTCAAGCTGCCGGTTCAGGTAGGGACGGCAGGCCTCCAGTTCATCGGCCTCGGGATCTCGGTTCTCCGGCGGGCGGCACTTAACGGTGTTGGTGATGTACAGGTCGTCCTCCTCCAGCCCCACTTTCTTGAATCCCTTCCGGAGCAGTTCACCCGACGGCCCAACGAACGGTACTCCCTGTTCGTCCTCGCGGGCCCCCGGGGCCTCTCCGATCACCATCACTCGAGCCCGGGTCGTCCCCTGGTCAAACACAACCTGCGTTCGCCCCTCCTTGAGTCCGCAGAGCGTACAGCCCCGGGCCGATTCTCGCAGTTCGATCAGTTGTTCTTCCGGATCGGGACGGGAGGGCTCCGGCGGGGAATCGTCGCCGTTATCGAAGGGTTCGCCGGCCTCGACGGAGGAAGGATCGGCCGAGTCGGTTCCCGGTTCATCAGGCCGACCCGCCTGACGGGGCATCTCTTCCCGGGCGGCCCGGAGCCAGCGTCGAAGCCACCGGGCAAGGTCGGCACGGTTCAAGGACTCGATTCCTCCCCTGATGAACCGACCGGAAGCAAACTGAAAAGAACCCCGACGTGGGTGGTAAGAGCCGGTCGGGCGGTCGGAACCCACCCCCGAACCGGGCGGTTCAACTCAGGTAATGACTCCAGATCTGAAGAGCAATTTCCGACTTCGATCGCCGGGGCAGGGACACCGTCGGTCGGTCCGGGTATACGAGTTCGACGCGGTTTGAATCGGATCCGAAGGGTTGCTCCTCCAGGTAGTTCACCACGAGGAGATCGAGATCATGGTCCGATAGCTTGGCCCGGATTCGGTTGTCATCTCCGGCGGGTTCGACTGCGAACCCGATCCTCCGAAGGTCCGGGTGCTCCTCCGCCAGCAACCCGAGGATGTTGTCCGCCGGTTCCAGTTCGATCACCGGTTCCTCCGAGGAACGGACCTTACCCTCTCGCCGCACCGGTCGGAAGTTCGCCACCGCGGCGGCGCCCACGTATCCGACCGCGTCACCGGCCCGCTGCGCCACCGCCTGCTTCATCTCATCGGCGGACTCCACGGGGACATACTCGATGCCCGAGCCCGGATACGTCTCCCGATCGGCGGTCGTGACCAGGCTCACCGAGGCTCCGAGCCGCCGGGCGATCCGGGCCATGGCCTCCCCCATCCGTCCGCTGGATCGGTTGGTAAGCACCCTCACGTCGTCCCATGCTTCCCGTGTGCCGCCGGCGGAGACGATCCAGTGCTGACCCTCCAGGGGATCCGGCCAGGCGGCTCGAACGAGAAACTCCACGATCCGGGGCGGTTCGGCCAGCCGGCCGACCCCTTCCTCCCCGCAGGCCATGGTCCCTCCCTCGGGCATAACGATCCGCTCGTGGTTTGCCTCGACGATCTCCTGCAGCATCGGGTCGTTCCACATCTCGGGGTTCATGGCCGGGGCATAGAAAACCGGACCGGAGAACGCGTGCAGCACCGTCCCAAGCAGATCCGCGGGACGGGGAGACTCCAGCTGGAGCATCCGGTTGGCGGTGGCCGGGGCCACCAGCATCAGGTCGGACTCCTGCTTCGCGGTTATGTGAAGCATGTCCCCGGAACGGTTCCAGGCCCGTTCGTCGGTCAGGACCGGGTGGTCGGTCAGGGCTCCGGCGGTCCGTTCGGGGAAAAACCGCTCTCCGGCCTCGGTTAACAAAATCTGGATCGAAGCGCCGGCGTCCCGGAGAGCCCGGCGAACTTCGTCCGCCCGACTGGCGGCGACGCTTCCGGAAACGGCCAGGAGAATGCGGTTTCCGTTCAGGGGCCGATCGGCGGTCAACACCATGGTCAGGACTCCCGGACCGGATCGTCGACTCGGGTCATGCGGAGTTTTTCGGCCCGACGGATGGACTCGATGTCTCGGACGGCTCGCTCAAGATCGTCGTTGATGACCAGGTAGTCGTACTCCTTCATCTGTTCGATCTCCCGTCGGGCATTGGTGAGCCTCCGCTCGATTTCCTCCTTGGATTCGGTTCCGCGACTGCGAAGCCGGCGTTCCAGTTCATCCAGGCTCGGCGGAGCCAGGAACACCATAACGGCTTCCGGAAACAGTTCCTTCACCTGACGCCCGCCTTGGACGTCGATGTCCAGCATGACGTCGTGATTCGCATCCAGTTCCTGACGGACCGCCTCCCGGGAGGTCCCGTACCGGTGGCCGTGAACCTCCGCCCATTCCAGAAACGCCTCCTCCTTCAACATCCGGTCGAAGGACTCCTCGGACACAAACCGGTAATCGACGCCGTCGGTCTCGTCGGCCCGGGGAGGTCGGGTGGTGGTGGAGACGGAAAACACCAGGTTCTCGTTTCGTTCCACCAGTCGCCGACAAATCGTGGACTTCCCGGCTCCCGAGGGTGCCGATACCACCATGACCAGGGGGGCTGTGAACAGGTCAATCTGCCCGTGGTGAGTCGGTGCCCGGTTCATTCGAGGTTCCGGACCTGTTCCCGACATTTTTCAATTTCCGACTTCACGTCCACGGCCAGCTGACTGATCTCGGCGTCGTTGGCCTTGGCTCCCACGGTATTGATCTCCCGCAGCAGCTCCTGAAAGAGGAATTTTAATTTTTTCCCTACCGCGCCGGACACCCCTAGGGTCTCGCGGATCTGATCGAGGTGGCTGTGGAGCCGGGTCACCTCCTCGGCGATGTCGCTCTTTTCAGCGTAAATCTGCATTTCGGACTCAACCCGTTCCTTGAGTTCATCCGGCGTCAAACCGGCCACCTCGTCCACCCGCTTCCGGTAGCGTTCCCGGTGCTGCCGGAGGCTGTCCGGTACCCGATCTTCGATCGAATCAAGCCGGTCCCGAATGATTTCCGTCCGTTCCTCAAGATCTCGGGCGATGGCCTTCCCCTCCTGTTTTCGCATGGAAACCAGCTCATCCACCGCCCGGTCCAGGGCCTCCAGAACAAGGGGTCGAGCCTCCTCGTTCAGACGGGTTTCGAGGTCCACCGAAAGGACCCCCGGAAGTTCCAGCAACCGAACCGGATCCGCCTTCCCGACCGTTTCAGGGGATTCCTCCCGGAGGCTTCGGATCTGCTTCAGGTAGAAGGATACGCTGTCCTCGTTGAGCGCCGGGGCTCGAAGTTCCTCACCCAGCACGTCCCCCCTGATGCTTACCTGAATCTGCCCCCGTTCGAAGCTCTCCCGCAACCGGTCCTGGATCCGTTCCCGCAGCTCCGGTACATCGTCCAGGGACAGGTTCACCTCGAGGTGGTTGCTGTTCAGGGAGGACAGTTCCACCTCCACAAACCGGCCGTCCCGTTCCGTTGAGGCTTTACCGTATCCGGTCATGCTCTGCACGACTTAGTTCGACTCCTCCGGCAGGTCGTCGAGCATGGAATCGGACAGAATCGTCTCCCACCGATCACACAGTCGTTCCAGCTCGCTCGGCTGATAGGGTTTGGTCAACACATCCACCATCCCGATCTCCAGCCATCCGGTCAATTGCTCTTCCTCCCACTCCCCGTCCTCCAGCAGTCCGATCACGGGACATTCGCAGCCCTCCAGCGCCTCGAAACTTGCTCCGGCCTCCGGAGAAACGTCACAGAACACAAGCCCGAAACGCTGGTTTTCCAGCACCTCGCTCAGTTCCTCGGGGGAGGAAAAACGATACACCGATCCGCTCCAGAACTGCTGAAGCAACGACTCCAGAAATTGCTGCTGGAAAGGATGATGCTGAACCATGCCGAGGGGAGAAATCATCGGTTCAAACCTCCGGGTTCGTTCATCTCCTGAATCAACATTTTCTGCACCGACGGTCCGGCCTCCGTCTGCAGTCCCTCCGGCCCGGACGGGCTCAGGCCGGACGTACTTCGGCACCAATCGGCGGCCCCGCGCATCACCCGGTCGAGGGACTCAGGCGTCCTCCGAATCGAGGAGATCCCTCACCGACCAGTGATACAATCCCTCCAGACGAAGTCGCTGGAGCCGGTTGGTGACCGAGGCAACCGCCCTGCGGTCGTTCGAAAAATCGACCGTCAACCCCGGATGCTCCTCAACCAGACGGGAGAGGATGGCTCTCCGAAGCTCCGGGTACGGCGCATGGTCATGCAGGGTTAACTCAACTCGTTCGGCTTCCTTGGACCGGTCTCCCCGGACCAGCTCAATCAGGGGGCGAAGCGGGTCGGGTTCCCCGGTCCGGATCCGGTGCTCGACCGTGAGCAGCACTTCCGCCAGCCGTTCCTTTTCGGGATCGGTCGCAACCCGGCGCCGAAGTTTCTGGACCTCGCCCGCGGACGGCGAATCCCGAAGCCAGTTCCGGAGGGTTGATCGTAAGGAATCGACGCCGATCAGTCCGTCCCTTCCAGGCTGTGATCCATCGCGACGACCTCCCGATCAGTTCCCACTAACCTACCGTATCCGGAATGAAAGAGAAACCGTTGAGCCCGCTCCCCATCCGCTATGGACCCCGGTTAACCGAATGGTGCTATTCTCCGTGAGCCCGGGGATGAGTCCGATCGTAGACTTCGCTCAACCGGTCGGTCGACACATGGGTGTAGACCTGCGTGGTGGAAATGGTCTCATGGCCGAGGAGTTCCTGAACCGTCCGCAGGCTGGCTCCGCGGTTCAGCATATGGGTGGCGCAGGAATGCCGGAAAACATGCGGGGACAGATCCTTGGTCACGGAGGAACGGGAAGCGTACTGATCAACGATGTACCGGACCCCCCGTTCCGTGAGGCGATTCCCCCGGTGATTGACGAACAGTGGATCATCGGGGGAGGGAAGCCTGTGTTCCCGGTATGAAACCAAGGCCTTCCGAGCGGGCGGTCCGAGCGGCACCACCCGTCGATGCTGTCCCTTTCCGATCAGGCCGAGTCGATCGAGGGATTCCCCCGCGTCCCGCCAGTCCGCTCGAACCAGCTCCGAGACCCGGGCCCCCGTGGAATACAGGACCTCAAACATCGCCCTGTCCCGAATTCCCGTGTCCGTGGACGGATCCGGCAGATCCAGCAACTGTTCCATTTCCTGTTCGCTCCAGACGGTCGGAAGCCGGCGGGCGCGACTCTGGACCCGGAGGTCCTCGGCCGGGTGGTCCTCCCGAACCCCGCGGCGGATCAAAAACCGGTAATAGGAACGAAGACACGCAAACCGACGATCCAGGGTGGAATCCGCCAGTTCCTGCCGGTGGAGCCAATCGGCGTACTCCAGGATCCGTTCCCGATCCAGGTCAGGCGGGGAACCTTCGATGTCAAACAGGTTCAGAAACTGCTGAAAATTGGTCAGATCCTGTTCGTAGGCCCGGATCGTATCGGGAGAATAATTCCGTTCCTCCCGGCAGTAGGTCAGGAAGTCAGCGCCCCGTTCCGGAAGCCGTCCCTCAGGAGGATCAGTCAGGGTTCATTTCCTCCGTTCCCTCGGACGGATCCGGTTCCCGGACGCTAATTCGGGCGTGCTGGGCGTCCCGGCTGCGCTGGTACCGCTGGCCGGGTGCGGGAAGGACCAGGTTTGCGTCTTCCAGCTCCATCAGACAGCGGGAAACCGTGGCCAGGTCAAGCTGACTCTCCATGACCAGTTCATCCACGTGACGGGGTTTCTCGGCCAGGTGCTCCAGCAGTCGGGCGGACTCCGGGTCCAGTTCCACGGACCGTTCGGTGGGCACGTAATGGCCACTCAGCTGGAGGTAATCAATCAGGTCCTCCACCTCCTCCACCAGCCCGGCCCCCTGCTTGAGCAGGAGGTGACAGCCGTCGTGGAGGTTGCTGTTCACGTTTCCGGGCACGGCGTAGACGTCACGTCCCTGTTCCAGGGCGAAGTCGGCCGTGATCAGGGAGCCGCTTCGTTCCCCGGCCTGGACCACCAGCACCGCCGAAGACAGCCCGCTGATAATCCGATTCCGTTCCGGAAAGGTGTGGCGGCTGGGATCTTGATCGGGCGGATACTCACTCAGGACAAGTGCTTCGTCAGCCATCCGGTTCTGAAGATCCCGATTTCGAGCCGGATACACCTGTTGAAGCCCGTTCCCCAGCACCGCCACCGTGGTTGCTTCCCCGTCAAGGGCTCCCCGGTGGGCGGCCGAATCGATGCCGGCCGCCAGACCGCTGACCACCACCACGTTTCGTCGGGTTAATCCCCGGGCGAGGTCGCGGGCGATTTCCTTTCCCTCCTCGCTGGCCCGCCGGGTCCCCACGATCGCCACCCGGCAGGGTTCAAGCAGGTCAGGGTTCCCCCGGTAGAACAAAACGACCGGGGGTTCATGAATCGAGCGGAGGGAGTCGGGGTAGGATTCGTCACGGATCGACAGCAGACCGATCCGTTGTTCTTCCAGTCGGCTGGCGGATTCCTCGGGGTCCCATCGGTGAAGCCGGTCGATCAGGGTTTCTCCCCGGGACGGACCGATTCCGCGGACGGAATGTTGTCGGATTGACTCCGGAGATTGAAACAATTCAAGGGGGTCGTCGATGACGTCCAGGAGGTTGTGGACCACTCCCCGGCCCAGGCCGGGGACCCGGGTCAACAGGGCCCAGGCCGCGGCCCGTGGGTCAACGGAGGCCGGCTCGTCGGTTCCGATCGCTGGTCTCCATCCAAATCAACCTGTCCCGGGGTCCTCCGTCCCCGCGTTCCTCAAGGGACGCGGGAGGACCCCCGTGATTCATTCAGGTCCCGAACCTCTCCTGGAGCCACAACAGCGCAGCGTTGGAGATGAAGATGGAACTCCAGGTGCCGATGACCACCCCGATGATCAGCGCCACCGAAAACCCGTACAGGGCGATTCCTCCGAAGAGATACAGAACCAGGACGGCGAGGAACGTCGTAAACGAAGTAGCGTAGGTCCTGGGAAGAACCTCATACACACTCCGGTTGATCACTTCCATCCAGCTGGGCCGGAACCCCATCAACGTCCGGTTTTCCCGCACCCGGTCGAAGTTCACGATCGTGTCGTTAAGGGAGTACCCGATCACGGTCAGGATCGCCGCCACGACGGGCACGTTGAACTCGATCCCGATCAGGGTGATCAACCCCACCGTGATGATCACGTCGTGGACGATGGCCACTACCGCTCCCACCGAGTAAAACAGCTCAAACCGGATGTACAGGTAGATCAGCACACCGATCATGGAGATCAGCACAGCAGTCAGGGCAAGCACAATCAGCTCGGAACCGATCGCCGGGCTGATCATCTCCCCCTGCAGCATCCGGAAGGGACTCACCCCGGCGGTGGACGCCAGACGGTCACGGTCCAGATCGGAGAACAGATCCTGGTCCAGGACCTGCTCCACGTTCTGAAACACTCCCACCCGTTCCCGGAGGTCGCTCAGCTGCTCCGCCTCCGATTCGTACTGGTCCTGAAAAAATTCCTCGACGACGATCTCCCGGAGGTTGTCGGACGAAGCTTCCGTCAGGTCGATCCGACCGGGTTCGTCCCCGACGGAAAAGACCTCCGCAAAGTCGGAGAGAGCGATCTCGAATTCGGACAGCAAGTCCTCGAGTTCCTGCACGGAACCGGCGTCCGGCACCCGTTCTTCCAGCTGCTCCAGGAAGGAATCGACCTGAGCTTCCCGGATCCATCGGCGAAGTTCCTCGGTTGAAGCCGTGTTGAGGTCGACCTCCGGTTCCTGATCGGTAAATTGCTCCTGCAGCAGGTCCTCGATAACCCGGTTCAGGGTCCGGTTCATGATCGTTTGAACATTCTGACGGACACCGTCCCGGTTTGCCTCGGTGAGGTTCAGTCCTCCCCCGTCTCCGAAGTGAAATTCCTCCCGCAGTGATTGTTCCCGAACAAAACTCAGCTCGGGATCCTCCGACAGCTGATCAAATACTTCCTCGTTTCCGGCCTGCCCCGCCTGGTACAACCGCTCGGTGAGGGCTTCCACGGCGTCCTGGGTTCGGGCCGTGATCATCAACCCTCGCATGGGGGACTCCCCCTCGACGGAAAAACTCGTCAGGTTCGCGTCGAAGGCCTGTCGGTCAAATTCCTCCCGGAGGTCGGCCAGCCGCTCGGCCGTGACCGGCTGGTTAAATTCATACATCATCTGAAACCCGCCGGTAAATTCAATTCCGTACAGCAGTCCGCCCCGGTAGAGGACACCCCCAAACCCGATAAGGATGATGATCAGGGAAACCACCAGAGCCTGCCAGCGGTACTTCATTAATTGTTTGAAGTTAATCATCGTCGCCGTAGTCCCTCCATCCCTCGCTGTATTCCCGCCAGCCGATATGGATCGAATTTACGGCCCGCCTCAGGGTGCAGAGGCCGAACAGGAATCGCCCGATGAACAGGGCCGAAAACAGGCTGGCCAGGATCCCGAGGGTCAGCGTGATCGCGAACCCCTGGACCGGTCCGGTCCCGAACCAGTACAGGGCTACGGCGGTGATGATCGTGGTCACCTGAGCGTCCATGATGGCGGAAAAGGCATGGTCGAATCCCCCGTCCACGGCGGATCGGATCGGTTTGCCCTCGGCAAGTTCTTCCTTGATCCGCTCGAACACGATGACGTTGGCGTCCACCGCCATCCCGATGGTGAGGATGATCCCGGCGATGCCCGGCAGGGTCAGCGTGGCGCCCAGAACCGCCAGACCGGCCATGAGGAAGAGCAAACAGAGCAGAAGGGTCACGTTGGCAATCAGGCCGGAAAGCAGATAATACGCCGGCATGAAGAGAAACACGGCCACCAGAGCGGAGAGGGCGGCGAGCAGTCCCGCCCGGATGGAGTCCTCCCCGAGCGAGGGACCGATCGTGCGCTCCTCGATCAGGTTCAGGGGGGCCGGCAGGGCCCCCGCCCGCAGCATCAGGGCCAGGTCCCGGGCCTCGGTGTCGGTAAACTGACCGGTGATCTGGGCGGTCCCCCCCCAGATGGGTTCCCGGACGTTCGGAGCCGAGAGCACCTCGCCGTCCAGCAGGATGGCGATCCGGTTGCCCACGTTCTGGGCCGTCAGCTGTCCGAACAGTTCGGCTCCTTCGTCGTCGAAGGTCAGGCTCACCCCGGGGCCTTCGTCGGTGAACTGAACCCGGGCGTCGCTCAGGTGCGATCCGGTCAACTCGGCGGAGTCCTCGACGATCAGGGTTCCCTGGTTGTCCTCCCGATAGGGGGCTTCCTCATACCCCTCGGGCAGGAACCCCATCTCGAGATCCTGGCGGAGGTTCTCGTTCACCACCCGAAATTCCAGCAGAGCCGTGCGTCCGATGATCTCCTTGGCTCGTTCGGGCTCCTCCTCCCCGGGAAGGGAAACGATGATTCGATCCCCCCCGGTCCGCTGGATCTCCGGCTCGGTCACCCCGAATTCATCAATCCGGTTGCGGATGATCTCCAGCGCCCGGGTGACCGCCTCCCCGCGGTCCATGTCCTCCTCCAGCTCCGTTTCGTCGATCTCATATACCAGGTACACCCCACCCTGGAGGTCCAGCCCCAGGGTCAAGTTCTCCTGGATGGGGTACAGGGCGTAGGCCGCCAGGCCGATGGCCAGCAGGATAATCGCCGCTTTCCAGATCAAACCCTTATCCACGGTGAGTCCGGTCTCCAATCGTTAGCAAACGGGTTACGGTAACCAGGAACCTGTCCTGAATGTAAGAACGATTATTTAAGCAATCCGGAGGGCATACGGTCAACGAGGTTCCGTCAGGAGAACCACGACCGGGGGAACAAGTCCCCGCCCAGCCGATTCCCTATTCAATGGCTCCAATCAGTCCCCCTCGCCTCCTCCGTTCTTCACCGTGGCGATGGACTCGCGGTTCAGGGTCACCTTGATGTCCTTGGCGATCTGAACTTTCACGGTCTCCTCGCCCACGTTCGATATCTTCCCGTGCAGTCCCCCGGCCGTTACCACCCGATCCCCGGGCTTCAACTGCTCGACCATCTGTTCGTGTTCCTCCTGCTGTTTTTTCTGAGGGCGGATGACCAGGAAATAAAAAATTCCGAAGATGATCACCATCATGACCACCAGCAGAACAATGTCCTGGGTTCCTCCCTCGCCGTTGGCCATCGCGAGTCCTCGTATCAACCAGTTCATCTCCGTCACTCCTTTCGGCAGCTTGTGAAACCCTATATGTTACGGATCTCTACGATAAAACGAAGTGTCCGGCTGGCATGTGTCCAAAGGGCGCTTTCTTGACGGGCGGGGAAGTCCGCGGATACCGTTGGCGGTCCAATTCCCCTGTACCCGATCCCGTTTTTCAAGGAGGAACCGGCGTGTCGACGCTGCAACCCCGGCAGGACCTGATGCGTGAACGGTTTGGCCCCTCTCCGGTCACGTTTGAGATCATCCCCCCCGAAGTAAATCTGACGGCGGACGAAGCCGCTAAACGAAACCGGGGGCTGGAGGCTCTGGCCGAGGAGACCCGCCCCGACGGGATCAACATTCCCGAAGTTCAGCCGGAGGAGAAGAAGGACGACCGGGGAAAACGACGCAGTGACTTCCAACCCCGGATCCCGCCCCGCGACTACGTCCGACAGCTCCGGGACGACTTTCCCCATTTAGGAGAAGTTCCCGCCATCGTCAACCGCGTGATCGTCAAGCACCCGGAAGCCGAGCAGGAAACCTGGCTGGATCAGACCTTCCATGAGTTTGCGATCGAGAACGTCGTCCTTGTCGGCGGGGAATCCAGCGACGAAACCTACCCGGGTCCGTCCGTCCCCGAGGGGAACCGGCTGGTTCGGGAGGGGCTGAACCGGGGAGAATTACGCCATGGTTCCTCCTCCGGGGGATCCACCGATTACCTGGTCGGCAACATTTCCATTCCGTCCCGGCGCGGAGGCTCCATCGAGGAGCCCGAACGGATGCTGCAAAAAATTACCAGCGGGGCCGACTTTTTCACGTCACAGATCCTGTTTGAGTCCGCAGATGCCCGACGGCTCATCCGGGAACTCGGTTCTCGTCTGAAGAGGGAATCCGTGGTCCCGCCTCTTCTGCTCTGGAGCTTCACTCCGGTTCAGCTTCAGAAGGACGTTGATTTTCTCCGCTGGCTCGGGGTGCTTATTTCAGATGACGTCGAAGAGCGGATTCTGTCCAGCGACGATCCCCTCGAAACCTCCATCCAGCACGTTGAATCGATCCTTCGGACGCTCCGGGAGATCAACCGAAAGCTGGACAATCCCTTTCCCATGGGCGTGAACGTAAGCTTCATGGGACTTCGGAACCTGCTCCCGGCGCAGCGGATGGCCCGGCGGCTGCGGGCGGCGATGCGGGCAAACTGAACTGCCATAGCTCGGGTCCCGACCGGGCGGCGGCACCTTATTCGACCTTTGTGGGCTGGTCCCTCTTCTACTCCCCCTCGTTGACTTCCTCACGCAGGGACCGGATCTCCTGCTTCAACTCCTCAAGATCCTCCTTCCGGACCAGTCCGAGCCGATCGATCTGCCGGCCGAGAACGGTTCGCACACGCTGCTCGAACTTGCTTCCGGTCTGCTCCGCTTTGTTCCGGTAGTCCTCCAGCCACTCGCTGGCCTGATCCGGGGTGACCTTCCCCGTCTCGACCAGTTCATCAATCCAGGCCTGAACTTCCTCCTCGGCGTCGTCGACGCTCTCCGCAAACCGGGCGGTTAAGGAACGGAGTCCGTCCCCGAGCCAGTCCACCAGTTCGCTCCTCGTTGTGCTCCGCTGAAGGGCCTCCACGATCACCTCCCCGGTCACGGTCTCCTCCGTCTCACTGTCGAGAATTTCCGGCGAATCTCCCTTACGAACCAAGCGGAGGACACGCTCCAGGCTCATCGGTTCGCCGTCCTCCGTCTCAAGACTTCCGTCCGGTTGGCGCCAAACCTTCATTCAAACCACTCCTCTCCAGAACAGAATTTTCCCGGATCCATTCAAGTCCCTGTTCAACTGGATTCCCTTCTGTCCATTCAGGATATCAAATCGCAGACTCGTTTGATCCCTTCCCGGCGAACACCGCTCACGAGCTAGGGTTGGCTCCGGCGGTTCGAATTCCCATCGGGGGCTGTCCTCAGTCTCGGGCCGGATCCAATCCGTGTTTTCACAACATCCGGGGCACAATCCCCTTCAGTACCGGCCGGAGCGCAGCACGCTTACCATGAGCCACAAGCCAAAAAACCCCGCCGCCAGAAATCCGATCAACCCCAGAAGCGAAAACCCCCAGACCATGGGTCCCTGTTCGGTGGCGATCAGCAACGAGGAACCGATGATCAGGGCAGCCACGATCAGGGACATGGAGATTCGGTTGGTGTCCTGGCGGAATTCGTTCATTAATTTTTCCAGCCCCCGATGTTCGAATTCAAACTGGATCCGGCCCCCCTTGAGCTCCCGGATCAGGCTGCTGACATCGTGGGGCAAATCCCGCATAAACCGGAGGGTATCGACCGCGACGTTGGGAATCATGGACAGAAGGGGACGCAGACCCCGGTGACGCCGGACCAGCCGCTTCAGGTACGGTTCGGCCACCTCCGCCAGCTCGAAGTCCGGGTCCAGCCGTTCTCCGATGGATTCCACGGTCAGCACACACTTCACCAGCAGGTAAAATTCCGGCGGAAACCGGATGTCATGTCGGGACAGAAACTCATGCAGATCGTTCATGATTTCTTCCCCGCTGATCTGATGTAACGGAGCATTGTAGTAGCGGTCGATGATCGTGAGCAGATGCCGACGGAGCCCGAGACTCTCCTGGTCCGGTTCCAGTATATCGAGCCGGATCAGCACCTTGCTCAATTCGTGCGT
This sequence comes from uncultured bacterium, assembly GCA_964413525.1. GTDB lineage: Bacteria > T1Sed10-126 > T1Sed10-126 > T1Sed10-126 > CAYPTI01 > CAYPTI01. The sequence goes on along the minus strand of CAYPTI010000009.1, from coordinate 8,937 downwards.
GTCACGGTTCACGACCGACGTCAGAAGCCGGGAGAGTTCAGCGTTGAGCTCCTGATCCATCCGGCCGACCACCCCGAAGTCAACGAACCCGATCCGTCCCTCCGGGGTAATCAGGATGTTCCCGGGGTGGGGATCCCCGTGGAAGAACCCGTGCTCGAAAATCTGTTCCAGCATGCATTCGGCTCCGTGAAGGGCCAGTTCCTCCCGGGGCTCCGGAGGGTCGTCCTCCCCGAGAAAATAGTCCGCCACGGGTCGGCCCCGGATGAATTCGGTGGCGAGCACCCGGCGACTCGTCCAGTTCCAGTAAACCCGGGGAAAACAGACCCGATCGTTGTCGCTGAAGTTCTGGCGGATCGTCCGGATGTTGAGTCCTTCAAAGGAAAAATTGAGTTCCTCGCGGAGGGCGATCCCGAACTCCTCCACCAGGGCGACGGGCTGGAACCGCTCCGGTTGGCCCCCGTACCGTTCAACCGCTCCCGCCAGGACCCGGAGGAGGTTCAGATCCCGATCGATTTTTTTCTCAATCTCAGGCCGCTGAACCTTCAACACGACCTCCTCCCCGCCGGGGAGCGTGGCCCGATACACCTGGGCCAGCGAAGCGCTGGCCACCGGTTCCGGATCGACGTCCAGCTCGTCGAGCCGGTCCCCGAGTTCTTCCTCAAGCACCGGCCTCATGTCCTCCCAGGGTTCCGGTTCCACCGTGTCCTGGAGGCTCTCCAGTTCCCGGGCCAGGTCGGGTGGAGTCAGGTCGGTGCGCAGGGACATGATCTGCCCGAACTTCACGAACGTGGGACCGAGATCCTCAAACACAGCCCGGAGCCGGCTCCATCCCGGGTGTTCGGGCTCCGACGAACGAAGCCGTTCAACCAGTTTTTCTCCAAACGGAAGAAATTCGTGCAGGTTCCATTCGTGCAGGAGGTGCCCGTACCCGTGCTTGATCAGGACGTTGATGATCTCACGCAGGCGCTGGAGGTCCCCGATCCGCTGGTTGAGTCCCAGCCAGTCAACCATCCCGGATGCCCGCCCGAAGAATGTCATGCATGTGCAGCACCCCCACGGGCCGTTTGTCCTCCCCGAGCACAAACAGCACCGTAATCTGGTGCTTCTCCATGACCTGTAAGGCGTGCACCGCCCGGGTTTCCGGATCCACGCTGATGGGATCCTCCGTCATGACGGACCGCAGGTCGCTGTCGAAGAACCGATCCTGCTGATCCTCCAGGATCCGGCGCAGATCGCCGTCCGTCAGGCAACCGATCAACCGTTCGTTGTCGTCAAGAACCCCGGTGATCCCCAGCCGTTTGCTGGTCATCTCCATCATGGCTTCCCGCATGCTGGTCCCGGAATGGACGAGGGGCATGTCCTCCCCCTCGTGCATCAGGTCCCGGACCCGCAGGAGCAACTGTTTTCCCAGGTTGCCACCGGGATGGAAGAGGGCGAAATCCTCCTCGACGAAATCCTGCCGGTCCAGCAGAACCATGGCCAGCGCGTCCCCCAGGGCCAGGGTGGCCGTCGTGCTGGCCGTCGGGGCCAGGTTGAGGGGCCCGGCCTCCTGCTCCACCGAAATGTCCAGCACCACTTCGGCCTGGCGAGCCAGGATGCTGTTGGGATCCCCGGTCATGGCAATCAGCGGGGCACCGATCCGCTCGATCGGCACCAGCAGGGACTCGACCTCTTCGGTCTGACCGCTGTACGAGATGGCCAGAACCACGTCGTCCTCCCGGACCATCCCCAGATCCCCGTGGATCCCCTCGGCGGGATGGAGGAAAAACGACGGGGTCCCCGTGCTGGCAAAGGTGGCGGTAAGTTTCCGGCCCACGGCCCCCGATTTGCCAATCCCGGTCACGACGACCCGACCCTCGGCCGAGTCAATCAAGTCCACGGCCCGGACGAACTCGTCCCCCAGCCGGGGAATCAACGAATCGATCGCGTCCCGTTCAATCTCCAGCGTTCGGCGGGCCCGATCCAGCGGATCGACCGGATCCTCGGAGGTACCTTCCTTCCCGGGGGGTTGGGAACCCGGCTCGTCATTCATCGTCAATCACCCGCTCCTCCCGGTGCTTCCCGGTTACCCGATGAACCTCCACCAGCTGGCGGACCACCCGTTCGAACCGGTCCAGGGGAAGCATGTTGGGACCGTCGCAGAGGGCCTCGTCCGGGTTCGGGTGGGTTTCCATGAACACGGCATCAATTCCAACCCCCACGGCGGCACGAGCCTGCGGAGCGATGAATTCCCGTTCCCCTCCGCTGGAGGTTCCTTCCCCGGCCGGCAACTGGATCGAGTGGGTGGCGTCGTACACCACCGCCGCCCCCGACTCCCTCATCGTGACCAGCCCCGTCATGTCGACCACCCAGTTGTGGTAGCCGAACACGGTGCCCCGTTCGGTCACCAACAGGTCCTCGTTGCCCTGTCGCCGCGCCTTTTCAAGAATGGTGTCCATGTCCTCCGGAGCGAGGAATTGTCCCTTCTTGACGTTGACCGGTTTCCCGGTTTTGGCCGCGGCCACGAGCAGATCGGTCTGCCGGGACAGAAAGGCGGGGATCTGGAGCAGATCCACCACCTCGGCCGCCGGTTCCGCCTGATCGGGCCGATGGATATCCGTCACCAGGGGCAGGTCAAATTGCTCCCCTACTTCCTCCAGCAACCGCAACCCCTCCTCCATCCCCGGACCGCGGTAGGAGTCGATTGAGGTCCGGTTGGCTTTGTCGAAGGAACTTTTGAAAATCAGTTCAATGGACTCGCGAGCACGAAATTCCGCCAGGACCTCGGCCGTCTCCATCAGAACCGCCCGGGACTCGATCGCACACGGACCCGCGAGAAAAGCCAGCGGTTCCCCGCCCACGGTTACTGATCCAACCCTGACTCGACGATTCAAAGCAATTCCTCCTGCCGGCGAATGCAAAGCCTGTTGGGCTGCGGGAACGGACGGCCGCCGGAGCCTGAAACCCTTCGCTCCGGAACCCGGGAATCCCCCTCCGATTTCTCTGGAACTCCGTCGATTATGCCTTTCTGAGCGTCATCTTCCAACATCCGGCGAGTCCCGGGGTCTCGCCGACAACAGCCGAACATCCCCCGATCCGGGGGGTTAATAGGAATGGATGTGATGAAGACCGATCCACCTCAGGGGCCCCGGAGCCGCTCCTCCGCCCGGGGGAGGTCGTCCGGCCGATCCACTCCAACCGTCGGTTCCTCCATTTCGACCATCCGAATGTCCTCCCCGGACTCCAGAACGCGCAGTTGTTCAAGTCCCTCGGTCCGTTCGAGGGTACTCGGTTCTAAGTCGGCATATTCAAGGAGATACTCCCGCCGGTACAGGTACACCCCCACGTGCTGCCACCAGGTTTCTGGCTCCGTCCGGGGATAGGGAATGGGACTGCGACTGAAGTACAGGGCCCGGTCGGCGTCGTCGGTTACCACGTTGACGATATCCGGGTTCTCGGCCTCCTCCCGACCGCAGGGGGCCATAAACGAGACCATCACCGCATCGTCCGACGCCCGGAGCGACCGGATCCCGCAGTCGAGGGCGTCGGAGGGAAACACCGGCTCGTCCCCCTGCAGGTTGACGATGATCTCGTGATCGAGGGATTCCGCCACGGCGGCCACCCGGTCGGACCCCGAACGAAAGGTTCCTTCCGGCATAACAATCGTAACATCCAGATCCTCCACCGCCTCCCCGATCCGTTCGTCGTCCGTCGCCACGAACACTCGGTCGACTTCCTCCGCTCCGAGACCCCGTCGAACCACGTGCCGGATCATCGGTTCCCCGAGCAGTTCGGCCAGCGGTTTGCCCGGAAACCGGTTGGAACTGTACCGGGCCGGAATCACGACCGCAGCCCGCTCAACCATCTGTTTTTTCCGCCGTCCGGCGGATGGAACGAATCAGGTCGGAGGTCCCCCGTCCCTCCTTAAGCGGCACCCGGTAAACCTGACCCCCGGCTCCTTCGACCAGGTCGGCCCCAACGATCTCGTCCCGTTCGTAGTCGGCGCCCTTCACCAGCACGTCAGGCTCCAGGACGGCGATCAATTCCTCTGGAGTATCCTTTGAAAACAAGACAACGCCGTCGACCGGTTCCAGGGCCTCCAGCAACCGAAGGCGGTCCTCCTCGGGCAAAACCGGCCGATTTGGCCCCTTGATCCGGCGAACCGAATCATCCGAATTCACCCCTACCAGCAGGTAGTCCCCCTGCTCACGAGCCGATTCCAGCAAGTGAAGGTGGCCGGCGTGAAGAAGATCAAAACACCCGTTCGTGAACACAACGATCCGATCCCGCAGCTGCTCGCGGTGTTCGACCGCTTCCTCCCGGGTTCCGAAAATCAACCGTCGAGGTCCTTGTTCAGAGTCTCTCGCTCGATCACGGCCGTTCCCATTCGCCCCACGACCTGACCCGCGGCGGCGTTGGCCACTCGCATGGACTCCGTCCGGTCGAGACCGAGGGCTTCCCCTACGGTCATGACCGCCGCCACCGTATCCCCCGCTCCGGTAACGTCGTAAACCTCCCGGGCTTCGGTATCCCGGTGGACGGACTCGCCCGAAGCGGGCACCAGGGTCATGCCCTCCTCCCCCCGGGTAACCAGGAGGGCCTCCAGGTTCAGTTCCTCCACCCCGTCCCGGGCCCGGGTCAGCAGATCGCGAGTGTCCTCCGGCCCGCGGCTCAACCCGTCCGTCAGTTCGCGGTCGTTCGGGGTAACCAGGGTGGCCCGTTCGTACTGTTCGAAATGTCCGATCACGGGATCCACCACCACCGGGATCCCGAGTTCCCGGGCCAGCTCAATCCAGTAGCCAACCGTCTCCCGGGAAAAGACTCCCTTCCCGTAATCCGACAGCAGCAGAGCGTCCAGCCCCTCGATCGCCTCTCGTACTTGATCGTCTATATCTTCGAGCCGGTTCGGATCAATCGGCCGCCGGACCTCATCGTCCACCCGGAGGAGGTGCTGAGCTTCGGCGATGTAGCGGGTCTTTACCGTGGTCGAATAGTCCGGAAGCCGGGGCAGCTCCACCTGGTCAATTCCCCGGTCGTTCAGCAGCGCCCGAACGGTTTGTCCGGCCGGGTCGTTCCCCAGACGGCCAAACACCGTCACCCCGACCTCCAGCGCGGTCAGGTTCTGAGCCGCGTTCCCGGCGCCGCCGAGTCGATCCGAGGTAGTCTTCGCATGGATCACGGGAACCGGAGCCTCGGGGCTGATCCGGGATACGTCCCCCCATGTGTACCGGTCAAGGATCAGGTCCCCGATCACTCCGATGGAAGCCTCCGAAGCTCTTCGTACCAGTTCCATCCCGGTTCTCCTTTCGATCGTTACTTAAACGAAACCGTCCGAAGTGTGAGCTATTCGTCCAGGCGTTCCCTGACCTGAGCCCAGGCCCGGGAAAGATGCGGATCCGACCAGAGGTATGCAAGCATAAAATACACGGCTGCTCCAAGGGTTGAAACCACCACGACGTGGACCAGCGACGGCCAGTCGAGCCAGAGGAGCGGCCCGACGATCAACCCCATAAGCCCGGCCATCACCAGGTGACGAAGGAACGCGCGGACCGGGACGAGGGAACGGTCCGACAGATGCCGGCCCAGCCGCCGGCGCAGCATGACGGTCTGGATCCAGACGGCGATGCTGCCGGCCAGCGCCAGCCCTGCAACCCGGTATTCCATCGGCCCCGGCCAGGCGACCACGAACCCGATCCCCAGGA
>CAYPTI010000009.1:0-3156 GCA_964413525.1 uncultured bacterium | reverse complement strand
GCAACCCGGTATTCCATCGGCCCCGGCCAGGCGACCACGAACCCGATCCCCAGGACCAGGTTGGTGACCAGGGCCGCGGAGGTGGCCCAGACCGGTCCCATGGTGTCTTCAAAGGAATAACAGATCGAAACGAAGATCCGGATGCACCCGTAGGCAACCAGCCCGAGCAGAGCCATGACCAGCACCATGAACGTAATCCGCTGATCGACCAGATCGAATTCCGGGCTTCGAAACAGGACCTCGATCAGGGGACTCCCCACCATCCAGAGCCCCACCATGGAAGGCACCATCAGAAAACTCATCAACCCGAGCGACCGCCGGGTGGTGGATTCAACCCGATCCAGGTCGTTCCGGCTGACGTGTTCCGAGGAGGCCGGTAGGACCACGGTCCCTACCGCGACCCCGATCAGGGCAAACGGAAATTGGAACAACCGGTTCGAATAGTAGAGGTGAGAAATGTTGCCCGGATCGAGGAAGGAAGCAATCGCCTTGTCGGTGACCACGATCAGTTGGGAGACCGCCAGGCCGAAGGCCATGGGTCCCATCATGCTGAGAATCCGTCGCAACCCGGGTACGGTCCAGTTCGGGTTCCACTTCAGGGTCCATCCCTGCCGGCGAAGCCACCACCACTGGACGAAGAATTGAAAGAACCCCCCGACCAGTACCCCGACCGCCAGCCCCCAGACCTGCTGCCGGGGGTCGTCCCCGAGCTTCGGAGCCAGCCAGAGGGCCGCGCCGATCAAACTGAGGTTCAAGCAGACGGGAGCAAAGGCCGGGGCGGCGAAATCCTTCCGCGCGTGGAGGACCCCCATCACCACGGCGGCGGAGGACATCATCAACAGGAACGGAAACATCACCCGGGTTAAATCCACCGTGAGACCGAAGAATTCCGTCTCCCACAACCCCATGGCAAAGAAGAACACCAGCAGGTCCGCCAGCAGGATCCCGAGCACCACCAGCAATCCGACCAGCAGGATCGTCCAGGTGAAGACCGCGTTCCCCAGGTCCCGCGCCTGCCCGTCTCCACGGTTGTTCCGGACGTCGGTGTACACGGGAATCACCGAGGAGGACAGCGCCCCTTCCGCCAGCAACTTCCGGAACGTGGAGGGGATCTGATAGGCGAGAAAGAAAACATCCGTTACCCGGGTCGCCCCGAACACGAACGCGATGGACATGTCCCGGAGCAACCCGAAGATCCGACTCAACAGGGTGCCGGCCGACACCACCAGCGTGGACCCGCCGAGGTCGTCGGACGACCCGGACGCGCCCGATTTCTTCGTTACCACTCCCTCATCTTCCACGGCCGGAACCCCACCAGGAAGCCAGCATCGCGCCGCTCACGTTATGCCAGATGCTGAACAAAATGCCCGGAAGGGCCAGCAGGAGGGTGGCGCTCTCCTCCAGCCCGAGAAGACCGACAAGAATGGGGGCCAGGCCGACGGCAAGTCCGGAATTCTGCATCCCGACTTCGATGCTCAACGCCCGGCACTGCTCGCGTCCCGTGCCGGCGAGCCAGCCGGACCCGTACCCAAGAACATAGCCACCAAGGTTGTGAACCACTACCGACCCCATGATCAGACCCACCAGCGTCCAGGGTTCTTCCATCCCTCCGGCCTGTCCCGTGACATACCCGACGATCAGTCCGATGATGGCTATGGATCCAACCGTTAAGACGTCGTCGACAACCCGCGGTTGACGATCGCCCCAGCTTTGCCGCTTGAGCAGCAGACCCACCGTCAGCGGAACAACGATCACCACCAGCGTCATCACCAGTTCCCCGGGAGGAATTTCCACGCTCACGTCCCGAAACCACCCCAGCCAGTAACTCGAGTACCACCACAGCAGCCACGGGGTCACCAGCGGAGCCAGCAGCGTACTGGCCAGGGTGACGGTCACGGACAGCGGGACGTCCGCCTCGCTCAGGTAGGCAATCACGTTGGAGGCCGTGCCACCCGGACAGCATCCCAGGAGAAGCACCCCGATGACGGCCATTTCCGGTAGCCCGAAGGCCAGCCCCACCCCCAGCGCCAGAACCGGCATCAGCCCGTACTGAGCGGCGACCCCGAGGACCACCAGGCCCGGGTTCCCGATCGTCCGGCTTACGTCCTCCAGGGTAATGGTCATGCCCATCCCGAACATGATCAAACCCAGGCCGACCAGGATCCCGTTGACGTCCCCGAGCACCGGAACCGTCACGCTCCAGGACAACCAGGAGAACCCCTCCGGTACGGCCCACCCCAGCAGGGCGAAAATGACGACCCAGAGAACAAACGTCCGCTCGCAAAACCATCGCACGGAGGTAAGCACGCTTTTCCTCCCGGATGTAGGGCTGATCAACCCCGCAGCTCCCGCCGGGAATTGTGGTCAATCCTACCCAAATGTCGAGAGTGAAGACTCCGTCCGCGACGATTGATCTGGGTTCCGGGGCAGCCTCGCTCCTCCCGGGCCGGGAAAGACTCAAGGTTGAGGAGGGGGGGAGCATCACGGGGGGAAGGCAACGTGCCGAGGCGGCGGGACCCCCGTCCGGACCCTGTGAATTCCAGTTTCTCCTGGTGCGCGCGCCTGGGATCGAACCAGGGACCCCCTCCTTGTAAGGGAGGTGCTCTGCCGCTGAGCTACGCGCGCTCCAGGAAAAACTGAAGGAAGTTACCCCAGGCTCTCCCCCAGAACCCCGGCGGTAATGTCCGGAAATTTGCCCTCTTTGTACATCTTGAAGTTGGCCGGTTTCGAACAGTGACGCTGGGCCTGTTCCTCGGTAATTGCTCCCTGCTTGTACAGGTCGACGAGGGCCTGATCGAACGTCTGCATGCCGTCGGAGGTGCCCTGATGGATGGCCGAACGCAGCGCGTCGATCCGAAGTTCCGCGATCAATTTCTTAATGGTTGGCGATTGAAACATGATTTCGACGGCCGGGATCAGTCCCCCCTCTTTCCGGGGGATCAGTCGCTGACAGCAGACTCCCAGAAGCGAGTCCGCAAGGATGTTTCGCTTCTGATCCCGCTGATCGGGCGGGGACATCCCGTTCAGCCGCTCAACAGTCTGGGCGGCGGTATCCGTGTGAAGGGTCGAGAACACGAGATGTCCGGTCTGAGCGGCGCTGAGGGCCGCATCCAGGGTTTCCTCATCCCGGAGTTCTCCGAACAGAATGACGTCGGG
>CAYPTI010000008.1:0-25898 GCA_964413525.1 uncultured bacterium | reverse complement strand
AGTATGCACAGGATAAAAGCATGGTGCCGGGGGCGGGAGTCGAACCCGCACGGGCGTGAGCCCACAGAGTCCTGAACCCTGCGCGTCTGCCAGTTCCGCCACCCCGGCCCGTCAGTTGAACTCCGGGATCAAACCAAACAGTATGGCGAAGGTCAGCCGATTTATCAAGCTAAGCGTCGATAACGGTCCCGGAATCCGTGACGATTCGATCCACGGGAACGTCGTGATCCATTCGGGGTAAGCGGGTTCGTATTTGGAATTCGTATGCAATCCCGAGCGTGACGACGTCATCGGGGATCCCGTTCAGAAACCGATCGTAAAACCCTCCGCCGTACCCGATCCGATACCCCTGCTCGTCGAACAGCACCCCGGGAACCAGCACAACCTCCAGCGTGTCCGGGGGGATTTGTTCACAGCGGTCGCGGACGGGTTCCAGGATGTCTCCGTATCCCGGCTCCCGATCCCGCTCCAGATCCTCGATCCGATAAATTTCCAGATCCTGCTGTTGATCGTCCACGCGGGGCAACAATACCTCGGCACCCCGATCGAGCGTCCATTCCATGAACGGTTCCAGGGACAACTCCCCCCCACGGGCGCTGTAGGCCATCACCCGCTCGGCGCCGCGGAGGGAATCCAATCCGCGCAGCACGTCCAGCAGGGCACCGGCGGCTTCCTCCCGGCGAACCTCGGAGAGCCCCCGGCGACGCTGCAGGGCATCCCGACGAAATTCCCGCTTGGCATGATCGGAATCCAGAAGCGAATCCATGGGCATCACCTGTGTGGTCCCGGAACGAATTCTGGGGCGAAGGACGGTTGAGAGTCCGATTCTTCCCTCCCCCCGGCTGACGGTAGTGTATCGGATCAACGAAGAAAACCGATCCGGTATTCCCCGTTCCCAAATCCACCTACGTGACCGCGAGGAACCTGCGATATACTTTCCCGTCGTACCCATCCACTCCGTCTCAATGTGGCGGTTTCGGGTCGGTTGACGGGTCATCCTTGAATTTCCATTCGATTTGGTACTAAATATGTAGGCGTTTTCCGAGTGCCTTCGGACGGTTTGCGGCGATCGACGAACCGTGTGGATCTCCCGGGGGGTCGAAGTCGGCTCATGGTTAGTTCGTTCTGGACCCTGATTCAGGAATGGAAACGGGGTCGTCCGCGCTCTCCCCTGATTGAAACGATCCGCAACTACGACGCCGACGACCTCCGCAGCGACCTGATCGCCGGGTTAACCGTCGGCGTGGTGGCCATTCCCAAGGGCATGGGGTTCGCCCTCCTGGCCGGCGTCGATCCCATTTACGGGATCTACGCCTCGATTATCGGCCACCTGTTCGGTTCCCTGCTCGGCAGTTCCCATCACCTGGTCACCGGCCCGACGGGGATCGTGGCCCTGATTGTCGGAAACATGGTCATGGACCTGGCCCAGTACGAACCCCTCCTCGTCGTGGCGTACCTTTCCATCATCGTCGGGATCGGACACTTCCTGCTCAGCCTGATCCAGATCGGGGACCTCGCCCGGTACGTCTCCCTGTCCGTGATGACCGGGTTCATCACCGGGGGCGCCCTGGTCATTCTGGGCGATCAGCTTACCGAGCTGATGGCCATCGCGATTCCCACCTCCCCCTACTTCCTTCAGCGATTGCTGAACATCGGCCTGGAGATTTTTGTGTTCCATACCTACCACGTTCCAACCCTCCTCGTCGGGCTGGTGACCATTCTCCTGATCGGGTTCTTCCGGTTCTGGAACCGCCGAATTCCAAGCATCCTGGTCTCGCTCATCCTCATGACGGCGGTCTCCTACCTGGCGGGATTTGGACGGTACGGCATCGAACTGGTCGGGGAGATCCCCCGGGGGCTGCCGCCGCTTATCGTTCCCGAATTCGACCCGGGCCTGGCCTCCCAGCTCATCGGTCCCGGAATCGCCCTGCTGCTTCTGTCGGCCGTCCAGACCATCTCGATCTCCAAGAGCATCGCCACCCAGTCCATGCAGTCCGTGGATCAGAACCAGGAACTGCTCGGACAGGGGGCCGCCAACGTGGCCTGCGGGTTCTTTGGAGGGTTTCCGGTCGCCGGGTCGTTCAGCTTCTCCTTTCTGAACCACCGGGTCGGGGCCAACACCCAGTTCGCCTCCGTGATCAACGCCGGCGTGATCTGCATCATTCTGCTGACGCTCGCTCCCTTCTTCCAGTTCATTCCCATGGCGGTCCTGGCCGGGATCATCATCGTCATCGCCTGGGACATCTTCGACTGGGAACAGATCCGGATCTCCCTGACCACGACCCGGAGGGACCGGATCGTGTTTGTCTCGACCTTCCTCTCCGTACTTCTGCTCCGGCTGGACACCGCCATTTTCCTGGGGTTCGTCGTGTCGGTCGTCCTGTTTCTTCGGAAGGCCAGTCAGATCGACATGAAGGAGTATTTCGTGGACGCGGAGGGAAACCTGAAAACCCTGGACAGCCAGGACGAACGGACCCATCCCCAGATCGGGCTGGTGGACGTCAACGGGGAACTGTTCTTCGGTTCGGCGGAACTGATCAAAAACAAAATTCAGTCCATGTGTGAGGAGTCCCCCGACCTGGAAGTGATCCTTCTGAGGATGAAGAACGCCATGGACCTGGACGTCACCGGGGCCAAGGTCCTGGGGGAGATCGACACCTACCTCCGGAACCAGGACAAAATTCTTATCATCTGCGGAGCCACCCCCGGCGTGGAGGAGATCCTTCGGGAATCCGGGGTGGCCGAGCAACTCGGCCACGACAAAATCCTCGTCGCCCAGCGGAGCCTTCTGCAGTCCACCCGGCAGGCCATCGACCGGGCCCGGTCCTACATCGAGGACGTCGTCGAGGGAGACGTCGCCGCCGACGAGGAACAACCCCCTCTGAAACACACCCTCAAGCGGATCGAGGAGGAGGACGATCACGAGACCGAGGAACCGATCGAGGAGGAAAAAACCGGCTATTACGAGGGGTACGACGAGGAGAGCTGAACGACGATCAGCGGTAGGCGGGCAGCAGTTCCCGGAACACGAAGATCAGGCTCGATCGAACCAGGTCGTACCCCCGGGAGAGTTTCCGCAGAACCGGCCGGGTCCGTTGCTTCTCGGCCAGGTCGTGCTCGGCGGCCCGCCCGAAGTAAGTTCGTCCGTACTGACAGTACGACTCCACGTCCATGGGACGGTTCTTCACCTCATGGCGGTGCCGGATCCATCCCGGAAACAGCCCGGTCAAGAAGAGGCTGTAATTCCCGATGTGGCAGTAGATCCGGTAACTGCGGGATTGACTGGACTCCACCGACAGCTTGATCAGGTCCACGATGTAGCGGTATTCCCGGTCTTCCCCGGGCAAGGAATAAACCTGCTTCCGATCGCCAAACCGGATCATGGTCGAGACGAGGTAGGCCAGCAAATCGTCGTCCTCGAGGAACTCAATGGTCCGTTCGTACGTCCATCCCCGGTCCGAGACCCGGGCCAGGACCTCCAAAAAATAATTCCTGAACTCCTCGTCCCGCCGGAGCCGTCCCAGAAGCTGTTCCATCAGGACGGTGAAAAACTCCTCAAACCCGAGGGACAGGGAATCCTGTCGATTCAACAATATTTCGTGAAAATCCCTCGATCCGACGAATTGCCGGAGGCTCTCGGCATCATTCCGAAACAGCTCCAGCGCCTCCGGGGAGAGGTCCGGATCGATTTTCTCCACCGCGTTGATCATCTTTTTCCGCCAGTTTTCGGTCGGCATCATCCCCGGCACTCGTCCTTTCTGAAGGAATTGTGAACGCTCCGTCTCACGGGGTCCGGTTCCGACGGTTCACCGCATTATAACCGGGTTGGGCCCGCCGGACGAACGATCGGCGAGGTCCGCCGGCTTCCCTTCCGCTCCGCTGACGTCCCCGGTCGGACAGGGCTGTTGCTCCGGCCGGGTCGGTTCAATAATGCCAGGGGGCCTGATCGAACTTCGGGGGCCGGTTCTCCAGAAACGCGTCCCGGCCCTCTCGAGCCTCGTCGGTCCCGTAGGCCAGCCGGGTGGCTTCCCCGGCAAACAACTGCTGTCCAACGAGCCCGTCGTCGGCCAGGTTGAAGGCGTACTTCAGCATCCGGATGGCGGTGGGACTCTTGCGGTCGATCCGGCGGGCCCACTCCAGAGCCACCGTTTCCAGTTCCCCGTGGTCCACCGCCTCGTTGACCATGCCCATTTCCGCCGCTTCCTCCGCCCCGTAGGTCTTACCCAGAAAAAACACTTCCCGGGCCTTCTTCTGTCCGATCTGACGGGCCAGGTAGGCCGAACCAAACCCGCCGTCAAAACTGGCCACGTCGGGATCGGTCTGGAGGAACTTCGCCTCCTCCCGGCTGGCCAGGGTCAAGTCACAGACGACGTGAAGGCTGTGCCCTCCACCGACCGCCCATCCCGGCACCACGGCGATCACCGGTTTGGGCATGAACCGGATCAACCGCTGGACCTCCAGGATGTGGAGCCGGCCTCCCCGGGAGTCGTCCGGATTGACCTGCTCCTCGTCGTATTCGTACCCGGTTTCTCCCCGGCTGGTCTGATCCCCTCCGGAGGAAAAGGCCCATTCCCCGTCCTCCGGAGACGGACCGTTTCCGGTCAGCAGGACACACCCCACGTCTTCCTGTCGCCGGGCGTGGTCCAGCGCCCGGTACAGTTCATCGATCGTCTGCGGTCGGAAGGCGTTACGAACTCCGGGCCGATCAAAGGCGACCCGAACCGCCCCGACCGACCGGGCCCGGTGGTAGGTCACGTCCTCCAGGTCAAACCCCTCCGTCGCTTCCCATTCCTCCTCCTGCATTAACTCTGAGACCATCCCGTTCGCCTCCTGATTCCTCCGTGCTGGATCCTTCCTTCACGGTCCGTGGGTTACGATAGCGTCTCACTCGACGGTGTCCACGACACCGGCTGCAAAGGGTACCGGAGGGCCGTTCAATTCCCCCGACCGGCCGGGTCGCGGTCCGATCGACGGGAGTCAGCCGCCGGAATTCATCCGTTCCGTAATCGCCTGACGAAAAGTACGGTTGGCGGAAGCGTCGGTGGCGGTCTCGATCAGGGCGGGTTCGGGATTCCCCAGCCGGTCCAGGACCGCCTCAACGGCTCCGGACGGCGGGACCTCGCGGTACGTCCAGCCAAACATGTCGGCCGCCCCTTCGAAGGTGAGGCCGTGACTCGTCCGAACGTAGGGTTCAAACGGAGGATCGTGGTCCCGGATGGGAAGCAATTCGAAAATCCCTCCCCCGTCGTTGTTGAGCAGCAGCACGACCGCCGGGGCGTCACACCGATCGGCCGTCAGCAGTCCGTTCAGGTCGTGGTAAAGCGCCAGGTCCCCCAGGACCAGCACCCATGGGAAGTCGCTATCCTTCGCCCATCCCAGCCCCGTGCTGAGCAGTCCGTCGATCCCCGAACAACCCCGGTTGGCCGCCGTGACCAATTCGTCCGATCGCGAGGCGGCAAACCGATCCAGATCCCGCACCGGCGTGCTGTTGGACACGAACAGGCCGGACCCCGCCGGCAGCCTTCCCGCCAGATCATGGAGGATCATGCCCTCGGTCGTCGCCTCCAGCCCGGGACGGACCTCCTCCACTCGATCAAAAAATTGTTCCTGCCTGTTCTTCCATCGCTCCAGGAACCCGGACCCGGATTGATCCTCCCCGACCCGAATCCCGGCGAGAGCGGACGGTGGCCAGCCGAACACGCGGTCGGCGCTGAATTCGGGATCCTCCCACCGACCCGGCGCGGGATCGATCTGAACCACCCGTGCATCCAGGGAGGCTATCCACCTCCGCAGGGGTTTTGAGGTCATCCGGGCCCCCACCCGAATAACCAGATCCGGACGGAACGAAGAATCCGGCTCATCCCCGGCGAGGATCCCGTCATAGGCGGAGATGATCGCTGACGAATCGTGGCCGAAGCGGAGACCCGACAGGGGATCGGCCAGCAGGGGTCCCCGGACCGACTCGCTGAGCTCAAGCAGGGCATTAAACCGTTCCCCGGGCCTCCGGGGTCCGGCCAGAAACAGGCTTCGATCGGATGATTCGAGCATCTGTTCAAACCGCTCGACGGCTTCGGGCTCCGGTTCGGACACGGCGGTCTCAACGGCGGGACCGGCGGAAGTTCCGGGATCGGTGACCGGGCCGGGATCCCCGGGGCGGTCCGGATCGGGAACGAGGGGTTTCTCGAACGGCTGGTTGAGGTGAACCGGTCCCGCGGGCGACTGGACGGAGCGGGCCGTGGCCCGGACGGCCAGGGAACTCAGCGACCGGAGCGCCCGCCGGTCGGAACCGGGCCGGGGAAGCCGGCGAAACCAGCGCACCTCACTTCCGAAAAGTTCGTCCTGCTTCGGCGACTGGTTGGCCCCCGTGTCTTTAAGGGTGTCCGGGCGATCGGCCGTCAACACGATCAGCGGAACCCGGGCGTGCGATGCCTCCAGAACGGCGGGGTGAAATTCGGCCGCCGCCGTCCCGCTGGTGGAAACAACCAGACCGGGAGCGTTCCGACTTCGCGCCCGCCCGAGGGCAAAAAAAGCCGCCCCCCGCTCGTCCGGGATCGAATGAACCGGGATCTCCTCCTGCTCGCTCAAGGCGACCACGAGCGGCGTGTTCCGGCTGCCGGGGGCCACCACGGCAAATTCGACCCCTCCCCGGATCAGCGACTCGATCAACCGGCGGCTCCACTGGTGATTCAGCGTTTCGGGGGACGTCGACCACATCACTCAGGTAACCCGCAACCCGAACGAGGAGAGCAGCGAGTGATATTTCAGTTCCACTTCCTCCCATTCCCGGGCGGGGTCCGATCCCCGAACGAGTCCCGCCCCGGCGTACAGGGAGAGTTCGTCTCCGGTCTGCCGGGCGGCGCGAATCCCGACCGTGAACTCCCCTTCTCCCCGGTCGTTGAACCAGCCCATCGGCGAGGCGTACCAGCCGCGAACGAAGGGTTCCAGCTGTTGCTGGACGTCGAGGGCCCTGTCGGCGGGCAACCCTCCCACGGCGGGTGTCGGGTGGAGAGCCTTGACCAGATCGAGGACGTGGGTCCCCGGAGCGACCCGTCCCCGGATCGGAGTACAGAGGTGATGGAGGTCTTCCAGCGGCCGGGTTCGCCGGGAACCCGTTTTGAGCCGGTCAACCCTCGGTTCCAGCTGCTCGCGAACGTAGTCAACCACAAGGTCATGCTCGATCCGATCCTTGGTGCTTTGCTGGAGGACGGAACGCTGGAGCTGATCCCGGCTCCGAGTGCTCGAGCGCGCCGCGGTCCCGGCCAGGCACTCGGTGCGAAACTTGCTCCCCTTCAGCGATACAAGCGATTCCGGGGAATGACAGAAAAACCGTTGGTCCGCGGACCGCTCAAACACGTACTGGGAGGTCCGGGAAACGGGCCGGACGACCGACGGGAGAAGAACGTCGCTACCGGCCTTCACCCGGAGGCGGGTCTGACGGGCCAGGACCAGTTTGTCCAGCGAGCCGCCGTCCAGTTCACCGAGCACCCGGTTGGAGGACGTCAGCCAGGCGGAGCGAGCCGGTCTGTGGTCCCGTAACCCCACCCGGGTTGAGGAGGCGGGTCGGGGCGAGGGCGTTGTCAGTCCCTCCAGCCGTTCCAGGAAGGAATCCCGGCGGCGTTTCCAGACCCCGGATTGTTCGGAGTCCAGAACGTTGAGCAGCAGCCAGCTGGATCGGCCGTCGTTAATTACAACAAACCGTGGAAGCCGGAATCGTGCTTGCCCGAACGCCTCCCAGCCGCTTCCGTTCTGCTCCCGTGCCCGGAAGGAAAACCCCCCAAACCATCGGGGCCCGGGCACGACTCCGTCGGAGTCCGATTCGTCCCGGACGTTGACCCGTGAGGCAAGCCGGCGGATCGATTGAAACCGTTCCGGTCCCGTGGCCGTGAGTTCTAGCGCGGATCCCCAGCCGAGCATCGAGCGGTTTCCGTCCTTGCCGCGCCAAAAAATTCGCGGGGACGGAACCTGAAGGAAACAGTTGGACGGTTCATTCGATGGCAGGTTTTCGGACAGGGAACGAACCGTCCTGTCGGCGGTTTGCATCGTCGAAGGACGTTCACTCATACCGGACCGTTCCTCCAAGCTTCCGGGACCCGGCCCCCCGCACGAAAGCGAGCCGGGCGGTTCTCCTGAATCGGCTTCAATGAGGGTAGAAACCACTTCCATTACGGAAAGCATATCGAGTATATCGTGCCAAACAGAAGGGAGACGAAGGAAGGGGTTACGGGTCCGGTTCAGTCCGGCTCAACGTAAAACAGCGGTTCACCCTTGCTGACGGGCTCGGCATCCTCCACCAGGATTTCCCGGATGGTTCCATCCTGTTCCGCCTCGATTTCGTTCATCAGTTTCATCGCCTCGATAATGCATACGGTGGTGTTGTACTCCACCCGGTCCCCGACCTCAATGAACGGTTCGGCGTCGGGGGCGGGAGCCCGGTAAAAGGTCCCGACCATGGGGGATTCGATCACTTCGTACTGCCCCGCGTCATCCCCCGGGGTCGCTTCGCCGGCGGCCGGAGCCCCGGGTTGCCGGGCCGGTTGACCCGACGGAACGGCGGAGGCTCCCCCTGAAATTTGTTTGCTGAGCCGGACCCGGTACTCCTCGGTTTCGTACTCCAGCTCCTGAAGGTCCCCGTCCTCGAGAAGCTGGCCGAACTCGCGGACCGTATGCCAGGGAATCATGCCGTCACGGATCCTTTCAGGGGAAGGGTCTCTGCGTAATCCGGTCGTCTCAACAACCCGTTGTCCAGAAAAAACCGGTAGAGGTCTTCCTTCAGTTCAACCAGCCCGGTCCCCTCCCGGGCCGAAATAAAGTACGCCTCGGGAAATCGGTTACGGTACCTCCGCAACCGATCCTCGTCCACCCGGTCGATTTTGTTGAACACATGAAACCGGGGTTTCTCCTCCATTTCAAGCTGTTTGAGAATGGACTG
Organism: uncultured bacterium; assembly: GCA_964413525.1. Taxonomy (GTDB): domain Bacteria; phylum T1Sed10-126; class T1Sed10-126; order T1Sed10-126; family CAYPTI01; genus CAYPTI01. The sequence continues at coordinate 16,969 of CAYPTI010000008.1, read as the reverse complement.
GACGGTTTCCATCTTGTCATCCAGCCGGGGACTGCTGAGATCGGAAAGAATCAGGATCAGGTCGGCCCGACCCAGCTCCTCAAGCGTCGCCTTGAACGCCTCCATCAGCTTGGGAGGCATCCGTTGAATGAGACCGACCGTATCGGTCAGCAGGAAATAGCGGTCCCCCTCCAGGTGAACCCGGCGGGTCTTGGTGTCCAGGGTCGCGAACAGCTGGTCCTCCTGTCGGGCGTCCGAGTCGGACAGCGTGTTGAGCAGGGTCGATTTCCCCGCGTTGGTGTACCCGACCAGGCTGACCTCCGGAATGCCCTGGCGGTTCTTCCGCTGGGTTTTCCGTTTTGAGCGGACCTCCTCGAGGTTATCTTTCAGCCGGGTAATCCGCTGCCGGAGGTCCCGTTCCTGGATTTCCATCTTGGTCTCCCCGGGGCCCCGGGTGCCGATGCCTCCGGCCTGCCGGGTCAGCGCGATCCCCCATCCCTTGGTCCGGGGAAGGGTGTGCTGGAGCTGAGCCAGCTCCACCTGCATCTTGGCGTCCTTGGTCTGGGCTCGCTGAGCGAAAATGTCCAGGATCAGGTCCGTCCGGTCCAGCACCTTCCGATCCAATTCCTCCTGGATTTTGTTGTACTGGGCCGGTTTCAGGTTGTCGTTAAACAGCACCATGTCGAATTCGCCATCTTCGGCGATTCGTTTGATCTCCTGGAGCTTGCCCGACCCCACCATGGTCCCGGGATCGGGGTTGGATCGTTCCTGAAGAACGATCCGCTCCATCCGGGCCCCGGCCGTGGAGGCCAGGTGTCCGAGTTCCCGCAATTCCTCTTCCAGTTCCTCCCCCGTGACCCTCCAGCCGTCGATGGCTACCGCAAGGGCCCGTTCGTCAGCATGCCGCCCGTTTCGTGAGGTGTTCAACGGCGTCGATCAACTCCTCCTCCTGATGGTCTGGATGGTACCATTCTTCCATCGGAAATTGCCGGAACCAGGTCATCTGTTTCCGGGCGTATTCCCACGTGTTGGACTCCAGTTCGTCAAACAACTCATCCCGGTCAATTTCTCCGTCGAGGTATCGACAACCTTCCTCGTACCCGATTGCCTGACGGAGGGTTCGGGAGGGATTCATCGCTCGCAGGGACTTCACTTCGTCCACCAACCCCTCCTCCAGCATCCGCTCACACCGGCGTCGGATCCGGGACCGAAGTTCCTCCGCGGGTCTCCGCAACCCCAGGATCAGCGGCTCGATCCCGGGGCGGAGTTCGTCTTCCCCCGATGTCAGTTCCGTCTTGGTGCGGCCGGTCTGGTGGTGGATTTCCAGCGCCCGGATGGTCCGTTTCAGGTCGTTCGGATGGATGTTTTTCGCCGCCTGCGGGTCGATCGTCGCAAGCCGCTCGTGAACTCGCTCCCGTCCCTCCCGCTCGGCCCGCCGGCGAAGCCGGCTGCGGAATTCCTCGTCGGGGGGCGGAAGCTCATCCAGACCGTACAGGTAGGAACGCAGATACAGCGGGGTGCCTCCCACCACGGTCAGGATCCGGCCCCCCGGACCAAGTTCCTCTTCCCGGCGTTTGGCCCGGCGCAGAAACTCGTGCACGCTGGATTCCTCGTCCGGAGCCTTCTCGTTGATGCCGGCGTGGGGCAGGAGGTTGAGCTTCGATTCGGAGGGGGAGGCACTCAGGACGTCGGCCTGACGGTAAACCTGCATGGAATCAGCCGATAGGACGTACAGGGGGAACTCCGACAGGTGGTCGTAAAGGAAAGTGGATTTGCCGACCGCGGTCGGACCGGCCAGGACAATCACTTGCTGTCGGGTCAAAGGGAAGTCGGTCCCCTCCTTTTCTCTGCTTTCCGCCCGCCCGGATTGGGGTCAGGCCCAACAGAAACCGCCGGACGGACCTGGATAAAAGGTCAAACACGGTTGAACCGATTTGATCAGCAGACAACGAAAGTATAACAAACCCGGCGGCGCAGATCCAAAAACCGTTCCCGGGCACCGAATTCACTCAGGGAAAATAAGAGTCCGGTTAGAACCCCGGAGCCCGGATTGGTAAAATCAGAAACGGTGAGGACGGGACCTCAGGACGCCGTCTCCGGTGGGAACCCCTCGGTCGCCAGGATCCGTTCGACCGCCGCGGAGGCGTCCGGCACGATCCAGTCCTTCTTCAAATCCACCCGGGTCCGCTGATCCGATCCCTTTCCCGTCATCACAAGCAGCGGTCGAACCCCCACCCGTCGAGCCGCTTCGATATCGGAAGCCTTATCACCCACGAGATAGGAACGCTGCAGGTCAATCCGGTGGTCCTCCTGGGCGGTGAGCAACATGCCGGGGCGGGGTTTGCGGCAGTCCAGCGGTTGCCGGTACCGGGGTTCGACGGCCTCGGGATGCTGCGGGCAATAGTAGATCCCATCGAACCAAACCCCGGATTGAGCGGCCTGCCGGCTGAGTTCGCGGTGAACGGTCCGAACCCGGGCTTCCCCAAAATACCCCCGGGCAACCCCGGATTGATTGGTCACCACAACCAGCAAAAAACCGTTGTCCCGTAGTCGTTTGAGCCCCTCAAGGATCCCCGGAAACCAGCGGATCTCATCCGGATCGTCAAGATATTCTCGATCCCGGATCAGGGTTCCGTCCCGATCGAAAAACACCGCCCGGTTCATGGAACCCGCTTGCCGGGACACGGTTGACGCGGCGAGGACCTCGGATGACAATCAAACCACTCCGCTGGTGTCCGGCGGGCGCACCGCCCGACATCCGGATGATCGGCGTCCGGATAAGTTTACCCTACATTGAGCAATTGCTTAGCGAATCGCCTGAACCGTCATCACCGGGAGGAACTCGTCATGATGGTTGTGACCGGCGGGGCCGGGTTTATCGGCAGCGCCCTTGTCTGGGGGCTCAATCAGCGGGGCCGCGATGACATCCTCGTGGTCGACCGGCTGGGTTCCGGGGCCAAGTGGAAAAACCTCCGGGACCTCCGGTTCCGCGAGTACATGGACAAGGAATCCTTCCGGGAGGCCGTGAACGAGGGCTCCCTGCCGGGTTCCCCCGAAGCCATCCTCCACATGGGGGCCTGCAGTTCCACCCGCGAAACGGACACCGACTTCCTGATGGATAACAACTACCGCTACACCCTGGACCTCGCCCGGTACTGCCTGGATCGGGAAATTAAATTTATTTATGCCTCAAGTGCCGCTACATACGGTGACGGATCTCAAGGTTATTCTGACAACGAGAACGCTCTGTACGACCTCCGTCCGCTCAACAAATACGGCTACTCCAAGCAGCGGTTCGACGAACAGGCGGCCCTCAGCGGCTGGCTGGACGAGATTGTCGGGTTAAAGTTCTTCAACGTCTACGGTCCCAACGAATACCACAAGGGCGACATGCGCAGCGTGATGAACAAGAGTTACCCTCAGGCCCGGGACGAGGGAAGCGTCCGGCTGTTCAAATCCCACCGGTCGGAGTACGAACACGGCCGGCAGGAACGTGATTTCGTCTACGTGAAGGACGTCGTGGAGGTCGTCAATTTCTTTCTCGACCACCCGGACGTTTCCGGGCTCTACAACGTCGGGTGCGGCACCGCCCGAACCTTCGACGACCTGGCCAGGGCCGTCTTCGAGGCGCTTGGCAAGGAACCCAGCATCGAGTACGTGGACATGCCGGAGGACCTGCGGGACCGCTATCAGTACCACACGGAAGCCGACCTGACGAACCTCCGGCGGGCCGGCTACGAGGCGGAATTCACCACCCTGGAGGACGGCATCCGGGATTACGTCCAGAACTACCTGGAGACCGACAACCCCTACCTGACCGCCTGACCGTTTTTCTGGTATCAGACACCAGAAAAGTTACTGGAGGAGATCCGTCGCCAGGTTCAGCACCGCCTCCACGCTGCGGGCCCGCACCCGGTCCCGGTCGCCGTCGAACTGCCACTTTTCCACCCGTACGGTAGCGGAAACCACCACGGCACCAAACACCCGACCGACCGGGGTTCGTTCCGTTCCTCCGCCGGGGCCCGCCACCCCGGTTAAGCTCATCCCCACGTCCACCGCCAGCCGATCAATCAACCCTTCCGCCATCCCCCGGGCGGCGCCGGCCGACACCGCCCCCTCCTCCCGAAGAACCTCCCGGGGAACCCCCAGAAAGTGTCGTTTCAACCGGTTGGAATAGGCGATCACTCCTCCGGCAAAGACGTCCGAACTGCCCGGTACGGCGGTCAGGCTCGCTCCCAGCAACCCTCCGGTGCAGGACTCAGCGACCCCGCACTGAAGGTTGTCCTGCCTCAACAACTCGAGAAATTTTTTCGAACGGTCCCGGGCGACGGTCGGCAGGTCGGTCATGCCTGGAAGGTCTCCGGTTCGGCGTCCTCCTCCCGCTGACCCTGGTACAGACTCAACCGGCTCTTTCCGTAGGATCGATCCCGGATCCGGACGAATCCCCCCGGCAGCCGTTCCGGGAGGTTGAGCGGTTCCAGGGCCGACGACTCCACGCCCACCAGGGCCTCATCCCGGAGCCACGGCTGACGAACAATGTCGTCCAGCAGGTCCGGAAGAAGTCCCGCTTCATACGGGGGATCCATAAACACGAATTCCACCTCCGTGGGCGGGCCGAACTCCAAAAATTCCTCCACTGACTGGCGGAACCAGATTCGGTCCTCCCGCTCCTCCGGTTCTTCCCGGGTGTCCACGGCGTAGGCCCGCTCCGCTCCCTCGTCCAGCAGAGCCTCGTGGACCCGTCCGGTTCCCGCGAACAGATCCAGCACGGTCAGGTCCTCGATCACGGGACGAAGCATGTCCCGAAGGGCTTTGACAACCACGGCCTTCGTCGGCCTTACCGGAGGCTTTTCAGTTTCCACCGGCCGTCTACCTCCTCCCACCTCAACTCCTGGTATCCGCTCCGGGTCTCGGTGCCTCCGTCCTCCGAATGCCGCGTCATTTCGAACTCGTACACCATCAAAATCGTCTCTTCTTCCTCCCGCAAATCCATCAGTTTGTAGCTGTAATCGATCCGATCGAGCCCGGACAGATCCTCCTCGAGGTACTCACGATACTCCTCTTTCGTCCGGGGTTCATCGTCTCCGGGACCTTCGAAGTCCTCGCTCAAATGCTCCATGAACCCCTCCACATCAAGCTGCTCGAACGCCTCGATCATCCCGGCGAGCTGCTCCCGGACCTGTTCCTCCTCCGGTCGAAACAGCCCGGCACGTATGTGACGCCGGAAACGGGCCGCGTTATGGATCGATTCCTCGGTCATGATCCGGCGCTTGGCCGGCAGCATCGACCGGGTGTTCCGAATCCGATCCTGCAGGAAGGGGTGCGTCCGAAGCATGATCAGCTCCCGGTCGGGAATTTCGTCGGTCAGTTCCTGCAGCCGTTGCAGGAAACTGACCATCCCCTCGGGATCGTAATTGGCGCGGGCGGCGTAGGTCATCCCGAGATCGTCGGCCTGCTCCTCCGCCGTCCGTGTGTACCCCCGGGCGGCGGCGCTGGTCCCCATCATTCCGGCGGCCAGGCTGGCTCCCCCGGTGGCCGGAGCCAGGGCCGCGGAGGCAAGCATGCCGATGATCTGTCCCTGCCGTCGTTTGAGAGCATGGTAGGCGTCGACGTGAGCCACCTCGTGTCCCAGGACCGCAGCCAGCTGGGCTTCGTTATCGATCTCGTTGAGCAACCCCCGGGTCACGTAGACATACCCTCCGGGCAGAGCAACGGCGTTAACCTGAAAACTCTCCAGGACTCGGAAATGATAGTCGATGGTCCCCCGATCCGAATGGAGCGCCACCCGCTGCCCGACGCTGTTCACATAGGAGGTGAGCTGTTCGGCTTCGTAAACCCCAACCTGTTCCTCAAGCTCCTGGGACGCTTCTTTTCCGATCTCTTTCTCGTCCTCCGCCGAGTACTGAAGCCACCAGGAGCGGTGGGGATCGTCCGCTCGCTGGGCACACCCCACCACCGTAACCAGGATGAACAACCCCAGGACCGTTGCCGATAGACATCGTCGAGTCAGATCCATCGGTCGTCCGATCACTCTCCGGGAGTATGTTCCTCCAGGTATCCGTAGAGGGTGCCGAACTGGGCCGGGAGGGCAATCTGGAGCGGAAGCCGGTGCTCGTCGGCACTCACCCAGACTTCCACGCCGGTGGTCTCTCCTTCCAGTTTTTCCTCAACTTCCTCTTGCTGCTGTTCGTCCACGATTTCCGGCACCAGCCGATACCCGTCCACCCACCCGTCGTGCGTGGCCACCCGCTCGAGTTCCGCCACGCGAATTTTCAGCGTATAGGGCTCTCCGCTTACGTGAACGGGGAACCGGTACTCGTCCCCGACCTCGAAGGGCTGCGTCCGGAGGTAATACACCGCGGTCAGAACGTCGTGCGTGTGACGGGGAATGTTGCTTTCGACTTCCCCGTTTTCGATCGCCACGCCCCCGTCGTGATCGAACCGGACCTTCTCGGTTTCCTTCTCGCCCTCGTGATTCTGGTAATAATCGTATCCCCAGGAGAACAGATCCTCCCGGTCCATGTAGCTGATCCACCGGTCGTCGACCGAGTAGAACCAGTTCGCCATCCCCGCCGACTTTCCTCCCATCCGGAGCTTATAGACGTCCTTCCCCTCCCAGTCTCCCTCGTCGACTTCCACCGTGATCCGGCCGGCCGTAAACCCCATGTACGTAACCCGGAGGGCAACTTCCTCCCCTTCGGAAAAGGCCTGAACCGAGCCCGTATCCTCCGCCCGAAGCCCGGTCGCCAGCCCCGTTCCCCCGGCCAGCACGAGCAGCATCACCAGCCCCGTCAACCATCGACTCGCTATCCATTGCATGGTGATCATCCCCCGTATCAGCTAGATGTACCGAAGATCAATTTTTTTAGTATATCACCTGAGGAGGCTCCCGTATGGGTTTCTTTTCGGTTACGGTTGCTCCCCGGGTTGAACCACCACGGTCGCCCCCTTCCCGAGCTCGAGCCGTTCCCGGGCCGATCCCCCGACCCAGGCGACCTCCAGTCGACGGTAGCTGCCCACCAGCGCCACGGCCCCCTCGCCCTCTCCGTACGCCGACACCACGGGCAGCTCTTCCCCCTCCACAAGGACTCGGCTGGAGGAAGCAAGTCGTTCCGAAGGCAGGTTGGTGACCAGGTTGCCGAACCGATCCACGTAGACCACTTCCCCCCGCAGCTCCCCGTCCACTTCCTCGGGAGTCGGCAGAAGTCCGGTCCCGGGACCGGGGTGTTCGGGCCCCAGCGTCCGCAGATCACCGCCCAGGGCCAGAAACCGCCCCACCGGGGCGAACCGGTCCCGGCCGTGGAAGGTGGACACGCCGGTCTCTCGGAACAGGGCCTCGTTTTCCACCAGCCGGGCCGCCTGCCAGGGAAGATGATCAACCAATCCCCGGTCGGGAGCCACCACGAGCGGTCCGTCCTCCAGCCGGATGGCCGCGATGGAACGCTCCGTTCCGACTTCCGGATCCACCACCAGCAGGAGCACCGACGATTCGGGAAGATCCCTTACCACGTACTCGAGCAGAAAGGCGGCCTCCGTTTCGTCCTGGGGGGTGACGTCATGGGTCAGGTCAATCACCCGCGGGCGGGGTTCCTCCCGCATCAGCACCGCTTTCATCAGCCCCACGTAGGGGTCCTGAACCCCAAAATCAGTCAACAGAAAGACAGGGTCCGGAGACCGGTCCGATCGGTCAGTCACGGACAACACACCTTTTTTGCCGGACGGCCAAAGGACTCATTCCCGAAGTCGCTGCTCCAGGCTGCGAAAAAATTCCCCCGCCCCGCCCTGGAACCGGTGTCCCTCCGGGAAGGAAACCTCGGGAGTCGGGTTTGGGTTGACTTCGAACACCTCGGCCCCCGCCCGACGGGCCCGGTCCGGCACCGTGGAAGCCGGGGCCACGGTAAGGGAGGATCCGACCACCACCACGACGTCGGTCCGGCGGATCCAGTCGTTCACGGTGTCCAGCACCTCCGGTGATAGCTGTTCCCCGAACCAGACCACGTTCGGCCTCATCCTGCCTCCGCACCGTTCACATTCCGGCGGCTCTTCCTCCCGCGAAGCCGGCTGTTGCCGGCCGCACTGCTGACACCGGTCGGTCCGCAGTTCCCCGTGCATGTGAACCACGGACTCCTGGCCGGCCCGCTCGTGCAGATCGTCCACGTTCTGGGTGATCACCCGAAGGTTGGGATTCTCCGCTTCCAGCCGGGACAGAGCTTCGTGGGCTCCGGAGGGCTCCACGTCGCGAAGCTGCTTCCGGCGCTTCTGGTAAAACAACCACACGGACTCGGGGTCACGGGCGAAGGCTCCCGGAGTGGCTACCTCCGAGACATCGTATTCCTGCCAGAGGCCGTCGTCGCCCCGGAAGGTCCGCAGGCCCGCTTCCCGGCTGATCCCCGCACCGGTGTAAAACAGCAGGGGGCGGTTGGATTCCTGAGCCTCGAGGATGGAAGTCCAGTCGAAAGCAGTCATTCTAACGCCTCAGTTGTAGGGCCCGGTTCCCCGGAACTCGTGGCTCAAAGCATCAGCAGCCCGGAGAGAACCATCAGGTTCCCGACGAACAGCACTCCGTTTCCGATCAGGAGGATCCCCACCACCACGGAAGCTACGTAGTTCCCGCTCACGTACCGTCGCCTTGCCCCGACGGCCCACCAGGTCCAGCCCAGGGCCCAGGGAATCCAGAAAAGCACCCAGGCACCCAGGACCATCCAGTTCCCGCTCAACCCCCCGCCCGAGATCAGCTGGCCGTAGGCGACCAGACTTCCGAACACCCCCGCCGAACCGGCGACCAGCCAGCCCCGCCACAGGTGGATGACCCCGGGGATCAGCAGGTTCAACCCGATCCACGGTTCCACCCTGGACTTCCTCAGGGGGGTCCCGCAGGCGTCGCAGGTCTCGGGTCGACCGACCTGGGCCGTTCGACAGACCGGACACTCACTCACCCCGAACCGCCTCGATGTCCCCTCATGACCCGTTAAACCCCGGCATCATGTAGAGGATCCTGAAGTTGCCGTGATCCGACCGCAGGGCGTTGACCCAGCTCTGTACGGTCTGGAGGGTCGCCTGGAGCAGTCCGCTCTGCCGACGGGATAGATCAACCGTCCGGGGGTCCTCGTCCAGATCGGCCGCCTTCCTCAGGATGTCCATCGCCTCCGACCGTCCCCCGACCTCGTCGATCAACCCCTCGTCCAGAGCCTGCCGGCCGGAGAAAATCCGTCCGTCCGCGATTGCCCTCAGCTCCCCTTCCTCCAGGTTGGATCGGTGCTCCAGAATGTGCTCGATGAACTGATCGTAAACGTCCAGCACCAGGTTCTGGAGCAATTCCCGTTCCCGCTGCTCAAAATCACGGAACGGCGAACCGAGGTCCTTAAACTCCCCCGATTTGACCACGTGATATTCCAGACCCACCGTATCCATCAACTCCTGAGCCTGGAAGAACTGCATCACAACCCCGATGCTTCCGACCAGGCTGCCCGGGTTGGCGACGATGGTGTCGGAACTGACCGCGGCGTAATAGGCTCCCGAGGCCCCGACGCTCTGGACACTCGTCACCACGGGTTTTCCGGCCTCGGACAATTCGTCGATCGAATCCGCCAGCTCCTGGGAGGCCGCCACTCCGCCCCCGGGACTGTCCACGTCCAGCAGAACCGCCTTGATGTTGTCCCGTTCCCGGTACTCCTTCAGGGCTCGCTGGTGGTGCTCGACGGTGAACATGGGTCCCTCCAGGCTGACAACCCCCACCTGGGCTTCACCCAGAGGAGGAAACAATCCCTGCATTCCCCCCACCAATCCCTGCAGGGTGGCGGTCTGGATGGCCAGAAACAGCAATAGAATCAGGATGAACCCAACGGTCAGGGCCCAGCCCCAGACGGAGCGAGTTTCCTTATACATGGAATCCTCTCCTCTCAAAAATCAACCGATTCGAAGCGGGGCTCAGGTCTCGTCCAGGCAGTGTGTACACCCCTGAACCTCCCACCGGTCCGGCCCCGATTCATCCAGCCGGCGAGCGATCAGGGAGTCCGTGGAGCGAAGCGAACGTCCGCAGACGGGACAGTTCCGGTCCGGTTCGTCCGTCCCGGACTGGCTGTCCAGGACTCCCCAGGCCAGCCACAGCAGAACTCCCACTCCCACGAGCAGAAGAATCAGCAGGTATACGAACATCCATTCAGTCATTTGCCGGTTGTCTCCATACCCGTGGAATTCCATGATAAGGGGCAAACGACGGCCGCTCCATGACCTCGTCCGGCGTGTCCTCCGTCAGGGATCGACGATACCGAAGCGCCTCCAGCATCCTCCCCACCGAGGCTTCCGTCAGGTGGTCGAGCAGGCGATCGTCCGTCGAATCCTCCAGCAGCCGCCGGCGGGCCAGCGACCACCGCTGATCCGGGGGCAACAATTCCGGACCGGTTCGAAGCTGTTCCCGCAGCCAGGCTTCATCCCCTTCCTGCCAGCGCACCACGTCGGCCAGGGTCCTCCCCCAGCGGGAGGCCGGGCCCGATCCCCGGGTCTCCGCAAACCGGGTAAACGCAAACTCGGCCGCCCGATAATCGCCGGCACGCAACCGTTCCATGCCCCTCCCGAGCAGGTCGTTCTCCACGTACCGGATCCGCTCCGTTCCGGGCCGGCTGTACGTCCCCCGGTCAACGCTGATCGGAGAGGGTGACTCCAGGTAATGCTCGTGGGAAACTCTCCGGACGCTCACTACCCCCGTCGGAAGGTTTGAAGCCGTGAATCCTCCCCGGCTGTTCAGCCGCACGAGGTGGCCGCCCGGTTCGATCCAGACCGGGACCCCCCGAAGGTTCACCGGACCGCTGACCCGGAACCCACCCTGGACTCCTCCCGTTCCCGGCGATCCGTCCGGATGCCATTCCGCCAGGTATCCCTTTCGTTGTCCGGTTCGGACGTACAGCCGTTCCGGTCCGGTCGCTCCCTCCAGTGGCTTGACGTCCCCCCGCAGAACGGGCCCGTCGAGGGAGACGGTATCCCCCGGAGCCTCCGGGTCGATCGACACCATCCGGGTAAACCCGGCCACCGGTTCCGTGGTGACCCGAAGGGTCCCCTCGTCGCCGGCCGTGATGTCCCGGACCGGCTCGTCGATCCCGACCAGCTCCTCGACCGTTTCCAGCCTCAACGTTTCGGAAGATTGGTCCCGGTTTTGTTGTAGTTCTTCCCCGGCTTCCGGGGTCGTGTCGTCCGAGTCGATTAATGCGGCCCGGTGCAGGGTCCCCCCGGTTCCACGGGGATCGGGCACCGCCATGATCCATCCCACGTTCTGAATGTAGGTCAGGCTTTCGACCGGTCGATCACTCTCGATCGAAACCGGTTCCTCCCCGACTTCAAGCAGAGACCAGTCCGGGGTCCTCCCGTCGGCTTCCCGGACCAGGAACTCATCCCGACCGTCCAGGGGAAGCGGCATGGATCCCCGGGGCAGGGTCGTGTCCAGGGATTCGACCCGGTACCGGACGCGATCCGCCCCCATCAGCCTCCATTCGTCCGCGGTCCGCTCCCAGAACCGGAGGGTCTCCCCGTCGGTCGACAGCGAGGGATGCCGGACCTCCCTTCCCCGTTCGAGCATCGTTTCAAACTGGCGGTCGGATGGGTCGTACTCGAGAATTCGTCCCTCCTCCCCGAACGTGGTGGCGAACAGGGACCCACCCGACGCGTACACGGAGGTCAGGGAGGGTTCGCCGGGGACGCTTCCAAACCGAAGGGCACCGGGATGGGGGTTGTCGATCCGGACGAGACGCGGTCCCGATTCAAGCACGTACAGAGCTCCGTCGATCCGGCGAAGGTCCACCGGATCCGTCAGCCCCAGTTCAACCGCCCGGGGATACCCCCACAGGTCGTAGCCCTCGATCCGATCCTCCCCCAGCCGGTAGAGTCCCCCCTCACCGTCGTACACCAGCCTGGCCTCTTCCAGCACCGGGATCCCGTCCGACGAAACGGAATGCTGCAGGGGGAAAAACCGCCTCAGGGTCCCCTCGTGATCGTAGACCATCACGACCCGGCGCGGACCCCGCTCCGGCAGCACGGCCGTGGCCGTGAACAGAATTCGTTCCGAATCCGCCCCCAGGAAATCGGGACGCTCGAGGCCAAACAGCCGGTTGATGTCTTCCGCGGGATTCAGTTCAACGGCGGAGGTCAGCCGGCCCTCCCGGTCAAAGGCCTCGACCACTCCGTCGTCCTCGAAGTAATGGTAAAACCGGCCGTCCGGATGCCAGTAACTCTCCTCGTGAACCCTGGCTTGAACCAGGCCCATCGGAAGGTCTTCGTCGTTGGTTCGACGAACGTCGTCCTCGACCGTGAACGTCCGGGACGAACCGTCCGATCTCCGGAGGACTCCCTCCAGACCCGTGTCGGTCTGCTGCAGCCAGAACGATTCCTCCGTGTCCGAAGGCACCTCCCGGGGGGAAACGGTTTCTATAAGGATTTCGGGGGAGACCCGGGTGCTGGAAATAAAGAACCCTCCGGCTTGCTGGGACAGTCGCGCCCGTTCCAGTCCCCGGTCGGTCAGAGCGTAGAGCACGTTGTCGCGGATCGTCAGATCCCGCAGCCGGTCGACCCCCGTCAGTCGGTAGGTTAACTCAACGCTGAAGTCCTCGTTTAACCGAACGAGACGGTTCTCCGTGTGGTAATAGATCGTGTCCCCGTCCGCGGTCATCCGTCCCTCCGGCTCGAACCGGCGGGAGTCCTGCCGGTCGCCATCGCGGTAGCGGACGAACTCGTTCCCCTCGCGGATCAGGACGTCTCCCGCCTCGGTGACGTCCTGGATGTCCCCGTCCATGCCGTTGTCAATCGTCTCGAGCGGGGTGTCGGAAAGGTAGGGATCCCGAACGTCCAGCCGGCCGTCCGGGCGGGCGACGATCCACCGATCGCCGACGTTCTTGATTCCGTCCACGGGACCGGGCAATCGATACCGGTGAGGCTCCCCGACCCGGGTCCGCAGGGGGATCGTCTCCCCGTTGAGTTCCTCGGCAAAGTAGGCCCAGAAGTTGTTGGACGCGTCCCAGAAACCACGGGGAGTCCCGGTTCCCAGCAGGGTTCTCAACCGGGTTCCGGAGGCGATCGAACGATGGACCCGCCGGGGATCAAGCAAGGGAGGGGATGAGTCCTCCGGGTCCACGATCAACCAGCGCTGAAGGGCCCGGTCCCAGACGGCGAGACGCCCGTCGGGAGCCCGTTCGAGAACCTGCGGATCCACAAATGATTCGGTGACCTCGGCGTCGGTCCAGTCCAGCAGGACTTCCTCGGCCTGAGCCGGACCCGGCTGGAAGGAAAGAACCAGTAGCAACCCCGTGGAAAGGATAAAAATAGTGAGCCCGCGGAGGGTTCCGAGCGGATTGCTGACCGCCGGAGCAGCGAACGGAAGGTTCACGAGTTCACCGGTGCAGGACTAGGAACGGGTCGTGATTCGGTGGCTCAGGATTCTTCGTCCTCGAGCTCCTGCATTTCTCCTTCCTCAAAGGGCGTCTGGGGAGGTCCCTCGGAGAGGCTGGCGTGACCCGCGAGGGCGGGGTTGTCCACGTCGTACTGCCAGCGAGGGTCCCCGTACCAGTTGACCGCCGGACGGGTGTACACCTCGATGTCGTCCTCGACCGTGACCTGGCAGGACAGCCTGAGCTCATCCTCGTGACCGATGAAGTCAAAGAAATTCACCAGCGAAAAACTGAACGGCAGCGCGGTGTAAAACTGAAGTTTTTCCCAGAAACTCAGGTCCGACGCTCCCTCCTGGGTCGCCGGATTGATGTACACGCGGCAGGTTCCGCAGTGGCCCCATCCGTGGCAGTTGAGTCCGTAGGAGAACGGTTTCGGATAGACCTCAACCCCAACTTCCCGGGCGACGTCCCGCAGGTTGGCCCCCTCGTCGACGTCGACTTCAATGCCTTCCCTGATGAATCGTACCGTGGGCATGAGCCGGTTCAGCTCCCTTCAAAGAACATTGGCAGGTTGGTTTCTCCGCCCGGGCGGTTTCCGTTCCTCCATTGGTCCATTGGTCGGACGGCAAACGCCCGGCTGAATACAGACGGCAGTTTATCACCGGAGGGAACGATCGTCCAATCACCGCGCGAGGCTTATTCCAGCGGGGGTCGGGGTGGCTGACTCCAGGTCGTACGGGTTGATTCCCCGTCCCCTTCCTCCCGGTCACAGAACCGGTCGAGCAGTCGACCGGCCACGTCCGGTCCCCCGGTCTCAAGCATGGAACGCAGGACCGGACACAGGTCCGAGCGGCGGTCGGGTTCCCGCAACCAGGTGCCCAGGGCCTCCCAGACGGACGGAAGCCAGCAGACCGGTCCCTCATCGTAGGACCAGCATTCAAGCACCGGTTCCGGGACGAACCCGAGGGACCCTTCGGTTCGGGCCTGCTCGAGGACGGCGAAGGAAAACAGCGGTCCCTCCGCCCGCTGCCAGAACCAATCGTCCCGCTCCCGCAGCCAGTCCGTCCTCACCAGCAGGCAGCCGGACGGTACCGGCCCCAGCCGGAGGTGATCGGCGAAGGTCTCCGGTGCCCGGTCCGGAAGTTGGGCCTCGCTCCCGTCGGCCGCGATCCGGAGGTAGGACCCCAGGGTCACCGGTTGGCTTCCCGCCTCCCGGAACCGGTCGATGGTACCCGTGTAGAGGCAGTGTCCGGCGTTCAGGGGCAGGACCGCGTCCCCCGTTATGTGAGGTAGGGTCTGGCGTCGGAGGGCCCCGTGGGTCGGGTTCCCTCCCCCGTACACCAGGAACTCATCCACTTCCTGCTCGTACATCTCGGCCAGTTCAACCGTGGACTCGGCGTGGGCGGAACCCGCCAGGATCACCTGGTGGGGCCAGGTCCGCTGGGACAGAACCGACTCCACCGCTTCCAGCAAAAAATCGGTCTGGCGGAGAAAGGTGATCAATACGGTGATCTTCATACGGGTTCCCTTCGATTTGATTTTGTTGTGCTATCGCCCGGTTTCGAGCTATAATCATGGTTTGCATGTTGTGAGAATTCCAGAACGGAAAACTGCAGGAAAGGAAATCATAATGGCACGTTACTGTCAGGTCACCGGCAAGAAACCGCTTACCGGAAACAACGTTTCCCATTCTAACAACCGGACCAAGCGGAGGCAGAAACCGAACCTTCACAAGAAGCGTTTTTACCTCCCGAGTGAGGACCGCTGGATCAAGCTCACGGTCTCCCAGCAGGGCATCCGGACCATCGACAAAAAAGGCATCGAGACCGTCGTCCAGGAACTCCGGGACCGCGGGGAAGATATTTAACCCCCCGCACCGCTTGATAGGCTTCAGTCGTTGATTTCGCCCCCGCGTTGGTAGTCGGCGGGCTCCCCCAACCTCAGTCAGTTCTGAAAGGAGCGATGTAGCGATGGCAGCACGAGAAAAAATCAAACTGGTCAGCACGGCCGGTACGGGGTACTTCTACACCACCGAGAAGAACAAGCTAAACGACCGGGACGACATTGAGATCAAGAAGTACGATCCGGTTGCCAACGAGCACGTGACCTTCGTCGAGGAAGAACTCGATACCTCCGGCGGCGGTTAGTTTCTCCTCCCCGCTGGACTCTCTCAACCAACCCGTTCCCGGGCGATCCTCGCCAGCCTCCGGTCTGTCATGATCCCACGATTTCATCCGGCGATGGCAGCGGTTACCAAGAGGAAGGTTCTGTACCGGACGGTGGTAGCATGGCCCCTCATTGCGGTAGGATGTCCGTTCGGCGTACCATGACACCGTTTTCGAGTCAGTAATCCGAACGAGGAAGCCGGAGTGGCGGAACTGGCAGACGCGAGGGACTCAAAATCCCTTGGGCCGTTGGGCCCGTGCGGGTTCGACTCCCGCCTCCGGCACCATTCTTTCCCCGGTTGTGGAGCCTAATATCGGAACCAAAGAATTTTCGATTCCTTTTTCTCGGTCTTGTTCGGTCTCCGTTTGAATAACCTCTTCTCCGTTCCTTCTTCCCGTCGAACCCCCCTATTGATAGCCATGATTTAAGATTTTCGGAAAGGGATACCGTGCTGATTCATGGACGGCGTCGATTCCTTGTTCGACAACAAGCTTTTAAACCTTTATTCTGAAATCCAGCAGGAGTCAGATCTATATGATAGAATGAATATCCAGATAAGTTAGGATGAGGAGTGATGCTCGTGGATCTGAAAAGCTTCCCTGGATCCCTACCGATCTGTCTGTGTGCAATCCTTGCCCTCGGTCTTCTCCTCGCATCCCCATCCTCCGCCGAGTCGGTCTTGAACACGGCTACAAAACCCTCCCTGCAGGTGCTTGACTCCTACCACTTAGCCCTCGAGGAGACCGTGAAACAGTGGCCGGAAACCAATGGGCAAGCACCGTCGAATTTGACCCAATCCTCGGAGGATTTATTGAGACGTCTTCAACAATTAATCAGCGAAGTAGAAACGGACTCGAACAACGGTCCGGACATGAACCCGGACCGGATCCATCAACGGTTGCTGGCCGTATACGAGGCCCATCACCTCGTCACCCGAAACGCCCTGGACGCCCAGATTCGGGCCTATGAACGACGGGAGGAAGAACGAGCTCAGGCGGAATCCCGGCGTGATCAGTCCGCGGAAGAGGAAGATGAAAAGGACGACATCGAAAGAGTTTTTGACATCATCTTTGGCCGGGATTCCGAGGAGTCCGATTCCTCTCGAGACGAGTCGTCCGAACAAACCAACCAACCACCGTCCAAACCGGTTGCCAATTACAATCGTCCGTTGTCTGTCCAGCGCCGAATTATGGACGGCGTCACGGAGGAAGTTCAGTTTCTTGTGGACCTGAATGAAAGCGACACAACTGCCAAACAAACCAGACTCTGGCTCAATCACATTGAACTGTTGCTGGGGAATTTTCTTGACTCCGTGCTTGGCGGGTCCTCTACCGCTCCGCTTTTCGCGGACCAGTACGAACAACACCTGACGGCTCTCCGAGAATCCTCGGACCAGGGGACCCTGACATTCGACGGTAGACTTCGAACCCAATTACGTCGGTCCCTTGAACGCC